>CANFJQ010000114.1 GCA_947447615.1 Comamonadaceae bacterium
CATGGGCTACAACGCGCGCCCGGACTGCGTGCTGCAAACCCTGGCGGCGCTGGAAATCGTGCTGGCCGCTGAAGGCCACCGCTTTAGCCGTGGCGCCGGGGTGGACGCGGCCTACGCCAGCTACCAAGACGCCGGGCACTGATTGCCGCCCGGCGCCTCGCGCCGTGTCGGTTTTGCCTGCCTTAGGCGGGTTTTTCTTCGCTTTCTGACAGAAAACCGGCAAAGCCTTGCCGAAAACGGCAGGCACGAACATTGCATGTTTCAAGCTGAGCGGCAATCGTGTCAATTCCCAGACACGAGGCCAGTCCGAGTTAGCCAACACCCCGCCACGGGCCGGGTGGATCCCAACGGAGCAGCAATATGTCAGTTACAACACCTAATTTAGCCGCAGCCCGCGCCCAGGACAACCTGATGGCCTCCCTGCGTTCCAAGCCGCAAGACGCCGCTACCAGCATGGGCCAAACCACGCGTGGCCTGGACCAGGCTGTGCAGAACTTGTCCGTGCTGATTCGCCAAAACTGTTTGACTATGCCCTCGCTGGGCTGAAATTTGGTTTTTTGATAGCCGCAGGGGCCAGCGCGCACCCTTGGCTGGCTTTTCGCAGGTACGGGGCCCAGCGCCCCAATGTTTGCTTTAGATGGAATGACTTCTGGGTTTTCTGCGGCACATTGGCGACACATTTAAATTTTTGCTTTTGGTTGCTATTTCATCAAGCTAGCAGATCATTTCAGCCAATTGGCTTTATTGGTTGCTTTCTGATACAAAAAACAAAAAGCCCCGCACAATTAAAGCGAGGCTTAGGCATTGATTGCATTGGTGCCGGAGAGATGAATCGAACACCCGACCTTCTCATTACGAATGAGCTGCTCTACCGACTGAGCTACACCGGCACACCAGCGCGGGATTATAGCCAAGGGGGTATTTAGCAGGCCTTCAGGCCGAGGTGGCTTGCGCGTAGTACTGCGTCACCCGTTCCACTTCGTTTTTCGAGCCCAGCACCACGCTGACGCGTTGGTGCAGTTGTTCTGGCGCGATATCCAAAATGCGTTGCCGACCGTTGGTGGCGGCGCCGCCGGCTTGCTCTACCAGCCAGGCCATGGGGTTGGCTTCGTACATCAGGCGCAGCTTGCCGGGTTTGCCCGGTTCGCGTTTGTCCCAGGGGTACATAAACACGCCGCCGCGCGTCAGGATGCGGTGCACATCGGCCACCATGCTGGCAATCCAGCGCATATTGAAGTCTTTGCCACGCGGGCCTTCGCGGCCTTGCAGGCATTCGTCGATGTAGCGCTTGGTGGGGGCATCCCAGTGGCGCATATTGCTCATATTGATGGCAAATTCTTGGGTGTCTTCGGGGATGCGTACATGCTCTTGCGTGAGCATGAAAGAGCCCTGTTCGCGGTCCAGGGTAAACATGGCCACGCCGTGTCCCACTGTCAGCACCAACGTGGTTTGCGGGCCATAGACGCAGTAGCCCGCAGCCACTTGCTGGTGGCCCGCTTGCAAAAAGTCTTGTTCCGACACGTCCACGCCTTCTGGCTTTACCAGGACACTAAAAATAGTGCCTATGCTGACGTTGACGTCGATATTGCTAGAGCCATCTAAGGGATCAAACAAGAGCAGGTATTCGCCACGCGGGTAGCGGTTGGGCACCTGGTAAATCTCGTCCATTTCTTCGCTGGCCATGGCCGCCAAATGGCCACCCCATTCATTGGCCTCGATCAGCACTTCGTTGGCGATGATGTCCAGCTTTTTTTGGATTTCGCCTTGCACGTTTTCGCTGCCCGCGCTGCCCAGCACTTCGCCCAAAGCGCCTTTGTTCACCGAATGGCTAATGCTTTTGCAGGCCCTGGCTACCACTTCGAGCAGTAGGCGCAGTTGCGCGGGGATCAGCCCGTCCACGCGTTGTTGCTCCACCAGATAGCGGGTGAGGGATATGGATTTGGCCATGTTCTTGTTCTCCAAACGGGTGGGGCGGCTTTGGCCTAGGGCCTAAATGGACAGTGCCCGGTCAATCACTTCGCGCACATCATTGCTTAAATCAGGTTTGGCGGCAACCCGCAGCAAGGCCTCGCGGGCGCCGCTGCGGTAGGGCTCGGCGAGTTGGGCCCAGCGGTCTAGCGTGCGCGCCAGGCGCGCTGCCACTTGCGGGTTGATGGCGTCCAGTTCGGCCACGTGCTTGCTCCAAAACACATAGCCAGCGGCATCGGGCCGATGGAAGGCGCCGGGGTTGTTGCAATAGACAGAAATCAAACTACGCGCCCGGTTGGGGTTGCGCAAAGTGAAGTCCGGGTGCTCCATCAGCTGGCGCACTTGGCTCAGCACCTGGCCGCCTCGGTCGCAGGTACCGGCTTGAATGGCAAACCATTTGTCAATCACCAGCGCCTCGTTTTTGAACAAGGCGTGGAACTGGGCCAGCGCCTTTGCGGCCAGCGTGCTGCCGCTGCCCACCAGTGCGTTCAAGGCGTTAAAGCGGTCGGTCATATTGCCAGCGGCTTCAAAGCTGCGCAGCGCGGTGCCTTGCCAATGCATGTCTTGATCAGCCACAGCGGCCAGGCACAGATAGACCAAAGCCTGCCCCGCCAGAGCGCGGCGACCCGCCGACAGCGCATCGGGCTTATAGGCGCCGTTGTGGCGGTGTGCCTCAAACGCCCATTGCCAGTCGGCATGCAGGGCGCGCGCCATTTGCAAGCGCATGGCTTCGCGCACCGCGTGTACTTGCTGTGGGTCCACCTGGGGCAATTGCTCGGCGATATAGGCTTCAGAAGGCAAGGTCAGCGTCAGTTCTTTGAAGGCCGCGTCCAGGCTCGGGTGGCGCAGCACCTGGCGCATGGCTTCTAAAAACGCGCTGTCCAAAACCTGCTCTGGCGTAGTGCCGTTTGCAATCGCCGCCAGCGCGCGGCGCATGGCCAAGCGCTGCCCGGCTTCCCAGCGGTTGAAGGGGTCTGCGTCATGCGCCAGCAAGACTAGCAATTGCGCATCGCTGTATTCGCAGTGCAGCACCACGGGCGCGGAAAAACCGCGCAGTACCGAGGGCACTGGTTCTTCAGCCACTTGGTAGAACGTGATTTCCAAATCCTGCCCGGACATGACCAGCAAATGGCTATCGCTGGGCGCAGCATCTGGCGCGGTGTAGAGCGGCAGCGCGGCGCCGCTGTGCAGTCCCACCAGACCGAGGTTGACCGGGATGACAAAAGGCGCGTTAGCTTGCTGACCGGGCCGCGCCGTGCTGTTTTGCATAAAGGTCATGCGGTAGGTTTGCTTGTCCGGGTCATAGTGACCACCCGCAGTGAGCTGCGGCGTACCGGCCTGGCTGTACCAGCGCTTATAGGGCTCCAGCAGCGCGGCCAGGTGCGATTGCGGGTTGGCGTCGGCAATCGCCTGCGCGAAGTCATCGCAGGTCACGGCCTGCCCATCATGGCGTTCAAAGTAGAGCTTCATGCCGCGTGCAAAGCCTTCGCGGCCTGACACGGCTGCGCCATCAGTCGCCAGCGTCTGCATCATGCGCACCACTTCGGCGCCTTTTTCATAGACGGTGACGCTGTAAAAGTTGTTGATCTCCACATAGCTATCGGGGCGCACCGGGTGTGCCATAGGGCCCGCGTCTTCCGGGAATTGCACCGTGCGCAGCAGTCGCACATCTTCGATGCGCTTGACCGCGCGGGCCGAGGCGTCGCCAGCCAAATCCTGGCTGAACTCCTGGTCGCGAAACACGGTGAGGCCTTCTTTGAGGCTGAGCTGGAACCAGTCGCGGCAGGTAATTCGGTTGCCGGTCCAATTGTGGAAATACTCGTGGCCCACCACGCTTTCGATGTTGGCGTAATCGCCATCGGTGGCGGTGGCGGGGTTGGCCAGCAGCAGCTTGGTGTTAAAGATATTGAGACCTTTGTTCTCCATGGCGCCCATATTGAAATCGCTGGTGGCCACGATCATGAAGCGTTCCAGGTCCAGTGCCAGGCCAAAGCGGGCCTCGTCCCAGGCCACCGAGGCCATCAATGATTCCATGGCGTGCTCGGTCTTGTCCAAATCGCCCGGACGCACCCACACTTGCAGCACATGTTCGCTGCCGCTGCGCGCGGTGATGCGCTGCTCGCGGCACACCAGCTTGCCCGCCACCAGCGCAAATAAATAGGATGGCTTTTTGTGCGGGTCCACCCACTTGGCAAAGTGGCGGCCATCGTCCAAGGTGCCTTGCTCCACCAGGTTGCCGTTGGACAGCAAGACCGGGAACTGCGCTTTATCCGCCCGCAGCGTGACGCTGTAGCTGGCCATCACATCGGGGCGGTCCAGAAAATAGGTGATGCGCCGAAAGCCTTCGGCTTCGCATTGCGTGAAAAACGAATCGTTGCTCACATACAAGCCCATGAGCTTGCTGTTTTTGGCTGGGGCGCAGGTGGTGAAAATTTCCAAATCAAAAGCGTCCGTGCCTTCAGGCAGGTTTTCCAGCACCAGCTTGTCGCCATCCATCTTGAAAGAGGTGCCCTGGCCATTGACCAGCACGCGCGAAAGATTCAGTTCTTCGCCATCCAGGCGCAAGGCCTGGGCCGGCACATCCGGGTTGCGGCGCAGGCGCATTTTGTTGAGCACCCGGGTTTTGGCCGGGTCCAGGTCAAAGCTCAGATCGACGGTGTCGATCCAAAAAGGCGGCGCCTGGTAGTCCTTGCGGTAGATAGCGGCTGCGGCTTGGCTGCCGTCGGTTGCTTGCGTCATGGGTTCACTCCTGAGATGGACGGGGCCGGGCGATAGAGGCCGGGCCGGTCTTGGGTTTACACGCCTTGCTTGAGCGAGGCTTGGATAAAGGGGTCGAGGTCGCCATCGAGCACTTTTTGGGTGGCCGAGGTTTCGTAATTGGTGCGCAAGTCTTTGATGCGGCTGTTGTCCAGCACATAGCTGCGAATCTGGTGGCCCCAGCCGACATCGGTCTTGGTGTCTTCCAGCTTTTGCTGCTCTTCCATGCGCTTGCGCATTTCAAAATCGTAGAGGCGGCTGCGCAGGCGCTTCCAGGCCACGTCGCGGTTGCCGTGCTGGCTGCGCCCGTCTTGGCACTGCACCACGATGCCGGTAGGCAAATGGGTCAGGCGCACCGCCGAGTCGGTTTTGTTAATGTGCTGGCCCCCTGCGCCGCTAGCGCGGAAGGTGTCCACGCGCACGTCGGCGGGGTTGATGTCGATTTCGATGGAGTCGTCCACCTCGGGATAGACAAACACGCTGGCAAAACTGGTGTGGCGTCCGCCCGAGCTGTCGAAAGGCGATTTACGCACCAAGCGGTGTACGCCCGTCTCGGTACGCAATAGGCCAAAAGCGTATTCGCCCTCGATCTTGATGGTGGCGCCTTTGATGCCGGCGATGTCACCGGCGGTTTCGTCTTCGATGGTGGTGGTAAAGCCTTTGCGCTCGGCATAGCGCAGGTACTGGCGCAGCAGCATGCTGGCCCAGTCGCAGGCTTCGGTGCCGCCAGCGCCTGCCTGGATGTCCAAAAACGCGTTCATCGGGTCCGCCGGGTTGTTGAACATGCGCCTAAATTCCAGGCCTTCGATGATCAGCGCCAACCTGGCGGCATCGGCTTCTATGGTCAAAAGGCCGGCCTCGTCGCCCTCGTCGCGCGACATTTCGAAGAGTTCGGTGTTGTCCGACAGGTCGCGGGTCAGCTCGTCCAGGGTGACGACTACGCCGTCTAATGCTTTTTTCTCCTTGCCTAGTTCCTGGGCGCGCTTGCTGTCGTTCCAGACGGTGGGGTCTTCCAGCCAGGCATTGACGGTGCGCAGACGCTCTGATTTGGCAGCGTAGTCAAAGATACCCCCGGAGTTCGGCGGTGCGGTGGCTCAAATCCGCCAAAGTGCTGCCGATGAGGTTGCTGCGTTCTACTTCCATGGTCTTGCGTCCTGCGATTAGGGGAAAAGACGCATTTTCTCATGCGCAGGTGACAGCACTTGGCCTGGAGTGAGCACCTCAGGCGGGTGCGCCGGGTAGGGAGTAGGGCCGCATCATGGCGGCGAAGGCGCTTAGAAACGCCCGATTCAGGCGATAAAACGCTCAATCAGCGCCGCCAGCACCTGGGGTCGGTCATGGTGCATCATGTGCCCGGCGTCTTCGATGCGGGCGATTTCTACCTGCGCCACGTCTTTCAGGCGTTCGTGATACTGGGCCAGGGTGAATTTGCCTTTCCACCACATGTCTAGGCTGTTGTCTGACGCTTCCACGGCCAGCACCGGCATATTAAGGCGGTGGTAAAGGGCGCGCACTTCCTCGACGCGGTAAATATTGGCATTGCTGATTTTGTGCGCCGCTTCGCCCTGGATGCGCCAGTGGCCCTGCACATCCTCGGCCGCCCAGTGGCGCGCCAGCCATTCGGCTTTGTCGGCGCCCAGGCGGGGGTTGGTTTTCATCAGGCGGCGGGCCACGCCTTGGGGCGTGTCGTAGGGCCGCAGGTCCATCTCACCCTTGTGCAGCTTTTTCAGCTCATCCATCCACTTGGCATAGCGGCCTGGCGCCTGTGCCGGTGCGGCTTCGGGCAGGCCAAAGCCCTCCAGGTTGATCAGGCGGCGTATGCGCTCGGGCCGCACACCTGCGTAATGCATCACCACATTGCCGCCCATGCTGTGCCCCACCAAGTTGACCTGCGGCTGCGCTCCGTCGGTGGGCGCGTAATGGTCAAGCAAAAAGTCCAGGTCCGCCAAGTAGTCCGGAAACCAAAAATTGTCCACGCCTCCCGAGGCGGTTTTGCCATAACCGCGCCAGTCCGGGGCGATGATGTAGTGGTCTTGCGCCATGGCATCAACCACAAACTGGTAAGACGCAGCGACATCCATCCAGCCATGCACCATTACTAATGGGATGCGGTCTGGTGAGGGCTGGCCCCAGACCTGCACGTGGTAGCTGAGATTGCGGATGGGGATAAATTCGCTGCGGGCGATGCGTCGGGCTTGGTACATTTCGCCATCATAAGGAGACTTCCCATGCCCGCCTCGCCCCGCAGTCCGAAACGGGACATTGCACGCGCATCTACCGGCGCACCAGCGGCCTACCAGCAACTTCACCACCAATTCGGTTGGAAAGTGCCCAAGCGCTTCAATATGGCCGCCGTGTGCGCCGCCCGCTGGGCGCATGCGCCCGATGGCGCGCGGCGCATTGCCATTCGCAGCTACCAGGAAGATGGCAGCACGCAAAGCTATAGCTACGCGCAGTTGCAAACCGAGGCCAACCGCTTGTCCAATGCCTTGCGCACGCAAGGTGTGCAGCGCGGCGACCGGGTGGCTATCGTGATGCCGCAATGTTTTGAAACGGCGGTGGCCTATATCGCCGTGCTGCAAATGGGCGCCGTGGCCATGCCTTTGTCCATGCTGTTCGGCCCCGAGGCGCTGGCCTTCCGCTTGCAGGACAGCGACGCGGTGCTGGCCATTTGCCACGACAGCGTGCACAGCGCAGTGCTGGCCTTGCAGCCGCATTGTCCGGCGCTACGGGCGGTGCGCAGCGCGCAGGCGCCACAAGGCAAAGCCAGCTTCAAGCCCGTCAGCACCCTGGCCCAAGACCCTGCGGTGCTGATTTATACCAGCGGCACCACCGGCAACCCCAAAGGCGCCCTGATTCCGCACCGCGCCCTGATCGGCAACCTGACCGGTTTTGTGTGCAGCCAGAACTGGTTTGGCTTTGACCCGGCAGCGCCCGCCGTGGCCGAAGATGCATTACCCGCAGGCTCTGAGGCCGTGTTTTGGAGCCCGGCCGATTGGGCTTGGACGGGCGGGCTGATGGACGCGCTCTTGCCCACGCTGTATTTCGGTCGCGAAATCGTGGCCTATGGCGGGCGCTTCGGCCCGGAAGTGGCTTTGCAACTGATGGCGCGCTGTGGCGTGACGCATACTTTTTTGTTCCCCACCGCGCTCAAAGCCATGATGAAAGCCGCGCCCGGCCAGCCGGGCTGCAGCGTGCGCCGGGCCTGGGGCTTGAAATTACAAGCCATCATGAGTGCGGGCGAGGCGGTGGGCGACGCGGTGTTTGCCTATTGCAAAAAGCAGCTGGGCGTGACGGTGAACGAAATGTTCGGCCAGACCGAGATCAATTACATCGTCGGCAATTGCGCGCGCCTGTGGCCGCCCAAGCCGGGCAGTATGGGCATGGGCTATCCGGGGCACCGGGTGGCGGTGATTGACGAGGCGGGCCGCGAATGCCCGGTGGGCGAACCCGGCGACGTGGCGCTGCACCGCTTGGATGTGCATGGCACGCCGGACCCGATTTTCTTTTTGGGGTACTGGAAAAACCCGCAGGCCACCCAAGGCAAATACACCGGCGGCTGGTGCCGCACCGGCGACCTGGCAATACGCGATGCGCAAGGCTATTTGTGGTACCAGGGGCGCAGCGACGATGTGTTCAAGTCCGCCGGTTACCGCATTGGGCCCGGCGAGATTGAAAACTGCCTGGTCAAACACGCCGCCGTGGCCAATGCCGCCGTGGTGCCCAAGCCAGATGCGGACCGAGGCGCGCTGGTCAAAGCCTATGTCGTCATCGCGCCGGAATACCTGGCGGCGCACGCCGCGCAGGCCAAGAAGCACGCCGTTTTTGAAGCGGATTTAACGCGCCAACTGCAAGCCCATGTGCGCGGCCTACTGGCGCCTTATGAATACCCCAAAGAAATCGAATTTGTCGAGGCCCTACCCATGACGACGACCGGCAAAGTACAGCGCCGCGTGCTGCGCTTGCAAGAAGAAGCGCGCGCAGCCAAGGCGACACGCGGCGCATAAAGCCTCGTTAAACTTATCCGCATGAAAACCATTCAACTCGGTCGCAGCGACCTGCACGTATCGCCCATTTGCCTGGGCACCATGACTTTTGGCGAACAGGTCGATGAACCCAGCACCCACCACCTGCTCAGCCACGCTGTCGCGCGTGGCCTGACTTTTTGGGACACCGCCGAAATGTATGCGGTGCCGCCACGGGCCGAAACCTTTCAGGTGACCGAGGCTTTTTTGGGCAACTGGATCGCCAAAAACCCCGGCGTGCGCAAGCAACTTGTTTTGGCGACCAAAGTGGCTGGCCCTTCGCGCGGTATGCCCTGGGTGCGCGGCGGGGCGATGGATGTGAGCGCCAAAGACATCATCGAAGCCTGCGAAGGCAGTTTGCGCCGACTGCAAACGGATGTGATTGACCTTTACCAACTGCATTGGCCCACGCGCAACGTGCCCTTGTTCGGGCAAATGTATTTCGATCCCAGCAAAGACCGCGAAGTCACTGCCATGCACACCCAATTGGAAGCTTTGGGTCAACTGGTGAAAGCGGGCAAAGTGCGCGCCATTGGCCTGTCCAATGAAACGCCTTATGGGGTCTGCGAGTTTGTGCGTTTAGCCGAAGTGCACGGCCTGCCGCGCGTGGC
>CANFJQ010000115.1 GCA_947447615.1 Comamonadaceae bacterium
CGCACGCAATGGAAGGACGAAGACGGCAACGCGAAGAAAGTCAGCTCGCCGGTTTCCCTGATTGTTTCGGCCTTTGCCAGCATCGCCGATGTGCGGCCCACGCTGACGCCGCAATTGCAGCCGGTGGACGATGCGCTGCTGGTGCTGATTGACCTGGGGCGCGGGAAAAACCGCATGGGTGCTGGCATCCTGGCGCAGACCCTGGACCAAACAGGCCACCAGGTTCCGGACTTGGATGATGCGAAAGACCTCGTGGCCTTGGTGCACGCCATTAACGCACTGCGTGCCGAGCAAAAAATACTGGCCTACCACGACCGAAGCGATGGCGGCTTGCTGGCCTGCGTGGCCGAGATGGCGTTTGCGGGCCGCGTCGGCGTGGCGGTGAACGTCGATATGCTGGTGCTAGAAGGCGATGGCGTGTCCGACAGCCGCATGGACGTGGGCGACAGCAAAAACTGGGCGAATCAGGTCGGCGCGCGCCGCGAAGAGCTCACGCTCAAAGCGCTGTTTAACGAAGAGCTAGGCGTGGTTTTGCAAGTGCGCGCCGCAGACCGCGACGCAGTGATGGCGGTGCTGCGCACGCATGGTCTGTCCAAGCACAGCCATGTCATCGGCAAGACGCGCCCGGCCCAGGGCGCTGATGCGCCGACTTTAGAAATATGGCGCGACGCCAAGGCGGTGTTTAGCGCGCCTTTGCACGACCTGGCCCAGGTCTGGGACAGCATAAGCTGGAAAATTTGCCGCCTCCGGGACAACCCGGCTTGCGCCGATGCTGAGCATGCATCTTTTGGCGCGCCAAGCGATAGCGGCATGCATATTTATTTGCCATCGGGTATGGCCCCCGAGCCCGCGCCCACTGCCCCCGCTTTGCTAGCGCGCAAGCCGCGTGTTGCGGTGCTGCGCGAGCAGGGCGTGAATTCGCACATCGAAATGGCCTACGCGTTTACCGAAGCCGGCTTTGACGCCTTTGACGTGCACATGAGCGATTTGCAAACCGGCCGCGCCGATTTGCGCGACTTTGCGGGGCTGGTGGCCTGTGGCGGTTTCAGCTACGGCGACACCTTGGGCGCCGGTATTGGCTGGGCGCGTTCGATTACTTTTAACAATCGCCTCGCGGACCAGTTCAGCGCATTTTTTGCGCGGCAAGATACTTTTGGATTGGGCGTGTGCAACGGCTGCCAAATGTTTGCCGAGTTGGCCGACATCATCCCCGGCGCAGCCCACTGGCCGCGCTTTACCACCAACCAAAGCGAACGCTTTGAAGCGCGTTTGTCCATGGTGGAAGTGCTGGACTCGCCCTCGCTGTTTTTCCAAGGCATGGCCGGTGCGCGTTTGCCCATTGCGGTGGCCCATGGTGAAGGCTATGCAAACTTTACGCAGCGCGGCGACGCCAAGCAAGTATTGCGCGCTATGCGCTTTGTCGATAACGCCGGGCAGGCCACCGAAGCCTATCCCTTCAACCCCAATGGCAGCCCGGCGGGCCTGACGGCGGTCACCACGGCCGACGGCCGCTTCACCGCCATGATGCCGCACCCCGAGCGCGTGTTCCGCAATGTCCACAGCAGCTGGACCGCGCTGGACATCAACGCGCGCAGCCCTTGGATGCACTTGTGGCACAACGCACGCCAATGGCTGGGCTGAACCTTGTGGTGGATGCGCGGCCTGTTGGTCTTGGCAACCAGCGCTTGTTGACCTAGGGCTGCAAGTCATGCACACCGCACGCTATCAATGGGTGGACGCGCTGCGCGGCCTGGCCATGGTGTGGATGACGGTGTTTCACTTGTGCTTTGACCTGGCCAACGCCGGTTTGTTGCAGGCTAATTTTTACCAAGACCCGCGCTGGACTTTGCAGCGCACTTGCATCCTTAGCTTGTTTTTACTCTGCGCTGGCGCAGGCCAGGCTATCGCCTTAGCGCAAGCCCAAAGTTGGAATCGCTTTGGTAAACGCTGGCTGCAAATTGCAGGCTGCGCTTTGTTGGTCAGCGCGGGCTCGTACCTGATGTTTCCGCGCAGCTTTATTTATTTTGGTGTTTTGCACGGCATGGCGGTGATGCTGCTGATCACCCGCTTTGTCGGTCCGCGTGGGCCTTGGTTGTGGCTGGTGGGCGGCGCATTGATAGCCCTGCAATGGCTGGCGCCCTGGGCGATCAATGCGGGCTGGTGGGACAGCGCGCTCAACGACAAGCCACTCAACTGCTTGGGCCTGATCAGCACCAAGCCGATTACCGAAGACTATGTTCCTCTGGTCCCTTGGCTGGGCGTGATGCTCTGGGGCATGGCGGCGATGCAATGGGTCTTGACCCGTCATGGCGCGCATGCGCTGCACCAAGCCGATATTCCGGCGCTGCGGCCCTTGGCTTTTTTGGGGCGCTGGAGCCTGAGTTACTACATGCTGCACCAACCGGTGATGCTGGGGGCACTGTGGTTGTGGACGCAGGCTTGAACCATCGGGCCCGCAACTGGAATTGAAATAAGTCACGAAACCCTAGTTTGTGCCAGCGAGTCTGCATAAAAAAACGCGGCCCAGGCCGCGTTTTTCATAAAGACTTACAAAGCCGCTTATTCGATCTTGGCTTTGCTGCGCAGTTCTTCCTGGTACTTGGCCAGGCTTTGTTGGGTCAGGTGCTGAGAAATTTGGGGTTTGACATCGTCGAACTTGGGCATATTGGCTTCGCGCACGTCATCTAAGCGGATGATGTGGAAACCGAATTGGCTTTTCACCGGGGCTTCGGTGGTCTTTCCTTTGCCTAGGGCCACTAAGGCGTCAGAAAACTCTTTCACGTAGCTGGCGGGGTTGGCCCAGTCCAGTTCGCCGCCTTTGACGGCCGAGCCAGGGTCTTTGGAAGATTTTTTGGCCAGGTCTTCAAACTTAGCGCCTTTTTTCAGTTGGGCCAGCAAGGCTTTAGCCTGGTCTTCTTTTTCCACCAGGATGTGACGCGCCTTGTATTCTTTGCCGGCGTTCATGGCCACATAGCGGTCGTATTCGGCTTTCATGTCGGCTTCACTGACCGGGTTCTTGGCCTGGTAGGCAGCAAACAGTTCACGGATAAGAATGGATTGTTTGACTTGCTCCATTTGCGCTTTGAAGTCGTCGGTCGCATCCAGGCCCATGGCTTGCGCGGCTTGGCTAAATACTTCGCGGGCAATCACTTCTTCTTTGAGCTGGCCTTGCATGTCTGGCGTTACCGGGCGGCCGGAGCGGGCCACTTGCTGGGCCAGGGCTTCCACGCGGGACGAGGGAACCGGTTTGCCGTTCACGATGGCCACGTTTTGCGCCAGCGTGGGAGCGGCGTACAGGGCCAGGAGGGTAGCCGCCGTGGCGGTCCAAACTTGAAATTTCATGCGAGTTCCTTGAGGGCTGGAGAAAAACTAAGCGCGTATTGTCGCTGGTTAGGGCAGATGCACTGCACGGCTAGGGTGTCGGCGGGCTGGGTTCAGCCTGCGGTGTCGATTTCGATGGCCAGCGCGTGCAAGCCCTGGGCTATGAAATCCTGCGCGGCATCATACACAAGCCGGTGGCAGGCGACCCGTGTTTTACCGGTAAAAAAAGGTGAAGCGATGCGCACCCTAAAGTGGGTGCCAAAGCCGCTGTCATTGGCCCCCACATGGCCTGCGTGCTGGTGGCTTTCGTCGATGACGCTTAAGCGCACCGGCTGCAAGCGCTCGCGCAAGCGGGCCTCCAGGTTGTCCGCCGTGATTTGCAAAGGCTGGTTCATGGCTTCTTCCCCGCATCATCCGGCGACACCGGCGCTTCCTCGGGATCCTCGGCCAGCTTCATGTGCGGCGCGATATACAAGCCTTGGCCGACGATGAAAACCAAGGGGAAAACATAGCCCCACAGTTTGAAATTAACCCATTCTTCGGTGCTGTAATTCAGGACGACATAGGCGTTAATTGCGGCCATAAACGCGCAATAGGCAATCCAGGCCACGTTGAGGCGGTTCCAAATGGCGTCCGGCAGCTCCAATTGGCTACCCAGCAGGGCGCGTAAAAAATTCTTACGCAGCGCGAAAACCGCAATCCCAAGCCCAATAGCCAAGCAGGTATACAAAACCGTAGGCTTCCATTTAATAAAGCGCTCGTCGTGCAAGCCTAGTGTTACGGCACCAAAGGCCAGCACCATGATGAGAGTGACTTTTTGCATCAAAGGCAGGCTGCGTTCGCGCACATAGGTGTAGGCCGATTGCAGCACCGTGGCTGCCATCATTACGCCAGTGGCTACGTAAATATCAAAGAGCTTGTAGGCGCCGAAAAACAGCAGTACCGGGAACAGGTCAAACAGGGTTTTCATTCGGGTGTGAAGTCCAGCGAGGCGGAATTCATGCAGTAGCGCAAGCCCGTAGGCGCCGGGCCGTCGTTAAACACATGGCCCAGGTGGGCGTGGCACTCGGCGCAATGCACCTCGGTGCGTTTCATCCACAACATGCCGTCTTCTTTGGTGCCCACCGCCTCGGGCGCCAAGGGCTGGAAATAGCTGGGCCAGCCGCTGCCCGATTCGTATTTGGTCTCCGATGAAAAAAGCGCTTTGCCGCAGCAAATGCAGCTGTAAATGCCTTTTTGGTGGTTGTCCGCCCAGCGACCCGTGAAGGCGCGCTCGGTGGCTTCCTGCCGCGTTACGGCAAATGCTAAAGGCTCTGCGCCTTTGGCGGCCAAAAGGGCGCGCCACTCGTCGTCGGTTTTGTGGATCATGAAAATACCTTGCTAAGTAGGTTGAATTGCTGCGGTTTCAAGAACTGCAGCTCACGGCAATCGATGCGGCCCAGTCCGGGGCAAAGCCTGCCCAGCGTTCGTGCGCAGGGTGTTCGTCAAACGGGTTTTCCAGCACGGTTTGCAGTTGCGCCAGCACCGAAAAGTCTTTGGCCTGGGCCGCAGCAATCGCTTCTTGCGCCATGTAGTTGCGCAGCACGAATTTGGGGTTGGCGCGCAGCATACGGGCCGATATGTCGGTCGTCCCCATGCCTTTGTGCATGGACTCAAACGCATACTGCCAGGTTTGCATTTGCTGGCGGTTGACGAACAAGTCCATGACCGAATAATCTTCATCGTCCATGCGTGCGGCCCAATGGCTCAGGCGGCGCCAGAAGATGGTGTAGTCCACCTGGTCGGCCGCCAGCATGGGTAGCAACATGTCGGTCAGGGCTTTTTGCCGGGGGTCAGCTTGGTCTAAGCCCATTTTTTTCGCCAGGCACAACTGGCTGGCCGCTTGGAAGTGCGCGCGGTACGTGTCCACGGCTTCGGTAGCCGCGTCCTCGTCGCCAATCAGCGGCATCAAAGCGTCGGTCAGGCAATACAGGTTCCAGTACGCCATATTGGGCTGCTCGGAAAACGCGTAGCGACCTTCCGTATCTGAATGGTTGCAAATATGGCCAGGCGCAAAGGCGTCCAAAAACTGGAATGGGCCGTAGTCCAGCGTCAGGCCCAGAATGCTCATGTTGTCGCTGTTCATGACGCCATGGCAAAAGCCCACGGCTTGCCAATGGGCGAGCAACTCAGCCGTCTTGCGACTGACTTCGCCCAGCAATGCCAAATAGGGGTTGGCGCCCGTGGCGTCGCGGCATTGGGGGTAGTAGTGGTCGATCACAAAGTCAGCCAAGGCTTGCAACTGGGGGATTTGCTCGCGCTTGCTGAAGTGCTCAAAATGCCCGAAGCGGATAAAACTGGGCGCCACCCGCGCCACCACCGCCGCTGTTTCTGCCGTTTCGCGCCAGATGGTGGCATCCGAACCGGTAACGCACAAAGCCCGCGTGGTGGGGATTCCCAGCCCATGCATGGCTTCGCTGCATAAAAATTCGCGGATCGCGCTGCGCAATACCGCGCGGCCATCGCCCCGGCGCGAAAAAGGCGTGGGGCCTGCGCCTTTGAGTTGTATTTCTTGCCCGGCCAGTTCGCCCAGCAAGCAGGCGCGTCCGTCGCCCAATTGACCGGCCCACACGCCAAATTGGTGCCCGCTGTACACGCTGGCGACCATGGCGCTGCCGGGCAGTAATTGGTTGCCGGTCAGGGCCTGCAGTGCGGAGTCGGCCGTAGCCCAGCCGGGCGGCAGACCTAGCGATTGGGCTAGGGCGCCGCTTTGCCCGACCCAATATGGCTCGGGCAGAGGGGCAGGGGCGATGGGCGCCACAAAATCCGCGCCCAAATGGGCAAAACGCTGTTGCCAGGGAAGGCTGGAAAGCGCCGCATGGGCGGGTGAGGGGGGGGCGACTGCCGCGGGGGGGGAGGGGTCGGTCATGCCCGCATTTTCCGCGAAAGTGGCTGCTTGCCTTCTGTGCAGTGCTTTTCAGGTCCGCGGCGCGGTGCAGTTAATATGCGCGACCGCCTCTTTCAGGCGCATTATTTTGGAGATATGTCGATGCTCGGATTGATGCAAAGCCAGCCATTGCTGATTTCTTCCCTGATTGATTTTGCCGAGCGCCACCATGGCGAAGGGGAAATTGTCTCCCGCCGCGTGGAGGGTGACATTCACCGCTGCACTTACAGAGATATAGCTGGGCGTTCCCGCCAAGTAGCCAATGCGCTGGACGCTATGAAGCTGGCCTTTGGTGACCGCGTCGCCACACTGGCCTGGAATGGCTACCGCCATTTGGAGTTGTATTTCGGCGTCAGCGGTTCGGGCCGCGTGCTTCATACCCTCAATCCGCGTCTGCATCCAGACCAGATTGTGTGGATCGCCAACCATTCAGAAGACCAGGTTTTATGTTTTGACATGACGTTTTTGCCCATCGTCAAAGCGGTCCACGCGCGCTGCACCACCATCAAGCATTTCATTGCCTTGTGCGACGCGGCCAGCCTGCCCGCCGATAGCGGCATCCCCGGTCTGCAAAGTTACGAAGCCTGGATGGGAGGCCAAGCATCCAAATACACCTGGCCCGAATTTGACGAAAACACCGCTTCCAGCATGTGTTACACCAGCGGCACTACCGGCAACCCCAAGGCCGCGCTATACAGTCACCGCTCTACTATTTTGCATGCCTGGGCTAGCGCCATGCCCGATTCGCTCAATATGAGTGCGCGCGATAGCGTGCTGCCGGTGGTGCCTATGTTCCACGTCAATGCCTGGGGCCTGCCGTATTCAGCCGCCATGACCGGCGCCAAGATGGTCTTCCCCGGCCCGGCTATGGACGGTAAATCCATCTTCGATTTGATTGAATCCGAAAAAGTAACTTTCGCTGCCGGTGTGCCTACGGTGTGGCAAATGATGCTGGGCCACATGCAACAGGGTGGTTTGCGGTTTTCAACGCTCAAGCGCACCGTGATCGGCGGCTCGGCTTGTCCGCCGGCCATGATCGCGGCTTTCAATGACGACTACGGTGTGGAAGTGTTGCACGCCTGGGGAATGACCGAGATGTCGCCATTGGGCACGGTGTGCACCCTCAAGAACAAACACCTGGCGATGGATGCCAACCAGAAAATGGCCGTGCGTATCAAGCAAGGCCGTGGCATTTATGGCGTGGATATGAAGATCATCGACGAACAGGGCGATGAACTGCCTTGGGATGGCAAGGCCTATGGCGACTTGCTGGTCAAAGGCCCCTGGGTGATCCGCGAATACTTTAAAGGTGAGGGTGGCGCGCCGCTGGTCAATGGTTGGTTCCCCACCGGAGACGTGGCAACCATAGACCCCGATGGCTATTTGCAAATCACCGACCGCAGCAAGGACGTGATCAAGTCCGGCGGCGAATGGATTAGCTCTATCGATGTGGAAAACATCGCTATGGCGCACCCGGCAGTGGCCATGGCAGCCTGCATCGGCATGAAGCACCCCAAGTGGGATGAGCGTCCGGTGGTGGTGGTGGTGAAAAAGCCCGGCGCCGAAGTTTCGCGAGAAGAATTGCTTGGGTTTTTTGAAGGCAAAACTGCCAAGTGGCAAATTCCGGACGACGTGATTTTTATCGACGCCATTCCGCTGGGTGCGACGGGCAAAATGCAAAAGGTCAAATTGCGCGAGACCTTGAAGGACTACCAACTGCCGACGGCCTAAGCCACCAGCGGCGTTTTTTTGTGAGGCTCTGTCAGCGCCGCTGCCCCAGCAGAATACGCCCTGTGGCCCCGCTATCCGTACGGCTTTGGCGTTTATCACTTTGGCGACTAAGCTAGGGTCAAACCCTTGGAGGGTACCGGACAGAAGTCTTGTAACCTCGGGGGCTTAGATTTCAAAGGAGAACTTCTGGTGTCCATTCAATTCAAAATCATTACTGCGGCAGTCGCCCTGGCTTGTGCAAGCGGCGCCATGGCGCAAAAAGGCGAGGTCGTAAAAATGGTGCGCATTGATGCGCAGTCCGGCCTTCTCGGCCCTGTCGGCGTGAACCAGCTCAAAAGCTACCAGTTTTTTGCCGAGAAATTCAGTGGCAAAGGCAACCCGGCTGGGGTCACGTTCGAAGTGACCGGTATTGATAACAAGCTGAGCCCCGCAGAAAGCCTGAACGCCCTCAAGTCTGCCATCGACCAGGGCGTGCGCTACATCATTCAAGGTAATGGCTCGTCCGTGGCATTGGCGCTGTCCGATGCGGTGACCAAGCACAATGAACGTAACCCCGGCAAAGAAGTTATTTACCTCAATGATGCCGCCGTAGACCCAGACCTCACCAATAGCAAATGCAGCTACTGGCACTTCCGCTTTGATGCAGACACCTCCATGAAGATGGAAGCCATGTCCAGCTTCATGGTGGACCAAAAAGACATCAAAAAAGTCTACATCCTGGGCCAAAACTATTCGCACGGTGTGCAAGTGGCCAAGTACACCAAAGAGACCTTGGGCCGCAAGCGCCCGGACATCCAAATCGTGGGCGAAGACCTGCACCCCTTAGCCCAAGTGCGTGACTTCGCGCCCTACATCGCCAAGATCAAAGCATCTGGCGCGGACACGGTGATTACCGGCAACTGGGGCTCGGACTTGTCCCTGCTCATCAAGGCCGCTATGGAAGGTGGTTACACCGGCAATTTCTACACTTACTACGCAGGTGTCACCGGCACACCTACAGCTTTGGGCACCAATGGCGCAGGCAAGGTCTATCAAATCGCCTACAGTCACTACAACATGGGCGGCCAGATGGACAAGTGGATGGCCGAATTCAAGACGAAATACAACGACGACTTCTATACCGGCTCGGTCATCCGCGTGTACCAGATGCTCGGTGCTGCCATGGCCAAGGCCAAGTCCACCGACCCCGTCAAAGTTGCAGCTGCACTCGATGGCCTGCGGGTCGATAGCTTCAACGGCGAAGTGGAAATGCGCAAGTTAGACCACCAGTTGCAGCAACCGCTGTACATGACAGTCTGGCAAAAAGCGGACAAGAAATACCCCTACAGCCCTGAGAAC
>CANFJQ010000116.1 GCA_947447615.1 Comamonadaceae bacterium
CAATACCCCGTGCCCAGTGGTCAGCGTTGTTTCAACCTCGGCAAAGCGATAGCCAAAGCCGTCAACAGTTTTGATGCGGACTTGAATGTGCAGATCTGGGGCACTGGCGGGATGAGCCACCAGTTGCAAGGGCCGCGCGCAGGCTTGATCAACAAGCAGTTTGATAACGCGTTTTTAGACAGATTGATCGCAGACCCCGCAGGCTTGGCGCAAATGCCGCATATCGACTATGTGCGCGAAGCGGGCAGCGAAGGCATTGAACTGGTGATGTGGTTGATTGCGCGCGGCGCCATGAGCGATATCAGTGGCGGTGCCGCGCCGCAAGTGAAACACCGTTTCTATCATGTGCCGGCGAGCAATACGGCGGTCGGACATTTGATTTTGCAAAATCAATTGGATTAACTGATTTCAAACATCAGAGCAACAAAAGGATTCCCATGACCATCAAAGTAGCCCTGGCCGGTGCCGGCGCATTCGGCATTAAGCATTTGGACGGCATCAAGTTGATCGACGGCGTGGAAGTGGTGTCGCTGATCGGGCGCGAGCTGGCCAAGACGCAAGAGGTGGCCAACAAATACGGCATCACCCATGTCACCACCGATTTGAACGACAGCCTTGCTATCAAAGAAGTGGACGCCGTCATTTTGTGCACGCCCACGCAAATGCATGCTTCGCAATCCATCGCCTGTTTGAACGCGGGCAAACATGTGCAAGTGGAAATTCCGCTCTGCGATGTGTACCGCGACGGCGCGCAAGTGGTGGAGCTGCAAAAACAAACCGGCTTGGTGGCCATGTGTGGCCACACGCGGCGCTTTAACCCCAGCCACCAGTTTGTGCACCAGCAAATTAAGGCGGGAAAGTTCAACATCTACCAGATGGATGTTCAAACTTACTTCTTCCGCCGCACCAACATGAACGCCTTGGGCCAGCCCCGCAGCTGGACCGACCATTTGCTCTGGCACCACGCGGCGCACACCGTGGATTTATTCGCTTACCAGGCCGGTAGCCCGGTGGTGAAAGCCAATGCCATGCAAGGGCCGATTCACCCGACGCTCGGCATCGCCATGGACATGAGTATTCAGCTGCAAGCGGCCAATGGCGCGATGTGCACGCTGTCGCTCAGCTTCAACAACGACGGGCCGCTGGGCACGTATTTCCGCTACATCGGCGATACGGCTACCTATATCGCCCGCTATGACGATTTGTTTAACGGCAAGGAGGAAAAGCTGGATGTGTCCCACGTAGCGGTGTCGATGAATGGCATCGAATTGCAAGACCGTGAGTTTTTTGCCGCCATCCGCGAAGGCCGCGAGCCCAATGCCAGCGTGGCCCAGGTGCTGCCCTGCTACCAGGTGCTGCACGATCTGGAGCAACAGTTGTCTGCAGCCTAAGTCGCCTGCCTTAGGCCCTGTGGACTCGCCAGCCGGGGTCGGTGCATCGTTTCTAGGACAATGGGCTTTTAGAAAGAATTTGCTGTGACTGAAGGATGGATCTGGCTGGCGGCGCTTGTATTGGGCCTGCACACGGTATTGCTGCTGGTGCTATTGCTGCGCCGCGCGCCCGTTGCGGCACAAACGGAGCAAGCCGCGCAGGCCACGCAGTTGGTATTGGCCGGGCTGCAAGCCCAGGCCGAGCGCCTAGACCGCTTAGAGCGCGAACTGCGCCGGGACTTGGCGGAGTCCGCCCGCGACAGCCGCCAGGAGGCCTTTCAAAGCATGGCGACTTTTCAGCAAACCCTCACCCAACAAAGCGCCGAAGCCACCCGCACGCAAAACACCCAGATTGACGCCTTTGGCCAGCAACTGGCAGGCTTACAAAAAAACCTGTCTGACACCTTGAGCACGCAGCTGGGCGCCCTAAGCGAATCCAATGCGCGGCGCATCGCTGAGCTGGGCGAAACCAGCGCCCGTACCCTGGCCGAAGTGCGTACCACGCTGGAAGCGCAGCTCATGCAATTGCAAACCACCAATGCCGCCAAGCTGGACGAAATGCGCGCCACGGTAGATGAGAAGCTACAAACCACTTTGCAGGCGCGCTTGGGCGAGAGCTTCAAGCAAGTGGCCGACCGGCTGGAACAGGTGCACAAAGGCCTGGGCGAAATGCAAACCCTGGCCCAGGGCGTGGGCGACCTGAAGCACTTGCTCAGCAACGTCAAGACGCGCGGCATTTTTGGCGAGGCCCAGTTGGCCGCTTTGCTGGAGCAAGTGTTTGTGCCGGACCAGTACGCCACCCAGGTAGCCACCCGGCCAGGCAGTAAAAACGTGGTGGACTTTGCCATCAAGCTGCCGGGCAAGGCCGAGGACGGCACGCCGCTGTGGCTGCCGATTGACGCCAAATTTCCGAACGAGGATTACGAGCGTTTGCTGGACGCGCAAGGCCGGGCGCATTTCGCCGATGCCGAAGCCGCAGCCAAAGCGCTGGAACTGCGCATCCGCCTGGAAGCCAAGTCCATCGCCGACAAGTACATCGAGCCGCCTTACACCACCGACTTTGCAATTTTGTTTTTGCCCACCGAAGGCTTGTATGCCGAGGTGCTGCGCCGTCCGGGTTTGATGGAGTCTTTGCAGCGCGATCACCGTATCACGCTGGCCGGGCCGACCACTTTGCTGTCCATGCTCAGCTCTTTGCAAATGGGCTTTCGCACGCTGGCCCTGGAAAAGCGCTCTAGCGAGGTCTGGCAAGTGCTGGGGGCGGTCAAGACCGAGTTTGGCAAGTTCGGCGATGTGCTGGCCAAGGTCAAGTCGCAAACCGAAACCGTGCTCAAAACCCTAGACAACGCCGAGGTGCGCAGCCGCGCCATGGGCAGGGCGCTGAAAAAAGTGGAGGGCTTGCCGGAAGCGCAGGCCACCGGCCTGATACCGCTGGACAAGGACTTTGACAGCGACGACGGGCATTCGCAGACGTGAGCGAACCCGCGCCGCAGGCCAGCACCGGTGCTGCGTTATCGAATGAAGCGGGGAGCACGCAGGCCAGCATGCGCGGCGGCTGGCTACCCCGCCTGATCGCTGGGCATATTTTTCTGCATTCCAGCATGGTGGCTATGCGCATGGCCACGCCTTTGCTAGCGCTGCGTATGGGGTACAGCGCGTGGCATGTGGGCTTGTTACTTTCCTTGTTTTCCCTTAGTCAGGTGTTTTTGTCCTTACCCGCCGGGCGCTATGCGGACCGCCATGGTTTGCAGCGGCCCGTGCGCTTGGCGGTACTCTCTGCCTTGGTGGGCGCCGCGCTGTCGCTGCTCTTCCCGGTGTTTGAAGTGATGTGCGCGAGCGCGCTGTGCATGGGCGCGGCCAGCGGCATTGCGTCGGTCGCTTTGCAGCGCCATGTGGGCCGCGCTGCGCGCGATAGCGTGGAGCTGCGCCGCGTGTTCAGCTGGCTGGCTATCGGGCCGGCGGTATCGAATTTTTTTGGCGCGGTGGCCGCGGGAGTGCTCATCGATTACGGCGCGCTGGCCATGCCTGAAGGTTTGTCGCAGCCGGGTTTTAGGTCAGCATTTTTATTTGCGTTGTGCATGCCTTTGCTTAGCGCTTGGTGTATTCGGGGCGTACCCGAGCTAGAGCCGGTGACACCCTCCACCGGCCCACAAGCTTCCGCCTGGTACTTACTCCAATCCCCGCCTATGCGTCGCTTGCTGATGGTGAACTGGCTCTTGTCTTCATGTTGGGATGTGCATACCTTTGTGGTGCCAGTGCTGGGCCACGAACGCGCGCTCAGCGCCTCGGTGATAGGTACGATTTTGGGCGGATTCGCCGTGGCCGCCGTGGGAGTGCGCTTGCTCATTCCTATTGCCGCCGCCCAGGTCAAAGAGTGGCATGCGCTGACCGCGTCGATGGTGCTGACGGCCAGTGTTTTCCTGGTTTATCCCTTTATGCACTCAGCCTGGGGTATGGGTGTGTGCTCGGTCATTCTGGGTATCGCGCTAGGCGCGGTGCAGCCCATGATCATGAGTACGCTGCACCAGATCACGCCGCATGCCCAGCACGGGCAGGCCATTGGCTTGCGCCTGACGACCATTAATTTTTCAAGCGTGGTCATGCCTTTGCTCTTTGGCAGCGCCGGTGCGGTGGTCGGTGTGAGCGTGGTGTTTTGGACCGTGGGCACCCTGGTGGCCCTGGGCGCCCGCAGCGCCTGGCGTTTGCGGGCGTAAAAAAAGCCCCCGAAGGGGCTTGGAGCGGCTTGGGCCAGAGACGTGGCTTAGACGCGCTTGCGGTATTCGCCGGTGCGGGTGTCGATTTCGACTTTGTCGCCCTGGGCCACAAAAATCGGTACACCGATTTCAAAGCCGGTGGCAATTTTGGCGGGCTTTAAGACCTTGCCCGAGGTGTCGCCTTTGACGGCGGGCTCGGTCCAGGTGATTTCACGCACCACGCTGGTGGGCAACTCCACCGAAATCGCTTTGCCGTCGTAGAACACGACTTCCACTTCCATGCCGTCTTCCAGGTAGCTGAGCGAATCGCCCATGTTTTCGGCTTCGACTTCGTACTGGTTGTAGTCCGCGTCCATGCAGACATACATGGGGTCGGCGAAATAAGAGTAGGTGCACTCTTTTTTGTCCAGGATGACCTGGTCCATTTTGTCGTCGGCTTTGAACACCACTTCGGTACCGAAGTTGGCGATCAGGCTTTTGAGCTTCATGCGCACGGTGGCCGAGTTGCGGCCGCCACGGCTGTATTCGGTTTTCAGAACGACCATTGGGTCTTTGCCGTGCATGATCACATTACCGGCACGAATTTCCTGGGCAATTTTCATAAACAATCCGTCAGATTGGGGGGCCGCTAGAGGCAGCCTTAGACCGCGAAATGCGGCGGGGCGTGGTGCAGCGCCAAAACGCGTAATTCACCAGCAAAGCCCGCTATTTTATCGCGAATCCATTGCTCGGCCTGTGTTGGCCGCTGCCTTGGGCGCGTCTTGGCCCACGGATGGGCGCAGGTTTCAGGCCTACCCGCTGGTCGGTTTGGTGGCGCGCTGCAAGGCCCATTCGATCAATTGGCTGCACAAATCCTTGTTTTGCGCCAGCTGGGTGGCAAGGGCATGGGCGTTTTGCGGCCAGGTGGAATCGGGCTCCCACGGCCAGGTCAAGCCGGGCTCCGCTTGGGCGGCGGCAGGCGTGGCGTTCCAGAAGCGATGCCAGGCGCGCAAGGGCGCATCGGCGGCTAGAGCCTCCAAATAAGCCATCAGTTTGGGGCCGTGGGCGCCGTCGTCCTGCGGGTAAATCTGCCAAACACAAGGTTTACCGGCCTGCAACGCCTGGGCCAGGGAGTCCTCGCCGCGCACCAGATTAAGGTCGCACAGGCCCAGCAATTGATCGAAAGTGCTTTGCGGCAGAAAGGGCAGAAAGCGCAGGCGCAGCGGGCCCCAGTGGCATTCCTCCAGGCCGGCGGCGGTGGATTTGCTTGATGCCGTGGGAATATCGCCCGAGCTGAAGGTGGTGCTGTTTGCGCTACCCAGACTCGCGCTTTCAGAGGCGCCGACCGTGCTGCGCAGTGCAGCCAACGCAAGTCGCACCGCGTCAGTGCTTTGCCCGGCCGCTACCAGTATTTGCATCGTTTGCGCACTGCGGCGCAGGGCTTGAAGTAAGGCCGCAATGGGCGCGTTGGCATAAGAAAACAGCAGCACGGTGGGTTCCCCGGACGCTGCGGGTGCAAACGCGGCCAGCGCCGGTTCTGCCCAGGAGGCTGCTCCGGCTTGCGCAATGGCTTTGCCCAGCAAGCCCCCACTACCCAAGCTGAATCCAGGATAGAAAAAATACTTGGTCCACCCTGTGGCCGGGCCCTGTAATACCGGCGAGGGCAGGCCGTGGCTGCGCAGCGCAAAGGGCTCGGCGCTGAGGTACTCCAAATTGATCCAAGCGGGGCGCCGCGCCTGGGTATTGGCTGCTTGCACCTGGGTTTGCAGCCAGGCCTGTGGAATATCGCAGCCAAAGGCTTCAACCCAAACGTCGGCCAGCGGCAGCGCCGGACTTGACGCCGCCGCCTGCGCAAATGGCCAGTCATGCACGCGAATGCCCGGCCAATCACCTTGCGCCGCACCCGGCGCCATCCACTGCAAAGCCCGCTTATCGTCCAGCCACAAGCGCACGCTATGCCCGCGCTGGGCCAGATCGGCGGCCAGACGCCAGCACACGCCGACGTCGCCGTAGTTGTCGATGACGTGGCAAAAAATGTCCCACAGCAAGGGCTTTTCTCTGCCCGGCGCCCTTTTCAATGGCGCAGGCGCTGGTGCTGCGGCGGTAGGCTGGCACGTGGATGGAGGGTGGGACGGCATGGCGCAATTGTCCCTGTTGGCAGCGCTAAGGGGCAGGGCGCAGGTCAAGGGCCCGAGAAAGCTCTGACAATACCCCCATGACTGCGCCCGACACCCCTCTCCATAGCGAAGCGTTGCTGCGCGAGGTGGCGGCTTTGCCGACATTGCCCGGCGTGTACCGCTACTTTGATGCGCAGGACCAGGTGCTGTATGTGGGCAAAGCCATCAGCCTGAAAAAGCGGGTGGCCAGCTACTTTCAGAAAAACCATGGCGGCACCCGTATTGGACATATGGTGAGCAAGATTGTGCGCATGGAGACCACCGTGGTGCGCTCCGAAGCCGAGGCGCTGCTGCTGGAAAACAACCTCATCAAGACGCTCAACCCCAAGTACAACATTTTGTTTCGGGACGACAAGAGCTACCCGTATTTGAAGATGACCGCCGCCAAGCCCGAGCCTGCGCCAGACACGGGCGCGCGCAAAAGCGGCAAGCCGGGCACAGACCCGCAGCAGTTTTCGCGCGTGGCCTATTACCGGGGCGGGGTGGAGAAAAAACACCACTACTTTGGCCCTTACCCCAGCGCCTGGGCGGTCAAAGAGGCGATATTGCTGATGCAAAAAGTGTTTCGCCTGCGTACCTGCGAGGACTCGGTGTTCAGCAACCGCACGCGTCCGTGTTTGCTCTACCAGATCAAACGCTGCTCCGGGCCTTGCGTGGGCCATGTCAGCGCGACAGACTATGCGCAGGACGTGCGCGACGCCCAGCGCTTTTTGCAAGGTGACGCGCAAGAGGTGCTCAAGTCTTTGGAAGCCCGCATGATGGCGCACGCAGAGCGCCTGGAGTTTGAGCAGGCCGCTGAGTTGCGCAACCAGGTGGCGGCGCTGTCCAACGTCTTACACCAGCAATCAGTGGACAACGTGTCGGACCGGGATGTGGACATCCTGGCCGTGAAAGTGCAGGGCGGCAAGGCCTGTGTGAACCTGGCTATGGTGCGCGGCGGGCGGCACCTGGGCGACAGGCCCTACTTTCCGGTGCATGTGGAAGAGTCTGCCGTGCTGCTGGACGACGAGGGTGCCTCGGACACGCCGCAAAGCGCCGAATCACAAGTGCTGGAGGCCTTTTTGGCGCAGCACTACCTGGGCGTGCCCATGCCGGCGGTGCTGGTGGTGAGCGAGCCGGTGGACAAAAGTTTGCTGACCGCCTTGTCTGAGCAGCATGGCTTTAAGGTCAGCGCCGTACACCAGCCGCGCGAGCAGCGGCGCGCCTGGCTGGACATGGCGCAAACCAATGCCGCTTTGCAGTTGGCGCGTTTGCTGGCCGAAGAAGGCTCGCAACAAGCGCGCACCCGCGCCCTGGCCGAGGCGCTGGACTTGGCTATGGAAGACCTGGCGGCGCTGCGCATCGAATGTTTTGATATTTCGCATACCGCAGGCGAGGCCACCCAAGCCTCCTGCGTGGTGTTTCAGCAGCACGCCATGCAAAACGCCCAGTACCGGCGTTATCGCATCGAGGACATCACCCCCGGTGACGACTATGCCGCCATGCGCCAGGTGTTGACGCGGCGTTACGGCAAAGTAGCCGAGGCGATGGCCCATGCCAAGCACGAGGGGCGGCTGCCTTCAGCCCACGAGCGCATGCCCGATCTGGTGTTGGTCGATGGCGGCAAGGGCCAGGTGTCTATGGCGCGCGAGGTGTTTGTCGAACTAGGCCTGGAGCTAGCCCTGATCGTAGGCGTGGAAAAAGGCGAAGGGCGCAAAGTGGGGCTGGAGGAATTGGTGTTTGCCGACGGGCGCGACAAGGCTTATCTGGGCGCGGACTCGGCGGCGCTGATGCTGGTAGCCCAGATCCGCGACGAGGCGCACCGCTTCGCCATTACCGGCATGCGCGCCCAGCGGGCGAGGGTGCGGGTCGATGGCGGCAAGCTGGAAGAAATCCCCGGCGTGGGCCCCAAGCGCCGGGCCAAGCTGTTGCAGCGTTTTGGCGGGGTGCGCGGCGTGGCCCAGGCCAGTGCCAAAGATCTGGCCTCGGTGGACGGCATCTCCCCGGAGTTGGCCGAGGAAATTTACCGCGCCCTGCATTAAGCGGCCCGCGCCGCCATATTCGCCGTGCCACAATCGCGCGCATGTTTCTGACCATCCCCACGATACTGACCTGGATGCGCATTTTTGCGATTCCGCTCATCGTGGGGGTGTTTTATGCGCCTGAGACCTTCGCCACGGCACCCGAGAAAAACCTGATCGCCACGGTCATGTTTGTGCTGTTTGCCCTGACCGACTGGCTGGACGGATATTTGGCGCGCAAACTGAACCAGACCTCTTCCTTTGGCGCCTTTTTAGACCCGGTGGCTGATAAATTCCTGGTCTGCGCCTGCGTGCTGGTGCTGGTGCATTTGCAGCGGGCCGATGTGTTTGTGGCGCTCATCATCATTGGGCGCGAGATTGCGATCTCAGCTTTGCGGGAGTGGATGGCGCGCATTGGCGCCACGAAAAGCGTGGCGGTGCACGTGATTGGCAAGCTCAAGACGGTGGTGCAAATGGTCGCCATCCCGTTTTTGCTGTTTGACGGCATGTTGTTCGGCGTGCTCGATACCCATTGGTGTGGTACCTGGCTGATTTGGGTGGCTGCGGTGTTGACGGTTTGGTCCATGGTCTATTACCTGCAAAAAGCACTTCCCGAAATACGCGCCCGCAGCCACTAGGCGTCTTGGGCTAGCGCCTGGGCGTTTGCGCATAGAATCGCCGACTCGCCCGCGCGGGGCTTGCCGGACATCCCCCATGGCAAGCTTGGCCGGGACGCGGCGATAAAATCGCCGCCGCAGTTAGCAGGCGTGATTGCACAGCAAAGTGTGAAGCCCGCTGGCGACAGATTAGTAGTTCAGGTGGGGTGATTAGCTCAGTTGGTAGAGCGGCGCCTTTACACGGCGTAGGTCGGCGGTTCGAGCCCGTCATCACCCACCACCCTAACCGGCACAAGGCGAACCGCAGGTTCGCCTTTTTTGTGAGTCCCTGGAGATAGCGCATGTTTGAATTCGTCCGCAAGCACAACAA
>CANFJQ010000117.1 GCA_947447615.1 Comamonadaceae bacterium
CATCGTGCGCCAGGAAATCGTGCTGGCCATGATGGGTGGCGTGTTTGTGGCTGAGGCCCTATCGGTGATGCTGCAAGTGATGTACTTCAAGTACACCCGCAAAAAATACGGCGAAGGGCGTCGCCTGTTCCGCATGGCACCTTTGCACCACCATTTTGAAAAGCAGGGCTGGAAAGAAACGCAAGTCGTGGTGCGTTTCTGGATCATCACCATGCTGCTGTGCCTGCTCGGCCTGTCCACCTTAAAGCTGAGGTAAGGCAATGAACATGCAAGGGCAACAGGTGTTAGTCGTCGGTCTGGGAGCTTCCGGTCTGGCGATGGCACGCTGGTGCGCACGCTCAGGCGCGCAAGTCACGGTGCTCGATGACCGCGCTGCGCCCCCGCAGGCAGCGACCCTGGCGCAAGACATTCCCGATGCGCGTCTGGTGCATGGTGCGCTGGACGCACAAGCCTTGGCGCATGGCCGCTTTCAGCGCATTTGCATCAGCCCCGGCTTAAGCCCAGCACGCGTCAGCGCTTTGGTCGATGCAGCCCGTGCCCAAGGCCTGTGGGTCGGCAGCGAACTGGGCCTGTTTACCCAAGCCTTGCGCGCATTACAGGAGGCGCAGGCCTACCAGCCCCAGATCATCGCGATTACCGGCACCAACGGCAAAACCACCGTCACCTCGCTCACCGGCCAATTGGTCGCGCGTGCTGGCAAAACCGTGGCCGTGGCGGGCAATATCGGCCCTACATTGCTGGACACTTTGGCGCGGGCCATAGAGGCGCAGGCCTTGCCTCAAGTCTGGGTACTGGAGCTGTCCAGCTTTCAGCTGCACTACGCCGAAGACTTTGAGCCCACAGTGGCCACGGTGCTCAACCTCAGCCAAGACCACTTGGATTGGCATACCGACTTGCAGGACTATGCGCGCGCCAAAGCCCGCATCTTTGGCAACAAGGGGCTCATGCTGCTCAACCGCGACGATGCGCAAGTCATGGCCATGTTGCCCGAGCCGCAACGCGTGAAATTGCAAAAACCGGTGCAACGCGCCCATGTGTGCTTTAGCGCAAACACGCCCACGTACGCTGGCGACTACGGCCTGGAAGAAGTCAATGGCGTGGTCTGGCTGGTACGTGCCGCACCGGCGGACGAAACCATCAAGCGCGGGCGCAATGCGCCAGAAGAAGATTTGTTTTTGCAACGCCTCATGCCAGCCGATGCGCTGCGAATCCGCGGCCGCCATAACGCTTGTAACGCCCTAGCCGCGGTAGCGCTGGCCAGTGCTACCGGCTGCGCGCTGGGGCCTATGTTGTTTGGCCTGCGCGAATACAGCGGCGAGCCACACCGTGTGCAATCGCTGGGCGTGGTGAACGCGGTCGAATACTTTGACGACAGCAAAGGCACCAATGTGGGGGCCACCGTGGCGGCTTTGCAGGGCTTGGGCCAAGACCGTGCCTTGGTGTTGATTTTGGGCGGCGACGGCAAGGGGCAAGACTTTGCGCCTTTGGCCGCACCCGTGCGGGCCTATGTGCGCACGGTGCTGCTGATAGGCCGGGACGCAGCCTTGATTCGCCAAGCACTGCACAACACTGGCGTGGCCTTGCACGATGCCACCTCGATGGACGATGCGGTGCAGCAGGCGGCTAGTTTGGCGCACGAGGGCGATGCAGTGCTGATGTCCCCAGCATGCGCTAGCTTTGATATGTTCAAAGACTACGCCCACCGTGCTGCGGTGTTTACGCAGGCGGTGCATTCACTGGCCCTCGCCCAAGGGCAGATCTTGGAGTTGGCACCATGAATATCGCTGCCAACCTGTGGAGCCGCTGGGGTCTGGGCAAATCCGCAGAGGAGCGCGACGCGCTGCCGGTGCGTCTGGACCGTCGCGCCAACTACGCCAGCGCCCCCAGCAGCAGCCGTATCAGCAGCCTGGACCACGCGCTGATGGCCGTGGTGTCCACGCTCTTGGTCTGGGGTGCCATCATGGTGTATTCGGCCACTATCGCCATGCCCGATAACCCCAAGTTTGTAGGCTACACCCACAACTACTTTCTGGTGCGGCATCTGGCCTCTATTGCCATGGGCTTGGTGGCTTGCCTTATCGCCTTCCAGGTTCCCGTGCAGACCTGGGAAAAATACGCGCCCGTGTTGTTCATGGCATCACTGGCATTGCTGGTGGCGGTGCTGATTCCGCACATCGGCAAAGGCGTGAACGGTGCCCGGCGCTGGATTTCGCTGGGCATTACCAATTTCCAGCCCTCGGAGCTGGCCAAGTTTTCTGCCGTGGTTTATGCCGCAGGCTATATGGTGCGCAAGATGGAAGTCAAAGAAGACTTTTTGCGCGCAGTCTGGCCCATGGCCGCTGCCGTGGGTGTGATGGGTGTCTTGTTACTTGCTGAACCGGACATGGGGGCCTTTATGGTGATCGCCATCATCGCCATGGGTATCTTGTTTTTGGGTGGCGTCAATGCAAGTATGTTCTTCCTGATCTCGGGCGTGCTGCTGGCAGCCTTTGCGCTGATGATCGCCTTTAACGACTACCGCCGCGCGCGCATCTTTGCCTACCTGGACCCCTGGAGCGAACACAACGCACTGGCCAAGGGCTACCAGCTGACACACTCGCTGATCGCCCTAGGACGTGGCGAAATTTTTGGCGTAGGCCTGGGCGGAAGTGTGGAGAAACTGCATTGGCTGCCCGAAGCGCATACCGATTTTTTGGTGGCGGTGATCGGAGAAGAGTTTGGCCTGGTCGGTGTACTCGCGCTGATTGTTTTGTTTTTGTGGATGACGCGGCGCATCATTCATATCGGCCGCCAGGCCGTGGCGCTAGAGCGCGTATTTGCTGGGCTGGTGGCGCAAGGCGTGGGCATCTGGATGGGCTTTCAGGGCTTTATCAATATGGGCGTGAACTTGGGCGCGCTGCCCACCAAAGGCCTGACGCTGCCACTCATGAGCTACGGTGGTTCGGCAATTTTGGTCAATCTGGTGGCGCTGGCTTTGGTGCTGCGCATCGACTATGAAAACCGCAAGCTGATGCAAGGGGTACCGGCATGATGGCCGCAAACGCCGTACGCACGCCTTGCGCCTTGGTGATGGCCGGTGGTACCGGTGGACATATTTTTCCGGGTCTGGCGATTGCGCAAGCCTTGCGCGACAAAGGCTGGCGCGTGCACTGGCTGGGCGCGCCCGGCAGTATGGAAAGCCGCCTGGTGCCGCCACGCGGTTTTGCCCTGGAGACCATCGAGTTTTCGGGTGTGCGTGGCAAAGGGCTCGCCAGCCTCTTGTGGTTGCCCTTGCGCTTGCTGCGCGCCTGCTGGCAAAGCCTGGCGGTGCTGGGCCGAGTGCAGCCCGATGTGGTGCTGGGCTTTGGCGGCTATATCAGCCTGCCCGGTGGTTTGATGAGCGCGCTCAGACGCATACCACTGCTGGTGCACGAGCAAAACTCGGTCGCCGGGGCAGCTAACAAAGTTTTGGCCCGCGTGGCGCGCGGTGTGTTTAGCGCCTTCCCCGAGGCGCTGGGTGGCGCGCAGCATGTCGGCAACCCTTTGCGCGCCGAGTTTCTGGTGCAAGGCGCGCCAGCGCAGCGCTTTGCCGGTCGCAGCGGGCCTTTGCAGATTTTGGTGCTCGGTGGCAGCCTGGGCGCTAGCGCGCTCAACCGCATCGTGCCGCAAGCTCTGGCCTTATTGCCCGCAGACGGGCGCCCCAGCATCATCCACCAAAGCGGCGAGCAGCATATCGATGCCTTGCGCAGCCACTATGCACAAGCTGGGGTGCAAGCCACCTTGGTGCCGTTTATCGACGACACCGCCAGCGCCATGGCGCTGGCCGATGTGGTGATTTGCCGCGCCGGTGCCAGCACCGTGACCGAAATTGCAGCGGTAGGCGCAGCGGCTGTGTTCGTTCCCTTCCCGGCAGCGGTGGACGACCACCAAACGCATAACGCCCGCTTTCTGTCCGACCAGAACGCAGCTTGTTTGATGCCCCAGCACAGCCTGACGCCTGAAGACCTGGCCCAATGGCTGCAAACCTGCGACCGGGCCACTTTATTGCGCACTGCGCAAGCGGCAAAAGGCCTGCAAAACTTGGCTGCCACCACGGCCATGGTGCAGGCTTGCGAGGAGATCGTGGCATGAAGCACGCCGTACGCCATATTCACTTTGTCGGCATCGGCGGCTCGGGCATGTCGGGCATTGCCGAAATCTTGCACAACCTGGGCTACCGCATCAGCGGCTCGGACCTGAGCGACAGCGCTGCCCTGCAACGTCTGGGCTCCTTGGGCATACGCACTTTTGTAGGCCACCATACCGACCATGTGGCCGGTGCCGACGCAGTGGTCACCTCTACCGCCGTGCAAGCAACCAACCCCGAGGTGCTTAAGGCGCGCGCCATGCATATTCCGGTGGTGCCCCGCGCCTTGATGCTGGCCGAGCTGATGCGCCTCAAGCAAGGCATTGCGATAGCCGGTACCCACGGCAAAACCACCACCACCAGCCTGGTAGCCAGCGTGCTGGCCGAAGCCGGTCTGGACCCAACTTTTGTTATCGGCGGGCGCCTCAACAGTGCCGGTGCCAATGCGCGTTTGGGCCAGGGCGATTACATCGTGGTCGAGGCTGACGAGTCCGATGCCTCATTCCTGAATCTGCTGCCGGTGATGGCCGTGGTCACGAATATCGACGCCGACCATATGGAAACCTATGGCCACGACTTTGGCCGCTTGCAGCAAGCCTTTGTCGATTTTCTGCACCGCATGCCGTTTTATGGCACAGCCGTCTTGTGCACCGATGACGCCGCCGTGCGTGCCATCGTGGACCAGGTGAATTGCCCGGTCACCAGCTACGGCACCAACCCCGACGCGCAAGTGCGTGCAATCGATATCCAAGCAGTCCAGGGGCAAATGCATTTCCGGGTGCAAAGGCGCAACGGCGTCACCTTGCCGGACTTGGACATTGTGCTGAATCTGCCAGGCCACCATAACGTGCTCAATGCACTGTCGGCCATTGCGATTGCCGTTGAGCTCAACATTCCCGACGCGGCAGTGCAAAAAGCCTTGCGCGAATTCAAAGGCGTGGGCCGACGCTTTCAGCGCTATGGCGACCATACCCTGCCCGGTGGCGGCAGCGTCACCGTGGTGGACGATTACGGCCACCATCCGGTGGAAATGGCCGCCACCTTGGAAGCGGCGCGCGGCGCCTTTCCCGGTCGGCGTTTGGTACTGGCCTTCCAGCCGCACCGCTACACGCGTACCCGCGATTGTTTTGAAGACTTTGTCAAAGTCATGGGCTTGGCCGATGTGGTCTTGCTGGCCGAGGTGTATTCGGCAGGCGAAGCGCCCATCGTAGCCGCCGACAGCCGCGCGCTGGCCCGCGCCATGCGCGTGCGCGGCAATACCGACCCGGTGTTTATCGATGCCATCGGCGACATGGCTGCTGCCGCACTGCGCAACGCGCAAGACGGCGATGTCTTGCTGTGCATGGGCGCAGGCTCTATCAGCGCAGTGCCCGGACACATCGTGGCACTACTAAACCGCCAAGAGGCCAGCGCATGAGCACTGCCACCCACATACAAGCCAAGGCCATGGGCAAAGTCGCGGTCTTGATGGGCGGCAGCTCGGCGGAGCGGGATATTTCTTTGCTCTCGGGCCAGGGCGTGCTTACGGCGCTGCAATCACGCGGTATCGATGCCCATGCGTTTGACCCGCAGCAGCGTTCCTTATGGGAACTGAAAAACCAAGGCTTTACCCGCTGCTTTATCGCCTTGCATGGCCGCCATGGAGAAGACGGCACGGTGCAAGGCGCGCTGGAGTTGATGGGCATTCCCTACACCGGCTCGGGCGTGATGGCATCTAGCATCGCGGTGGACAAAGTCATGACCAAGCGCATTTGGCACGCCCAGGGCTTGGCCACACCAGCCTACCGGGTGCTGGGCTCCGAGGCGCAAGGTGATGCGCAGCAATTGGACGCCTTGTCGAATAGCTTGGGCCTGCCTTTTATTGTTAAACCACCGCATGAAGGCTCGTCGATTGGCGTCACCAAGGTGAGCGAGGCAGCGCAGACCAAAGAAGCAGTTAGCCTAGCCGCGCGCTATGACCGCGATGTCTTGTGCGAAGAATTTATTACCGGCCAAGAGTTGACATGCCCGGTCATTGGCAGTGGCGCAGATGCGCGAGCTTTGCCCATCGTACGCATTGAAGCCCCTGAAGGCGCATACGACTACCAAAACAAATACTTCACCGACGTAGTGCGCTACCACTGCCCTTGCGGCCTACCGACAGCCCAGGAACAAAGCATCCAAGCCATGGTGCTGGCCTCTTACCGGGCGCTGGGCTGCCGGGGTTGGGGACGCGCCGATTTGATGCTACGCGCAAGCGACGGCCACGCCTTTTTGCTGGAAATGAATACCTCGCCCGGCATGACCAGCCATTCGCTCGTGCCTATGTCCGCACGCGCAGCCGGTATTTCGTATGAAGACCTGTGCCTGCAATTGCTAGCCGGTGCGGCGCTCGATGCCGACAGCACACGGGGGAAAGCCGCATGAAACGCGACGAAGCCCCAGCCCTCGATGTTCGCCTGATGAACGCAGCGGCCATTGTCTTGTTTGCCGTGTTTGTGCTGGCCTGCGCGCTGGCGTTCACGCGCTGGGTAGCTAGCAACAAAGTGTTTGCATTCCAAGGCATCACCGTGATTGGGGACGTTAACCACTGCAATACCGCCACTGTGCGCGCGCATGTGGTCTCGCGCGTGAAGGGTACTTTTTTCAGCATGGATTTGGGCAGCACCCGCGATGCCTTTGAAGCCATCCCCTGGGTGCGCAAAGCCGTGGTGCACCGCGACTTTCCCAACCATTTGCGCGTGAAATTGCAAGAGCACCAGGTGGTGGCCTATTGGGGCGATGAAAGCGAACAACGTTTGCTCAATAGCTATGGCGAAGTGTTTGATGCCAACACCGGCGAGGTAGAGCAATACGGCCTGCCGCGCCTCAACGGGCCGCAAAGCCAAAGCGCGCAAGTGCTGGCCGCCTACCGATTGATGGAGCCGCAGTTCACCTTGCTTAACCTGACGATTGAATCCGTGGAATTAAGCGTGCAAGGCAGCTGGCGCATCACCCTGGCCGGTGGCGCCCATATCGAAGCCGGGCGCGGCGATAGCGAAGAACTGGCCAAGCGCACGCAAGCGTTTTTGAAAACCCTTACCCGCGTGGTGGCCCGCTACAGCCGACCCTTGAGCGCACTCGAATCGGCCGATTTACGCCATGAAAACGGTTATGCCATTCGCTTGCACGGTGTCAGCACGCTGGCGGCAAGCACCTCCCCCACTCCATGATGAATAACACAACAGGTAACTAGCTATGGCCCGAGAATACAAAGACTTAGTCGTTGGACTGGACATCGGAACCGCCAAAGTGATGGCGGTGGTGGCCGAAGTGCTGCCAGATGGCAGCCTGCGCTTGGCCGGTTTCGGCTCGGCGCCTAGCAGCGGTCTCAAGCGCGGCGTGGTGGTCAACATCGACGCCACGGTGCACAGCATTCAGCAAGCGCTCAAAGAAGCCGAGTTGATGGCCGATTGCAAAATCACCCGCGTCTATACCGGCATCACCGGCAGCCATATCCGCGGCCTCAATTCCAGCGGCATGGTGGCCATCAAAGACCGCGAAGTAAGCCAGGCCGATGTCACCCGCGTGGTGGAAACCGCCAAGGCGATTCACATCTCCAGCGACCAGCGTTTGCTGTTGGTGGAGCCGCAAGAATTTGTGATCGACGGCCAGGACGTGAAAGAGCCCATCGGTATGAGCGGCATGCGCTTGGAAGCCAAGGTACATATCGTGACCGGCGCGCAAAGTGCGGCTGAAAACATTATCAAGTGCGTGCGCCGCTGTGGCCTGGAAGTGGAGCAACTCATGCTCAACCCGCTGGCCTCCAGCCTGTCGGTGTTGACCGAAGACGAGCGTGAGTTGGGCGTGGCGCTGGTAGACATTGGCGCGGGCACTACCGACATCGCCATCTTCACCAACGGCGCCATCCGCCACACCGCCGTGATACCGATTGCGGGTGACTTGATTACCAGCGACATCGCCATGGCGCTGCGCACACCCACTAAGGACGCGGAAGAAATCAAAGTCGAAAGCGGCCATGCCAAGCAAGTGCTGGTGGACCCGGAAGTGCAAGTAGAAGTCCCCGGCTTGGGCGACCGTGGCCCGCGCATGCTCAGCCGCCAAGCCCTGGCCGGTGTGATCGAGCCGCGCATTGAAGAAATTTTTACCCTCGTTAACCAAGTGATGCGCGAGTCCGGCTACGAAGAAGTGCTGTCTTCGGGCATTGTGCTCACCGGCGGCAGCTGCCTGATGCCAGGCATGGTGGAGCTGGGCGAAGACATTTTTCTCAAACCGGTGCGCCGGGGCATTCCCCAGTACGCCAATGCCTTGTCCGACATGGTGGCCCAGCCCCGCGCCGCCACCGTGATGGGCTTTTTAGAAGAAGCCCGTATCGCGCGTATGCGCGGTATCAAAGTGGCCCAAAAAGGCGGCAGCGTAAAAAGCGCGTTTGCCCAGATTCGTGATTTTTTTGCAGGAACTTTCTAAATGAAAACCTCTCCGCTTGCGCAACGCCGCCGTTGGTACCACAGCGCTTCGCTGTACCTGTGGATGGCGCGCGCCGGGCCAGCGCCCGACCCCGCTTGTTGTTTCCCTGTCCCTTTCTCATTTTTTTCGTATCACCATTTCTACATTAGGAGCCGCACATGACTATTGAACTCATCGAAGAAGAAATCTTCAACCAGGGAACCCTCATCAAAGTCATTGGCGTGGGCGGTGGCGGCGGCAATGCGGTCGAATACATGATCCAGTCGCATGTGATCGGTGTGGAATTCATCTGCGCGAACACCGATGCACAGGCCCTGAACCGCAGTACCGCGCACCGCACGATTCAGCTGGGTGAAACCGGCCTAGGCGCAGGCAGCCGCCCGCACAAAGGTCGGGCAGCAGCCGAGTTGGCCGAAGCCGATATCCGCAACGCCATCGAAGGCGCCAATATGCTGTTTATCACGGCGGGCATGGGCGGCGGCACCGGCACCGGTGCGGCACCCATCGTCGCGCGGGTGGCCAAAGAAATGGGCATTCTGACGGTGGGCGTGGTGACCAAGCCTTTCGAGTTTGAAGGCGGCCCGCGCATGAAAAATGCCGACGAAGGCCTGGCCGAGTTGGAAGCCAATGTCGATTCGCTGATCGTGGTGCTCAACGAAAAGCTGCTGGAAGTGCTGGGCGACGACATCAGCCAGGAC
>CANFJQ010000118.1 GCA_947447615.1 Comamonadaceae bacterium
GCAGTTCGGCACCATCAGCAAATTCGGCCTGATGGAAATGAGCCGCCAGCGCTTGCGCCCGGCCCTGTCCGAAGGCGCCTCCATCCCCTGCCCGCGCTGCGGTGGTTCCGGACATATCCGCGATACCGAATCGAGCGCGCTGCAAATTTTGCGCATCATTCAGGAAGAATCGCTCAAGGACAACACCGCTTCGGTGCTGTGCCAAGTGCCGGTCGAAGTGGCCTCCTTCCTGCTCAATGAAAAGCGTACCGAGATCGCCAAAATCGAACTCAAACAGCGCATCAATGTGCTGATGGTGCCCAACAAAACGCTGGAAACCCCGAACTACAAGCTCGAGCGCTTGAAGCACGACGACCCCCGCCTGGACCATATCGAAGCGAGCTACAAAATGGCCGACACCATCGAGGACCCGACCTCGGTAACGCGCCGCTCGCAAGAGCCGACCAATAAGCAAACCCCGGTGATCAAAGGTGTGCTGCCAGACGCGCCTGCACCCCAGGCCGCACCGCGTGCGGAGGCAGCGCCCAAAGCGGCTGCACCCGCGCGTCCCGCAGCGGCTGCAGCCGCACCCGTGGCGCCGCCCGCGCAGCAAGGCTTTTTCTCTTGGGTCAAGAGCTTGTTCTCTTCGGCACCGCCAGCGCCGACAGACGTCAAGCCCGCAGCACCCAAAGCCGACGAGCGCCGTGATGGCCGCCCCCCGCGCGAGGGTGGTCGCGATGGTCAGGGACGTGGCGGACGCGGCGAAGGCCGTGGCGAGGCCCGCGCCGATGGACGTAGTGAAGGTCGCGGTGAAGGACGTGGAGAAGGACGCAATAGCCGTGGCGGACGCGGCGGACGTGGTGGCGAACGCGGCGGTGAGCGCGGCAGCCAACGCGAGCGTTTTGACGCCGAAGGAAAACCGATGGCCGCTGGCGACAACGCCCAGGGCGTGGCTGTGGATGCCAACGGCGCCGAGAGCCCACGCCCCGCACGCGGACGCGGCGGACGCAATAGCGAACGTGGTGAGCGCGGCGAGCGTACCGAGCGCTCTGAGAACGGCGAACGTCAGGCGGATCGCAGTGGCGACGCGGCTGCGCAAACCGACGCCAACGGCAATGACGCCGGACCGCGTGAAGTCCGCGAAGGCCGTGAAGGCGGACGCAGCCGTGGTGGTCGTGGCCGTCGCAATGACCGCGGCCCGCGTTTGGATGAAGCCGGCAACCCGATTCCTGCGGCACCAGGCCAAGACGAAGCCAATGGACAAGCACCTGCGGAAGGCGCAGACAACCAAGGCAGCAACGGCCGCCGCTCACGCGACCGTTATGGGCGCGAGCGTGGCCCGCGTGGTGGCCGCGATGCCGGTGTGGAGAACCAGGAAGAGCAAACCCCCAGCAACTTCGAGATGCGCCAGCCCGAGCGCGCAAGCGAAGACGGCGATACGCCGGTGCGTTCGTACTTCACGCAAGCCGCGGCTGCACCAATGAGCGCGCAGACAACGCCACAAGACAGCCATGCGGCGGCGGCCCCCGTGGCGGCGCAAGCCGACGCGATTTCCCATCGTGTGGCGCAAACCGACACGGCTACTCAGAGTGCTGTACATCCCGACACGGCAAATCAAGCTGCGACGCAAGCTGCGCCACATGCTGTAGCGCAAAGCCAGGTAACACCACAGGCCGTGGCGCCGGCTGTCAGTGCGGCCGCAGCCCCTGTTGCTCCTGCTATGCCAGCCGTCAGCGCGTTTGTATTGCCAGTGGAAAACCTGGTGACCGTGGCGCAAAGCTCTGGCTTGCAATGGGTGAACTCGGATCCGCAAAAAATCGCTGCAGTGCAAGCAGCGATTGCAGCAGAGCCCGCCCCGGTGCATGTCCCGCGCGAGCGTCCCGCGCCGGTGGTGCTGGACGATGCACCGCTGGTCTTGGTAGAGACCAAGCGTGACTTAAGCCAGATGCAATTGCCTATTGCCTAAAGCGCGGCAGCAAAGCAGCTTTGGCTGAGACAAAAAACAAAGGGCACTTCGGTGCCCTTTGTTATTGCGAAGGACGGCTTTGCAAAAGGCGGACTACGCCATCGCACCAGAGCGAGACCGCAGCCCGCGTCGCAATCCGATGCCGTATGCGGTCCGAGACGGCTGATTACCTGGCGCGCAAAAAACCCACTGGCGGACGCGTGCAATTAGCCGTTGCGCTGCGCCAGCGCAGCGAGTGTGCGTTGGGCGTCGCTTTTGATTTCAGGGTCGGGACTGGTGGCTATGCACTGGCGCAGCAAGTGCTGGGCTTTGCCCCACAAACTCAAACGCACGCACATCACGGCGGCCAGGTATTGCAAGAGCGGGTCGCGCGGCTGGGCACGCTGGGCGGCCTCGATGCGCGACACCCATTTGACATCGGGCGCGTCGTGCTGGGCCAGCAAGCCCGTTTCTAGCGCACGTACCAAGCGCATGCGCTGCAAGGAGCTCAAGGCCTTGGCGTCTTGCACCATGCGCTCCCACACCGGCAGCAGCCATTGGCGCGATTGCGCCGCGTCGCCGCCCTTGGCCAGCCAATGCTTGGCCATGCCCAAGGCCACGTCGGTCAAGTTGCGCTCTTCGTCGTCCAGGAAATCCCAAGCCGTCGCTATCTGACTCGTATCCTGACCGGCGTACAACAATTCCAGCGCCAGGGCCTGTGAAATGCTGGCGCCGCTGCTAGCCGACACGGCGCGGTGTTTGACCAGCAAGCGCACGGTTTCCAAGGCCACCGCGTTTTCGCCCTGCATGCGCGCAACCCGAAAACGCAAACGCAGCGCCACGGTGCGCCGCGCCGCGCCCTGCGGTAGGCGCTCTAACCACTGCGCAGCAGCCGGGGCATCATGGTCGTCCAGCGCCCAGCGCGCCGCGCGCATAAAAAAGCCTTCCTGCGTGGCGCTGACTTCGGGGATATTCAATAACTCAGTCGCCTGCTGAAAATGCTGGTCGCGCAGGCTTTGGTCTTGCACCGCATGCGCGCTTTCGGCAGCAACCAAATGCAAGATAGCCTGGATACGCAAACTGCGGCCCTTTGATTCGTCTTTGGCATCCGGGCGGGTGTGCATGGCCAGCGCGTATTCCGCCGCTTTGCGGGCGCGCACAAAACGGCCGGCCACCAAATGCGCCAGTGCATCCACCAAAGAGCTTTGCACCAATCGCTCTTTTTGCTGCAAACGCCAGCGCCGGGCCTGACCAGGAATGCCAGCAAAAGCGTCTAGTGTGCCCAGCGCCAAATGCAGCACCACAAACAGCGCCAGCAAAGCCAGCAGCACTAGGTTGAGCGACAAGTCCACCCGGTAGGGCGGCCAGAACAAAGTCACAGTGCCAGGGTTGCCAGCGGCAAACAAAGCGCTGCCAACGGCAATGCCGAACAAAGCCAGCAGCCACAATACAGCGCGTACCACCTTAGCGCCCCGCTGCAGCAGTAGACAGCGCCGCCAGGGTCTCGTCCACGCGGGGCACGTCCAAGGTGCGCATCTTGGTTTGCACTTGCTGCAAGAGCGCAGCGGCGGTTTGGGTTTTGCGCGATTGCGGCGCAAAGTAACGCGTCAGGCTTTCGGCAGCCGTCGCCACATCGGCGCGCGCCGGACCAATCTGTCGCGCCATTAGCCCTAAGCGCGCGTTGAGGATGCGCAGCTTGAAATTTTCGCGTACGAAAAATGATTGCTCCGGGGATAAAAGCGCGGCCTCGGGCTCGTTGATTTTGCTCACCCGTACCAGGCTTTTGGCTTCTTCGCGCAACACGGCCAGCACGCGTAACCACCAGTCGCCCACGGCTTCCTGCGGTTTGCGCGCCAAGGTGTCAGGCGGCGGCGCTTGGCCCACGGCATTGGCCAGGGGCAATTCATCGGCGAGCAAGACCAATTCGTCCAGTTGCAACAGCAGCGCCGGTGTGTCCGACAGCGGTGTGTTTTGCACCCGCGCTATGTCGTGGGCAATAGCGCGTTGCAGCGGAGCGAGGCGCGGTTGTGCCGCACGGCCCAGGCGCACGTCGGCCATTTTCAGCGCCGATACCAAAGGCTCAATGCTGCCTGTCAGCTGCGCTTGCTGCTGCGCCAGGCGAATAGCAGCGTCTATGTCCACCACCAGGTTTTCATCGCGCGAGCGCGAGAGGCTTTGAATGAGCTCTTCTACCTGTGAGCGCTGTAGCGACACTTCGGTGAGTTTGGCATCGGTAACGGCGAGCTTGGCGGCGGTCTCCATCGCCAAATCGCGCGCCTGATGAGCGCTGGTTTTGGCATCGGTGCTTTGACCGACGGCATCGGCACTTTGGCGTGCCAAGTTTTCTTGCATGGCTTGCACTTTTTGCCACAAGAGCACGCACGCCCCAAGAGCCACAACGGCAATCAATGCACTCAGGTAGAGCCACCAAACGGGCTTAACCGAAGGGGTCAATGGCGGGGGTGCAGGCGCGGCCGGTTCGGTTGGAGGTGCTTCGTCTGCGGCGCTGTTCATGCCAGCGATTCTATCGACGCGCACAGGGCGGCCAGGCCCGGCTTAGCCAGCGCCACCTTGCCAAAACCGGCGAGCCGCGCTGCTTGTGCAATGCGTGTATGCGTGGCTACTGCTTTGGCCCCGCCCCAGGTTTGCCCGGGAAAAGCGGCCAGCAAATTGCCCAAGGCTTCGGTGCTGCTCCACACCCAGACATCATGGCCTTGTAGCGATTGCAGGGCGATGGCACGCTGGTCCGCGGTCCACTGCGGCGGTCTGCGCGCGTAAGCCACCACATAGTCGACATGCGCCCCGCGCCCCTGTAACTGGACGGCCAGCCAGTCGCGCCCTTGACCGCTGCCGCTTGCAGGCGCTCGGCCATCGGCGGCCTCGGAGGCCTTGTCGCCCCGTACGATCAGGATGCGCGTACCGACCCCAATTTGCGCTTCCACCTGCAACCACAAGGCTTCAGAGTCCAGACTTTGTGCGGTAGGCGCGGGCATGTCAATCTGGTTGGCGGGTACGCCTTGTGCCAGCAAAGCTGCACGGCTACCGGGCCCGGTCACCCAGGCGCGCGGCGCCTTGCTTCCCGAAGTCCACGGACTTACTACATCGGTAGGCCTTGCCGCAAAAAAATGGCTGGCCGCATTGCTGCTGACAAACATCAGGGCGTCGTACTTAGCCAAGTCTTTCCAAGCCTGTGCGAGCTGCGACCGGTCCGGAACGGCCACGATTTCAATCATCGGGAGCGCTACTGCCTCTATGCCATTGCGCTGAATTTGTGCTGCCCAAGCATCTGCCTCTTGGCCCGGCCGGGTCACGATGGCGCGCAAGGTGGATTGCGTCATAGATGCGCGTTTTTCGCCACGCCGGCCTGCAGCGCCTGCGCCACTTGCGTGCCCAGTGCTTCGGCCTGTTCCAGCGTGTGCACCGCCGCTTGGCCGTTCACCCGCACCAAGGGCTGCGCGCCTTCCGGGTCGCCCCAAGCGGCATGCAGCTCCAGGGTATCGCCTGCAAAGGTGGCGTGTGCGGCTAGCGGCATGGAGCAACTGCCGCCCATCAAGCGGCTGACCATGCGCTCGGCCGACACCGCCAAAAACGTGGGCATGTGCAGTAGATGGGACAGCGCCTGCGCCACATCGTCGCGGCCACTGGGGATTTCGATGCCCAGCGCGCCCTGCCCGGCGGCGGGCAGCATGTACGAAGGCGCAAACACTTGCGCTATGCGCGAGGCCAGTCCCAGACGCTTGAGTCCAGCAGCAGCCAAGATGATGCCGTCGTACAAGCCCTCGTCGAGTTTGCGCAAGCGGGTATCCAGGTTGCCGCGCAAAGGCTCAATTTTCAGGTCCGGGCGAATAGCGCGCAGCAAGGCCACGCGGCGCAGGCTGGAGGTGCCGACCACCGCACCTTGCGGCAAGGCGTCAATGGATGCATATTTGTTGGAAACCCAGGCATCGCGCGGGTCTTCGCGCTCCATCACACAGGCCAGCGCAAAGCCGGGTGGTAATTCCATGGGTACGTCTTTGAGCGAATGCACCGCCAAATCGGCGCGGCCTTCTTCGAGCGCGGTTTCGAGTTCTTTGACAAACAGGCCTTTACCGCCCACTTTGCTTAATGACCGGTCCAAAATCTGATCGCCTTTGGTCGTCATGCCCAAAAGGCTGACTTGGTGGCCTTGGGCTTGCAAAAGCGCTTGTACGTGTTCGGCCTGCCACATGGCTAAACGGCTCTCGCGGGTGGCAATAGTGAAGTGTTGCAAAGTCGTAACCTATTGGTAAACAATGTATGCGGCAAACGCCGTAGGGGATGCTAGCATGGGCTGTGGCATGCTTTATGCCCAATAGCGCTGTATAGCCCTTACCAGCCCGGCGCAGCCCATCCGCATGGACCCCCGCCCAAGTCCATGCCCACTTACTAGCGACCAATCCGCATGCCCGCCAAAGCCACCACCGCCAGCCAGCGCAAAAACAGCGAACGCCCACTACTGGAAGACATCCGCCTGCTCGGGCGCATTTTGGGCGACGTCATCCGCGAGCACGATGGCGTGCAGGCCTTCGATCTGGTAGAGCAAGTGCGCCGCTTATCAGTAGCTTTTCGGCGCGATGCCGACCACAGCGCCGACAAGGCCCTGAAAAAATTACTCAAACGCCTGGACGCCGCGCAGACGGTTAGCGTCATCCGCGCCTTCACCTACTTCAGCCACTTGGCCAATCTGGCAGAAGACCGGCATCAGATTCGCCGCCACGCTATCCAGGATAGGGCGGGCGAAGTACAAGAAGGTAGCTTGGAAGTGGCACTGGCGCGCCTGCGCGAAGGCGGCATCGGCGCCAAAGCCGTGGCGCAAAGCCTGGCGCAAAGCTTTATCTCGCCGGTGCTCACCGCCCACCCGACCGAGGTGCAACGCAAAAGTATTTTGGATGCCGAGCGCGCCATCGCCCAGTTGCTAGCTGCACGCGAGGACATCAAGCGCCTGGGCACCGACGCCAGCGGCCACACCGATGCCCTGGCCCTGCGCGAACTGGCCGCCAACGAAGCCCAGATGCGCGCGCGCGTGATGCAGCTCTGGCAAACCCGCTTGCTGCGCAACAGCAAGCTCAGCGTGGCCGATGAAATCGAAAACGCGCTGAGCTATTACGAGAGCACGTTTTTGCGTGAAATTCCCAAGCTGTATGCCAACATGGAACACATGTTGGGCCAGCGTGTGCCGCACACGTTTTTGCGCATGGGCCAATGGATTGGTGGCGACCGCGATGGCAACCCCAATGTCAGCGCCCAAACCCTGGACTACGCGCTGCGCCGTCAAAGCGAAGTGGCGCTTCGCCATTACCTCACCGAGGTGCATTACCTGGGCGGCGAGTTGTCGCTTTCGGCCCTGTTGACCCAATGCAGCCCGGACATGCAAGCCTTGGCCGAGCGCAGCCCGGACCACAACCCGCACCGCCGTGACGAGCCCTACCGCCGCGCGCTGATAGGCATCTATGCGCGCCTGGCAGCGACCTTGCAGCAACTGACCGGCACCGAGGCCACGCTCCACGCCATCGCCCCGCAAAACGCCTACACCCAGCCCCAAGAGTTTGCGCAGGATTTGCGCACCATCGAAGCCTCTTTGCTGAGCAACCACGCCGGTGCTTTGAGCGCGCAGCGCCTGCACCCGCTGATCCGCGCTGTCGAGGTATTTGGCTTTCACCTAGCCACCGTCGATTTGCGCCAAAGCTCGGACAAGCACGAGGAAGTGGTGGCCGAACTGCTGCGCGTGGCGCGGGTGCAAGCCAACTACAGCGCGTTGCCTGAAGCCGATAAGCGCAGCCTGCTGCTAGGCCTGTTGCAAGACGCGCGTTCGCTGCAAGTGCAAGGCGCAGCCTATTCGGCGCATGCCCAAGCCGAGCAAGCGATTTTTGCCATGGCCCGCGTCATGCGCGAACGCTTTGGCACAGAGTCCATCCGCCACTACATCATCAGCCACACCGAAAGCGTGAGCGATTTGCTGGAAGTCTTGCTGCTGCAAAAAGAGGCCGGCCTGCTGCGCGGCACCTTAGACCTGGACGCGGTGTGCGATTTGATCGTGGTGCCCTTGTTTGAAACCATCGAAGACTTGCGCAATGCCGCGCCCATCATGCGCGCGTTCTACGCGCTGCCCGGCGTGGCCGCGCTGGTGCAGCGCAGCGGTGGCGAGCAAGACATCATGCTGGGCTACTCGGACAGCAACAAAGACGGCGGCATCTTCACCAGCAACTGGGAGCTCTACCGCGCCGAAATCGCGCTGGTGCAAGTGTTTGACGAACTCAGCGCCAGCGGCCACCCCACGCGCCTGCGCATGTTCCACGGGCGCGGCGGCACTGTGGGGCGCGGCGGTGGCCCCAGCTACCAAGCCATCCTGGCGCAACCGCCGGGCACCGTACGCGGGCAAATTCGCCTGACCGAACAGGGCGAGGTGATTGGCTCCAAATACGCCAACCCCGAAATCGGCCGGCGCAACCTCGAAACCCTGGTCGCCGCGACGCTGGAAGCCACGCTCTTGCAAGCGACCAAACCAGCCAGCAAGGCATTTTTAGCCGCCGCAAACGAACTGTCCGCCCACAGCATGGCGGCCTACCGCGCCTTGGTGTACGAAACCCCGGGCTTTACCGACTATTTTTTCAGCGCCACGCCGCTGCGTGAAATTACCGAACTCAATATCGGCTCGCGCCCGGCCTCGCGCAAAGCCACGCAAGCGATTGAAGACCTGCGCGCCATCCCCTGGGGCTTTAGCTGGGGCCAATGCCGCCTGACGCTGCCCGGCTGGTTTGGCTTTGGCTCGGCGGTGCATAGGTTTATCCACGGCGCAGACGAAGAACATAGCGCGGCGCTTGCCAAAGAGCGCACCGCCTTGCTGCAAAAAATGCAGCGCCAATGGCCCTTCTTCCAGACCCTGCTGTCGAATATGGACATGGTGATCGCCAAGAGCGATATGGCCCTGGCTGCGCGCTACAGCGAATTGGTGGACGACGCGCGCCTGCGCCGCAAAATATTTGGCGCGATCGAGCAGGAATGGCACCGCACCGCGGACGCCCTCTCCCTGATCACCGGCCACAAGCAACGCCTGGCCGCCAACCCCAGCCTGCAACGCTCCATCCACCACCGCTTCCCCTATATCGACCCGCTGCACCACCTGCAAGTCGAACTGGTACGCCGCTACCGCGCCGGCCAAAGCGACGAGCGCGTGCAGCGCGGTATCCACATCTCGATTAACGGGAGTGCGGCGGGCTTGAGGAATACCGGTTAAGCGGCTGGTGGTGA
>CANFJQ010000119.1 GCA_947447615.1 Comamonadaceae bacterium
CAAAACGCACATTGCGATGTGTTTGTCGCTGGCGGCGGTATCGCCGGTCTGGCAGCCGCGCTGGCCGCAGGGCGCAGCGGCGCGCGTGTGATCGTGGCGGAACTGCAATCCGCGCTCGGTGGCGCGGCGCACCGCTGCACCGGCACCATCGACGGCCAATCGGCCAGCGACTGGGTGCGCGCTGCGGTGGCAGAGTTGCAAGCCATGCCCGATGTGCGCATCATCCGACGCGGCGTGGTGTTTGGTTACCACGACTACAACTTCCTCACCGTGCGCGAAGCGCTCAGCGACCACCTGCCGCTGGCGCAGCGCGACGGCTTTCGCGAGCGCTTGTGGCGCGTGCGCGCTAAGCAAGTGGTGCTGGCCACCGGGGCGCATGAGCGGCCTATGGTGTTTGGTAACAACGATTTGCCCGGTGTGATGCTGTCCTCGGCGCTGGCCGATTACGCCACCTTGTATGGCGTGCTGGCCGGCAAAAACATCGTGCTGCTCACCAATAACGACAGCGCCTATGCCGACGCCATGGTGCTGCGCAAAGCCGGGGCGCAAGTGAGCGTGGTCGATACCCGCGCAGGCAGCGCGCCTGCTGGTGGCTTGGCCGAAAAAGCGCAACACGCGGGCGTGACCGTACTGCGCAACCATGTGCCGGTGCAGGCCCACGGCAGCGTGCGCGTCAGCAGTATTGAACTGTCCGCCATCAACGGCGACAAGGCCAGCGGCGCGCGGCGCGTGCTGGCCTGCGACACTTTGGGTATGGCAGGTGGCTGGAACCCGGCTATCCATTTGTATTCGCACTCGGGTGGCAAAGCCGTGTGGAACGATGCCTTGTGCTGCTTCACGCCCGGTGCGGCCATCGCCGACCAGCAAATTGTGGGCGCAGGCGCTGCGCAATTTGGTTTGGCGCAAGCGCTGCAAGCGGCCAGCCAAGCCGGCGCAAATGCCGCGCAGAGCACAGGTTTTGCAGCGCAGGCCAGCAGCTACCAGGTAAGCGAAGCAGCGGCTGAGGCGATAGCGCCTTTTTGGATTGCCGAGACCGGCGAGCCCGTGTCACGCCGCAGCAAAGCCTTCATCGACTACCAAAACGACGTAGGCGCTGCGGACATCGAACTGGCCGTGCGCGAAGGCTTTGAGTCGATTGAGCACATCAAGCGTTATACCGCTATGGGCTTTGGCACCGACCAGGGTAAGTTAGGCAATATCAATGGCATGGCGCTGGCCGCGCGCGCATTGGGCAAACCCATCGGGCAAGTCGGCACCACCACTTTCCGGCCTAATTACGTGCCCATCAGCTTCGGTACCTTGGCCGGTGTGGACCGGGGCGATTTGTTTGACCCGGCGCGCCACACCAGCCCGCACCAGCAGCATATCGCTGCCGGTGCTTTGTTTGAAGACGTGGGCCAATGGAAGCGGCCCTGGTATTTCCCCAAAGCTAATGAAGACATGCACCAAGCGGTACACCGCGAAGTGATGGCGGTGCGCGAAGGCGTGGGCATCATGGACGCGTCGACGCTGGGCAAGATTGACATCCAAGGCCCGGACGCTGCCAAGCTGCTCAACTGGATCTACACCAACCCCTGGCTCAAGCTGGAAGTGGGCAAAGCGCGCTACGGCCTGATGCTGGACGAAAACGGCATGGTCTACGACGACGGCGTGACCGTGCGCCTGGCGGAAAACCATTTTGTAATGACCACCACCACCGGCGGCGCAGCGCGCGTGCTGGGCTGGATGGAGCGCTGGGTGCAAACCGAGTGGCCCGATATGCAGGTCTATATGACCAGCGTCACCGACCACTGGAGCACCTTCGGCCTGGTCGGTCCCAAGGCGCGTGCGGTGCTGGAAAATGTCTGCAAGGACGTGGACTTGTCGCTGGCCGCATTCCCCTTTATGAGCTACCGCGAAGGCACGGTGGCTGGCGTGGCGGCGCGCATTATGCGCATCAGCTTTTCGGGTGAGTTGTCGTTTGAGGTGAACGTACCTTCGCACTACGGCGCCTCGGTCTGGGCGGCGCTCATGGCGGCGGGCGCGGAGTTCCACATCACGCCTTACGGCACAGAAACCATGCATGTGCTGCGCGGTGAAAAAGGCTACATCATTGTGGGCCAGGACACTGATGGCTCGGTGACGCCGCACGACCTGGGCATGGGTGGCATGGTCTCCAAAACCAAAGACTTTTTGGGCCGCCGTTCACTCTCGCGCAGCCACACCGCGGGGCCGAACCGCAAAGAACTGGTGGGCTTGCTCACCGAAGACCCCGCTACCGTTTTGCCAGAAGGCGCGCAAATCACCGAAGTGGGTGCAAGCGCGGTAACGCCCGTGCCTATGCTGGGCCATGTAACGTCCAGCTACTACAGTCCCACGCTCAAGCGCTCTATTGCCATGGCCTTGGTGCGCAATGGCCACCAGCGCCATGGCCAGCAAGTGCAACTCCCCCTGGTCGATGGCCGCACCGTACGCGCCACCGTGGGCAGCACCGTTTTTTACGATCCAGAAGGAAAACGCCACCATGTCTGATGCTGTTTTGCAAAGCCCTTTGGCGTCCTTGTCAGGCGCGGGCGATACTTCTTTGATGGTCGATGGCCAAGCCGTCACGCTGGGCGAAGCGCCCTTGATGGACATGCTCAATCTGCGCGGTAACCCGGCAGATGCCGCGTTTGGTAGCGCGGTGCACGCTGTCACTGGTTTGGCACTGCCCTTGGTAGCCAATACCGCGCGTATGGGCACAGATCGCCAACTACTCTGGCTTGGGCCGGATGAATGGTTGTTGCAATGCCCTATCGGCCAAGGTGATGCGCTGGAAACCGCACTACGCCAAGCACTCGCGGGGCAGCATTTTGCGGTTGTGAGCGTAGGCCATGGCAATACCGTGCTGCGCGTACAAGGGCCGGGCGCTGCAGATTTGCTCTCGCGCGGTTGCCCCTTAGATTTTCATGCCAGTGTGTTTGCCGCCGGACAAGTAGCGCAAAGCCATATCTCACGCGCCAATGCCACCATCGTGTGCAAGCAAGCAGGTAGCCACTACGAAGTGATAGTGCGCCGCAGTTTTGCCGATTACCTGTTTCGCTGGCTCTGCGCAGCCGCTGTCGCATGAATTTTGCGCTAGGGATTGATACTGGCGGCACGTTTACCGACGCGGTGCTGCTTAATGCGGCGCGTGAGGTGGTGGCTGCATCCAAAAGCCTAACGACCCGCTTCGACTTGGCGCAAGGCATTGCCGCGTCTTTGGACGGGTTGCCACAAGACTTGCTGGCGCGGGTGGACTTGGTTTCACTGTCGACCACGCTGACCACCAATTCGGTGGTCGAAGGCAAGGGCGCGCCGGTCTGTGCGCTGCTGGTGGGCTATGACGCGCAGCAAATCAAAACCAGCGGGCTGGCAGATTTGTTAGGCGTCGATGCAATAGAAAGCCTGGCCGGCGGCCACGATGCCGCAGGCTTGCCCTTGTGTGCGCTGGACGAAGCCGCCTGCCGCGCCGCGATCGCCAAGCACGCGGGGCGTGTTTCCGCGTTTGCGATTTCGGCCACTTTTGCGGTGCGCAACCCGGCACATGAAAACCAAGTGCGCGCCTGGGTGCAAGCACACTGCGACACGCCGGTCACCTGCGGCCATGAGCTGGCCTCCAGCTTGGGCGCGCCGCGCCGGGCGCTGACGGCTGCCCTCAATGCGCGCATGATTTCGCATGTCAAAACCTTGATCGACTCGGTGCAGCGCACCCTGGCCGCGCGCCAGATCGATGCGCCGCTGATGTTGGTCAAAGGCGATGGTTCGCTGATCAACGTCCACAGCGCCTTGCAACGGCCGGTAAGCACCGTCTTGTCCGGCCCGGCCGCCAGTGTGCTGGGGGCTTACGCTTTGAGCGGCCTGCAAGATGCCATCGTCGCCGATATGGGCGGCACCACCACCGATATTGCTGTGGTACGCGGCGGCCTGCCGGCCTTGAGTTTTGACGGCGCCATGGTGGGCAACTGGCGGCCCATGATCGAGGCCGTCAAGGTCTATGCCATCGGCCTGGGTGGCGATAGCGAAGTGCGCTTGCTAGGCGGCGAAGGCTTGACCATAGGCCCGCGCCGCGTGCTGCCCTTGAGCCTGTTGGTACACCAGCACCCCAAGTTTTTGGCCGTGTTGCAACGCCAGCAAAGCGAAAGCCCGCACGCCAGCCAGATGCGTTTTGCGCAGGCCTTGTCCGCCGACAGCGCGCACCTGAGCCGCCTGAACGATTCCGAGCTACGCGCCTGGGAGCGCCTGTGCCAAGGCCCGGTGGACCTGGAAGCGGCCAATATGGATGACCGCGACCTGGCCCGCGCGATTGCGCGGCTGGAGCGCAAGGGCCTGGCGATCTACACCGGCTTCACACCCAGCGATGCCGCCCATGTGTTGGGCATGTCCACCCACTGGAGCCAGGATGCCGCGCTGTGCGCAGCGCGTATTTGGGCGCGGCAAATGCGCCATCTCTACGGCCTGGGCAAATGGCCGCTGGGCGACCCGCACGCGCCTGCGCGCGATGTGGTGGCCAAGGTGACGGAAACCATTTGCAACAAGCTGATCGAAGCCGGCCTGAACGACGCCGGGCAAATGAACGAAAACAGCGCGGGCAAAGTAGCCGCGCTGCTGACCACCATGGCTTTGGCGCGCCATGGCGCTTCTGCTTCTGCTTCGAGTACGGGTGCGGCAGGTGCAGTCAACGCGCCGCTACCGGCAGCGGGCCTGGGGCAGCACTTGCCAAACCCCAAGCCCGTCATTGCGAGCGAAGCGAAGCAATCCACCGCAACTATGGAAGCAAGTGCTTCTGAATTGCCAGCCCACAAGCTTGAGGCAAGCGAAGGCGGTGGCAATCCAAGCGAAAGCGCCACCCCGACCAATTTGAATGACATCCCCTGGCAAACCCTTGCAGTACCGCAGCGCAGCGCCGACCAACAGGCGCACCCCGTTTTCGCCCTGCAATTTGCGCCTGACATGCCCTTGGTGGGCGTAGGCGCACCAGCGGCCAGCTACTACCCGGCCGTAGCGCAGGGCCTGGGCGTGCGCCTGGTAGTGCCGCAGCATGCCGAGGTGGCCAATGCGGTGGGCGCCGTGCTGGGCCAGGTGGCGCAGCGCGTGCACATTACGGTCACCCAGCCGGTGCGCGGCACTTTCAAAGTATTCACACCCGACGGCCCGCAGGATTTCCGGGGCCTTGATGCCGCTATTGCGCAAGCGCGCGCGCTAGCCGCTAAAGAGGCCCATGCCCGCGCGCTGGCCGCTGGCGCGCTGGACCCGCAAGTGGTGTTTAGCCAGGAGGACAACCAGGTCAATAACGACATTGACGGCAATGTGTTTTTCGAAGCCACCGTTACCGCCACCGCCTGGGGCCGCCCGCTGCGCAAAGTGGTGCCAACCTGATCGCAGCGCTTCAAGCCTAGGCGCGCACCCAACTGATGCCTTTACGTTCCGCCCTCAGCGCCGCTTTGCAAGAACACGGCTTGCATTTGCGCGGCGGCTTTTGCCCGCTGCCTGAGGAAGCCATCGCCCTGCCCGATGGCCGCCCCGCCGCCGCCCTGTGGCTAGCGGGCAATGTGGGCGGCTCCATGTGGGACGCCTTCCAAGCCTCCCCTTTTGCCGATGACGGCCTGCCCCATCCCCTAGACCGCTGGAGCCGCCACCTAGGCGACGCGTTGGCGCAGCAATTTGGCGGCGCGGCGCTCTACCCTTTTGACGGCCCGCCCGCCCAGTCGCATTACCACCCGTTTCAGCAATGGGCCAGCCGCTGCGAAACCCTATTCCCCAGCCCCTTGATGCTACGCATCCATCCGCAGCACGGCCTGTGGCACGCCTACCGATTTGCGTTGGCCTTTCATTTTGTGGACGCGGATGACCGTGCCGCATTGATGCCCAGCAAGGAAGCCGCGTTACCAGAAGAAAACCCGTGCCTCAGTTGCGTCGACCAACCCTGCCTGCAAGCCTGCCCGGTACAGGCCTATGACGGCCAGCAATTTGCCGCCGAGCGCTGCCGCGATCATGTGCGCCAAGATGCTAATCAAGAATGCATGAGCGGCGGCTGCCTTGCGCGCAATGCCTGCCCGGTGGCGCCGCAGCTGCGGTATGCACCCGCGCAGGCGCGTTTTCATATGCGAGCTTTTTTGCCACCTTAGATGGCTAGGAACGCTACACGGCGTTGGAATGAATCTTAGTGCGCCGACTTTGCAGCATGCCAATGTTTTGCTCACCGGTCACAGTGCTGGCGTAGTGGGTGTTGATCACTTCCACGCTAGTGCGTGCGTTACGCGCCAAGGTGATCAAGTCAATGCCTTGCCCATACAACAGCCTAAAGGTAATCGCGCTATGCCTAAAGCTGTAGAGACTTCTCGGCTGGCCATGCGGGCCCATTTTCAGCTTGGTCTCATTCAACACCCAGTTAAGATGAAATCCAAGCACCGCTAAAGCGTAGTTGCGGTTGGCAATCTTTGGCAAAAATACAAAGTCCTCCGGGTTTGCCCTTCCGATAGCCGCGTTGGTCGCCACGATGCGCTCATAAATGCGCACCGCTGGATACAGCGTCACGATGGGTTTGCCATGACTTTTGGTCTCCGGCAAGGTCATGCGCAAATAGGTTTTCTCCCCGCGGACCACCTCAATGTGCCTATGCCTTAAGGTGCGTAAATCGCTAGGCCGAATAAATGCATTGACCATAAAGCCAGCGGCCAGCGGCAAGTCAAGGGGCATGTTTTGGTCGCTGCTACGGATATTATTTTTGAGGCGAATGGCTCGGCTGCTGTCCGGGTAGGGCTTGCCTACTAGACGTCGTGCGCATCGCAATATTTGCCAATACTCGCTAGGCGTAAAGGCACCCCGCGATTGCGAATTGATGCGAATTTTTGGAAACTCTGGCATTACATCGATGTGGTGCAAGGACAGTGCATGCCGGAGGACCTTGCGTACTGCGACCAGGTATTGGCGAATGGTGGTGGTTGAGTTGCCTACGCTTAGGTGGTTTATCAGGTTTTGCAATGCCTGATACGTGATTTCCGAGCAGGGCATTTCGGCCCATTGCGTCAAAACAGGGTGCGCTAGTCGGTTACGCAAGATTAGCAAGCCAGCCTTGCTAGATTCCCCCCGCTGCACACGGGACACTTCGTTCAATAAAAGCTGGGTGCCGATAGTGCCAAAGGTGGCAATGGCATCGCCTCGTCTAGCACCATCGGTACCGGCAGACGCCAGGGCTTGGGCTTTCAAAAGGCTTAACTGGCCCTGGCTCATATCCCGTAGTTTGCGGCGCATGGCGGCTTCGATCAGCCATTCTTCGTAGAACGCCTTGGCCATGTCCAGGCTGGGCTTTAAATCGGCACTTTTGGTGCTGCGCTTGCGAAGCCGCCCGTCGATCCAGCAGCGCGCCTGCCAAAACCGGCTCGCCTCAATCCGGTACACCACCAATTTATTCGGGTAGCCCGGCACACGGTTGATCGAATCACGAATCGGCACGCTGCGTTCCCGCCTCGGCGAGGAAAAACCCTCACCATCATTGGCGCTAGGCACACCGGTATTGAACTCCAAGCTTTCCAAGCGAACTTTCCCAGTGGTAAAGCCCAAGCCTGATTAGGTAGTAGAAATCAGCTTGAACTTGTGGATAGGAGTAGTAAGCCTAAAACTTTACTACTTCTGTTTTTTTATTCCCTTCAAAATATTAGTCTATTTTTTAAAAAATAATAAAAATTCTAATTAATTTGATAAATTAATTAGAATTTTTAGTCTTGAATATTTTATTTTACTGACTTTTTCTGACAATTTCTATATTTATCTGATAATTTACACGGCGCGACCGGCTGTGCGTTGGCTACTATCGCCGCGATGGGTTCTGCTTCTGCGCAAGTGACTATTACTGGTGGTATTTCCGTTGGCTTTCAATCCAACTTAGCTAAAGTCACTGGCATGACAATGCCCGACAACACCTTGTACATCGGCGCCAGCGAAGACCTGGGTGGCGGAATGAAAGCCTCTGCCGCGATGACGATTGAAAATGACTCGGGCCGCGGTGCTGCGTTTACACGTGCTGACCAAAGCATTTCTCTCACTACGCCTGTCGGTGCTTTTGCTCTGGCTCAAACCCGTAGTTCAGGCAATATTGGTTCTGCAGTGCTTGGCCCTGTTAATTTGGCAGATGATCAGTGGAGCAGCGCCGTTATGACTCGCACGCCTGTTGATGTTCTCAAGGCTACTATTCCCTTGACCGATGGCCTGTCATTGACCGTTGCTTACATTGAAGGCGGTAACAATGCTCTGATTGCTGCTGGTAACACAGCCGTTGCAGCGGCAACTACGGTCGCTGACAAAACTGCAGCGGCGAAAGCAGCTGCAACACTTTCTAACGCAGCCTCTGGTGCTGTTACTCCTGCCGCTGCCTCTTGGCAGGGAGTGGTTAAGTATTCCGGTAATGGTCTGACCGTTACTGGAGCCATGACCTCTACCAGCTACACGGATGATGCGCTTACTTTGACTGCCCTCATCCGTGGTGCAGCCAAAAGCGACCTTCAGACTACCAGCACGGACCTGAGCGTTATCTATGATGCGGGCGTTGCGAAACTCGGCTTCGCTTACGACTCCTCACGCCGTGGCTATACCAGTGCTGACAAGTCCGCAATGATTTTCGGCCTTTCTGTTCCTATGGGCGCTATCACTGTGGGTGGAAACTATGGTTCACGTGACGAAGCCAATTTCCTGCAATTGGGCGCACAGTATGACCTGAGCAAGCGCACTAATGTGAATGCATCGTGGGGCCAAGACAAGCAAGGCGCTGGCAAAGACACCAACAGCCAATACCGTTTGTCGCTTAACCACTCTTTCTAATTTCCGGCTGGCCTAAGGCCAGCTTGAGAGTTTGAATGACCAAAACCCCCGCTGTGGCGACACGGCGGGGGTTTTTTTATGGTGCGGACCGATCCCACGGCATCCCTGATTGCGCCTACCAGGCGGCTAAAAGGGCTCCCGCGCTGGAGATAGAGGGTTTTGTAAATAGCCTTACGATCGGCATAGGGGGCCTCCGGTAGGAGGCACCCCTGCCACACCACCCGGCATGCGGGTCCGCACCGGGCGGTTCGAGGGCTTGAGGTCACGACAACCTTGGAACTCCCAACCCATCAAAGTACGCAATCGTCAGCACCGTCTTGAGCA
>CANFJQ010000120.1 GCA_947447615.1 Comamonadaceae bacterium
AAATACAAATCCACCGCAAACACGCTCATACCCGCCGCGCCCAGCGGCACCAGGCCCAGCCCCAGGCCAGCGCCTTTGCGGCTGAGGCTTTCGCACAGCAGCGCACCGATGCCCACACCCACCGAAAAAACAATCAAGAGCAAGGACGCGACTTGCTCATCGCCATGCAGCACGGTTTTGGCAAAGGACGGGAACTGGCTGAGAAACACCGCGCCGAAAAACCACATCCAGCTGATACCCAGCATGGAGCGAAACACCACCGGGTCCACCGCCGCCAGCCGCAAATTGGCGGCGGTCTCGGTAAACGGGTTCCAATTCATAGGCTGGCCTTGCAGACGCGCGGGGGTGGCGGGAATAAAGCCTGCCGCGATGCGCCCCAGCACCGCGAACACCACACAAGCCGCAGCCGCTGCGGTCTGTCCAATATCGGGAATGGCCACCAATAGGCCACCGACCATATTGCCCAGCAAAATGGCCACAAAAGTGCCCATCTCCACCATGCCGTTGCCGCCCACCAGTTCGCGCTCTTGCAGCACCTCGGGCAAATACGCAAACTTGGCCGGGCCGAACAAGGTGGAATGGCAACCCATCAAAAATGTACAGGCCAGCAAAACCCCGGCCTGCTGCGCCGCAAAGCCGTAGGCGGCCAGCAGCATGATGGCGATTTCTAGGTTTTTGACCAAGCGCATCAGGCGCGCTTTGTCCCAGCGGTCGGCAATTTGTCCGCTGGTCGCAGAAAACAGCACGTAGGGCAAGATAAACAAAGCGCCTATTACTAGGCCCGCCAGCGCCGGCGGCAGCCAGGCCACCTGTAGCTGGTAGGTAACCATGACGGTGAAAGCGAACTTAAATACATTGTCATTGCCCGCGCCGCTGAACTGCGTCCAGAAGAACGGGGCGAAGCGGCGCTGCCTGAGCAGTGCAAATTGATTGGTCTTAACTTCGGTGTCCATTGCAGCCTCCCGCAGCATGTCAAATGAGCCGCATCTATGCGTGGGCTGCATTCTGGCCTATTGCGCAGCGGCCCCAGAAAGCGCTTGCTACTTGGTGGGCTTCTGCGCCTCTAGCGCGGCTTTGTGCGCCTCTAGGGCTGCCTCATGCGCTTCGTGTTCGGCGCGGTGCGCCATCAATACATCGCGGTTTTTAATGGCATAGGCATCACCTTTTTTCGCTGCACGTGCGTAATAACTCAGGGCACGGGACTCGTCTTCCTCCACGCCCTGGCCATGCTCGTACATAAAGCCCAGATTGGACAAAGCGCCCGCGTGGTCTTTTTCTGCGGCAAGCCGGTACCAGTCCATAGCCTGGTGGTAGTCTTGTTTCACGCCCCGGCCATTGCTGTACATAAAGCCCATCTTGGTCTGCGCATCGGCATTGCCTTTGGCTGCGGCCAGTTTGAACCAGCGCAGCGCCTCGTGGACATCTTCTTTCACGCCCTGCCCGTGTTCGTAGAGCAAGCCCACATGCAGTTGCGCCGTGGTGTAGCCGGCGTCGGCGGCGCTGCGAAACCAATGCATGGCTTGCGCAAAATCTTGCTTGATGTCCACGCCCCGCTCATAAATTTGGCCCAGCCGGGTTTGGGCCTCCAAATGGCCTTGCGCTGCGGCCTGCTTGTACCAATCGGCTGCTTTGGCATAGTCGCGCTCCAAGCCACGGTGGTTTTCATACATAAGGCCTATGGCAACTTGGGCCTCGGCCAAGCCATGGGCAGCGGCCATTTTGTAGCACTGCATAGCGGCCTGAAAGTCCTGCTTGGCGCCCTTGCCTTCTTCGCAGAGCATGCCCAAGCGCCACTGCGCCTCGCCATTGCCGTGCGTGGCCGCTTGCTTGTACCAGTTGAGGGCCTGCACAAAATCTTCGGATGCGCCCTGGGCGTTTTCAAACATCAGCCCCAAGTTGAGCTGCGCACCGGTATGCCCCTGGGCGGCAGCTAGTTTGTAGAGCTTCATGGCCTCGGGGTAGTTTTTGGGCACACCCCGCGCAAAGTGCATGAGCACCGCCATTTCGTACTGGCCCTGGGCAGCGCCCCTAGCCGCCTCGTCCCGCGCGCGCACCACTTCGGCTTCAATCGCGACGGCAATTTGCTCTTGCTGGCGCAGCAGCTCTTCCATTTTGCTCATGGCGCATTCCTTCTTTGAAGTCTTGTCAGGCCGGGCAGCGGCTGCAATTTGATTTATCCGCGCCTTGGCCGGGCCAGCGCGCAAGGCCTGTGCCAGCCAAAACGCCGGATGTCCACCGGGCGCATAGTTCTCACTTTAGGCGCGACTGTCAAGTAGCACGAATTTTCGATGCACGAGTGAAGCAGGTCATCGCTAGGCGCCAAGCAAGGTGGAAAAGCATATGTGATCGACCCACCAGCCAAAGTAGATGGGCTGGCTGCACTCGCCATATCGAGTTTGGACTTGGGTAGACCATACCCGTCGTACAATTTAGTTTTACACGAGGCAAGCCATGCAAGTTGAAATCGTTTTACGCAAGTTTGGTAACAGTACCGGGGCGGTTTTCCCGCATTCGGTGTTGAAAGACTTAGGTCTGCGGGCCGGCCAGGCGATGACCATGGACACCACCCCAGACGGAACGATCACCCTGGCGGCCAAGCGCAAATACACACTAGCCGAACTGATCGCCCAATGCGACAAGAAGGCGCCGGTTCCGGCTGATATAGCCCTGTGGGATACCGTACGCCCTGTGGGCCAGGAGATCCTTTGAATGGCGATTTTTGAGCGGGGGGACATCGTGCTGGTGAGCCTGGAGCCGGTGGTAGGCCGCGAGATGCAGGGGGAACGTCGCCCGGCCCTGGTACTGACGAGCAAGGAATTTAACGCTTTGGGTGACGTGCTAATTGCGCCGATTACCCAAGGTGGCGATTACGCCAGGTACGCAGGGTTTGCAGTCTCGCTGATGAATACCGGTTGCAAGACCCAAGGGGTGGCACTGGTCAACAAGTGCCGAATGATGGACTTGGCAGCGCGTAAGGCCAAGAAAATTGAACGTGTCCCACCCGAGGTCATAGACGACGCCCTGGGCCGTTTGATGGCCCTTTTTGAATAGGCAGAAGACCGAAATAGCAGAGATGCCTGGTATCACCATGAAAATTGAATACGACCAACAAGCGGACGCGATGTATATCCGTTTAAAAGCAGGCACCGTGGCGGAAAGCGACGAAATCCGTCCAGGTGTTGTTTTTGATTTTGATGCGGACGGCAAAGTACTCGGCATCGAAATGCAGGATGTAAGCCTGCGGGCTGACAAGCCGCGTGAAATCGCGATGGAGCTGATGGGAGCTTAAGCACTTCCGAAAAGTAGCTTCTACGACACCCACAAAAAAAGGCCCTTCGGGGCCTTTTTTTTGCGCTGCAATTTTGAAAGAAGAAAATTTTGTTGGCTAGGTCGGAAGGTACTTGCACCAGGCCAAAACTCTTGTATTCTCTAATGGTTGCCATTTACTTAAGTGTTACACCATGCCCCACCGAACCTCCCCCCTCTCCTCCCTGGCCAGCACCGCCCTGCCCGTATCGTCCATATCTCCCATATCGTGCGTACACCAGCACACGGCTGGCCGCCTGCCCACCCTCCTCCTTCCCGTCCTGGCGATGCTGCTGGCGGCTTTGCTAACTGCCTGCGGGGGTGGAGGGGGCGCGGGAGGAGATAAAAAAGTACCCACCCCTGACAGTTACGTCTCCATCCTGTCACAACAGCCCCCAGACCCCGGCTATACCGGATCAGAAAAAGCAGTGTATGACCTGTTTAACTCTGAGCGGGCGCGCTGTGGTTTTGGCTACCTCACCCGCAACACCAAGATCGATCAGGCAGCGCTTGCCCATACCCGTTGGCAGCTATTGAATTTAAATCGTGAAATTGCACATGAAGAAATATCTGGAACTGCCGGATTTACAGGGGTCAAAGTTTGGGATCGAGTTGTAGTTGCCGGATATGATTACCGTATTGTTGGAGAAGTGATCGGTGCAAACTATGACTACGCCGGTGTAGCCGGGGGTGATGCGTTCGGACGTGATGCAAGTATCGAAGCGGCACGCGGCTTGTTGGCCGCGCCCTACCACGCTCTAGGAATACTCGGGCAATCAGGTGTAGCTGAAATGGGCATCGGCTTTCAATATGACAGCAAGCTAGATGTCGTCAATGTAGGAAGTACCCCACTAAATCGCTATTTCGGTGTGCTTACGGTAAATTTCGGCCTTCCCTCAGGGGCGCAAGAGCAAAGCTTAGGCGCTGACGTGGTGGCTACGTATCCGTGTGACGGTACAAGGGGTGTTGACTACCAGTTGAATGGCGAAAGGCCTAATCCGGTGCCATCCCGAGATTTGGTGGTCAATCCAATAGGGCACCCAATTTATGTGATGGTAGCCCAAGGGCACACCTTGAGCATTGACAACGCAAGCGTGCGCAGTGCGGGCGGCACCAATGTCACTTTACTGCCGACACTTAATGCCACTACCGATACAAACGCAAAATTAACCGGCTCACCGCATGTGGCGGCCATCATGCCTTCGGCTCCACTTCAGCCCAATACAAGTTACGCGGTACTCATTACGGGTAAAAATAATGGAACGCCCTTTACCAGGCAGTTCAGTTTCACGACGGGCGCAGGGGGTTAGGTATGGTTAGCCGTGTACTGGCCTGCATGCTCACTTGGCTCTTGGCTGTGGGCATTGCAGAAGCTGCAGAACCCGTGCTGCACATGACGGTTCAGCCGTACAACGAAGAGGGGATCAGTACTGCCGTGACCACTACCAAGGGATGCAATGCGCCCTTTTCCCGGCAGTTTTCATTAACTAACGGGAATACGTATTCATAGTTGAATATAACAAGATATTTTACATCTAACATAAATAATGTTATATTAATAAAATAATGTTAGAAAATTCGCTTCCCTTTCAGACGGTCCGGTACCTTAACCACGTACTTGGCGGGGAGGCTGTGCGCGCAGGGGCCGACAAGAATAAAACGGCCCAATTTCCGTATTTTCTTCAGGATGCCTACGAAGTTTGGTTTGGGGAATTGTTCGGCCAGCCCGTGACACTGGCTTGTGTCAAAGGGGATCAGCCACTGGCGCCCGAGCAGATAGAGCAGCACACCAAGCGGATGGGTGCGTTGGTGCACACGCCGGTCATCATTGCATTGCCGTCGCTTTCGCCTGGTGAGCGAAAACAGCTAATCGCCCGTGGCCTGGCTTTTGTCGTGCCCGACAGGCAGCTGTTCGCGCCACAAATGGGCATGATTCTTACTGAGCGATTTGGGGTAGGACCGCGTCCGAAAGCCATCTCGGCAAGCCCAGCCACGCAGGCGCTTTTAGTATGGTTTTTAAATCATCATCCAGTGACGCAAACCTGGCACCCATCTGTGGACGCTACGGCATTGGGCTATACCGAAATGACGGCAAGCCGGGCGGTCCAAGAACTGCTTCAATTCAGTTTGTTTGAGTTAGACGTACGGGGCCGGGCCAGACACCTGAAATTGATAGGGGACCGTCGCGAACTGTGGGAAAAGGCCAAGCCGTATTTACGAACACCGGTGCTGAGAACGCTGTGGACTTACGATCTCCGCATTTTTGATCTGATGGACACGCGTTGGGCAGGGGAAAGTGCACTAGCTCGGTTGACCATGCTCAACGCGCCTCAGCAGCCAGTAATTGCCATGACGGCGGATGCAGCCCAAGGGGCCAAAGCGACAAATGTTTTTTTTGAGCCTCGGGAGCTTGCCGACGGCATTGCCGTGCAAGTGTGGCGATACGAGCCGCGCATGCAAGACATAACAATAAACGTAGATCCCTTGTCTTTGTGGCTGAGCCTGAGAGATAACCGTGACGACCGGATTCAGATGGCGCTTGACGAGTTGGAAGAGAAATTTCCATGGTGAGAGGCTTGGCAGTTTTCCAGGATTGGTTCAAGGACTTTGAAAACCACTATGTCTTGATCGGCGGGACGGCCGCCTCGATCACCATGATCGAGGCTGGTTTGCCATTCCGGGGAACCAAGGACCTGGACATTGTTTTGCATGTGGAGGTTTTGACGCCTGAATTCGGTCAGAAGTTCTGGAAATTTGTGCAGGCTGGTGGCTATCAGCAAAAGCAGGGCGATTCGGAGAAAAAGCCCTTGCTATATCGTTTCCAGAAGCCGCTAGATGATGATTTTCCCCACATGCTTGAGCTTTTTTCTCGCTTGCCGGACGGGTTGGACTTTGTACCGCCGGGCCACCTGACGCCTATTCCAATGGGTGAGCGGGTCTCCAGTCTTTCGGCTATTTTGCTAGACGATGCGTACTACCAATTTGTGCTTACAGGCCGCCAAAACAAGTACGGTATGCCGTCTTGGGTGGGTGAGGATCGTCTGATTCCGCTTAAAGCCTTGGCTTGGCTCGAAATGAGTGAGCGCGCTAGTCAAGGTGAAGTGTTTGATTCGCGACGAATGAACAAGCATCTAACGGACATCATCCAGTTGTCAGCGCTGCTACAGCCGGGGCAAGTTATTGCGCTTGGCCAGAAAATTAAGGCCGATTTGCAGGCCTTTGTGCTGGCAATCGTTGCAATGCAACGCCCTGAACAACTTCAGGCTATGGCTCGGATTACTGACGCCTACGCCTTGAAATCATGAGCGCATTGACAGGTATCAAGGGATGGAGTTTGGCTACGAGGTCAAATTGTTAGGCGCTTATCGCTCCCCCGTCTGCAAGCGCCACAGCGCAGCATAGGCGCCGCCTTGCGCCAGCAGTTCATCATGGGTGCCGCTTTCCACAATGCGCCCGGCGTCCATCAAATGGATGCAATGGGCTTGGTGCACGGTGGACAGGCGGTGAGCGATGACTATGGTGGTGCGGCCCTGGCTGACCACTTCTAGCGAGCGTTGGATGGCGGCCTCGGTTTCATTGTCCACGGCGCTGGTGGCTTCGTCCAGCACCAAAATCGGCGGGTCTTTCAAAATCGCGCGGGCCAAAGCCAGGCGCTGGCGCTGCCCGCCCGAGAGTTTTTGCCCGCGTTCGCCCAAGCGCGTGGCAAAACCCAGGGGTAGTTTGTCAATAAATTCTGTGGCCTCGGCGGCGCGGGCCGCAGCGGCTATCGCCTTGTCGCTGACGGCAGCGCGGTCTTGCTCGCCATAAGCAATGTTGTCGGCCACGCTGGCATCGCTCAAAAACGCGTCTTGCGCCACATAGCCGATGGCACGGCGCAGGTCTTGCAAATTGAGCGCATCGATTGGTTCACCATCTAGCAGGATGCGCCCTTGCTGCGGCGTGTAAAAGCGCAGCAGCAGCTTCACCAGCGTGGATTTACCCGAGCCGGTAGAGCCCACAAAGGCCACCGTCTGGCCCGCAGGGATAGTCAGGCTAATGTCGTGCAGCGTGGGCGCCTCGCCTGCTGTCGCGTACGAAAACTCCAGGTTTTCAAAGCGGATTTCGCCGGTGACCGACGCTTTGGCAAAGTGCTTGCCTTCGTAGGCGATGCTAATCGGCGTGCCCAACAAGCCCATGGCGCGTTCGATGGCGGCCATGGAGCGCTGGTACATATCGGCCACTTCGGCCAGGCCGGTCAGCGGCCAGAGCAGGCGCTGCGTCAGAAACACCAGCACCGAGAACGCACCCACCGCCAATTGCCCATGCAAGGTCAGCCAGCCACCGTACAAAAGCGTGGCGGTAAAGCCCGCCAGAATGGCCATGCGGATGACCGGCGTGATGGCGGCGCTGATACGGATGGCAGCGGCATTGGTCTGGCGGTAGCGGTTGCTCGCCTCTTCGATGTGACTGGCCTCAAAGCCCTCGGTGGCAAAGGCTTTGATGGTGGCCAGGCCCAGCAAATTGTTATTGAGCCTTGCGCCCACATCGCCCGCTGCCTCGCGTACTTTGGTGTAACGCGGCGCCAGCCGGTTTTGAAACCAGAAGGCGCCCAGCAAAATCAAAGGTACGGGCAACAAGGCCATCAGCGCTATTTCTTTTTGCAAAGCAAAAAACACGGCGCTGACCATGAGCGAGGAGAAAAACACCTGAATGATTTGATTGGCGCCACCATTCAAAAAGCGCTCCATCTGATTGATATCGTCGTTCAGGATGGCCATCAAATTACCCGTGCGCTGGTTCTCAAAATACGCCATATCCAGGCGCTGCACATGGCGGTAGGTGTCCAAGCGCATATCGTGTTGCAAGTTTTGCGCGAGCTGGCGCCACTTCACTTCGTACAAATATTGAAACAAAGACTCGCCACCCCATACCAACACATTAAATAATGCCAGCGCCAGCAATTGTTCCCAGGTGTTGGTGATGCCGATCGCGCCCAGCACGTGACGCGCCAGAAAACTCTCTTCGCCCTTGACCACCACATCCACCGCCGCGCCGATCAAGACCTCGGGCAGGATGTCAAAAAACTTATTCAACACCGAGTACAGCGCCGCCAATTTGAAATCGCGCCGATAGGCGCTGGCATAGCGCAGGAGTTTGCTTAATGGGTGCATCAGGAAATAAAAAGCGGCGTGGGTGAGCTTTGATTGTCACCGACGCTGCTGGCGGCGGACGCTGCGCCCGCTTTACCACCTAAAAAGGGGCTAAGCCCGCAGCTTCGCCGCCACCTGCGCCACCCGCGTCCCGTAGGCAAGGGCCGTATCCAAGTCACCCTGGTGCATGGCGTCGGCGGGTGTGGTGTTGCTGGCGTGGGCCATCAGGCCGATGCTCGAACCCAAGCGATTGATGGTTTCATTACCCATGATGCCCACACCCACCCAGACCATGCCGTGTTGCATCGCCAGCGTCAGCATGTTTTGCAAAGTGGAGAGTTTGTCGCCGCTGGGGTAGCCCGAGCAGGTAAAGCCGCCGGCCAGCTTATCTTTCCAGGTGCCAGCGTACCAGCGTTTGGAAGAGGCATCAGCAAATTTTTTGAATTGCCAGGATACCGAGCCCATGTAGGTGGGCGAACCCATGATGATGGCGTCTGCTGCGTCCAGATCAGCCCACTCGGCGTCGGTGATCGTGCCCTCGGCGCTGATGGCAATTAATTGCGCGTCAGCGCCATCGGCCACCTGCTGGGCCAGGCGCTGGGTATGGCCGTAGCCGGAGTGGTAAATCACAACAGTGGATGGCATCGT
>CANFJQ010000121.1 GCA_947447615.1 Comamonadaceae bacterium
AGCAGCGGCATGGACAAGTCCACTTGCGCTGCTTGCGCAAAGCCACCGGCGCTGCCAAACCAGCGCATGGCGTAGGGGTAGTTCATGCGGTGGGTAATACGCGCAGCCGGGGCCGGGGCGCGCAGTGCGCGCGCCATAAAGCGGGTCATTCTGGTGCCCACAGCGCCACCGATTTTCCAGGCCAGCGCCAGCCACAATTGATAGCCCCCAACCGCCAATTTTTCGCGTAGACCCCACTGGCGGCGCAGCGCGGGCGCATTGTGGTCGCCAATGTCCAGCGCAATCACACGGGCCACGCGCTGCGGATGGCGCATGGCAAATTCATAGCCGAATGCGCAGCCCCAGTCGTGCAGTAACAAGGTGATGGTTTTACTGGGGCTTAAGTGATCGGCCACTTTCCGCAGCAAGCTGCACATGTCGTCCAGCGACACGGCTGGCGGGCCAGTTTCAAAGCCGGGTAGCGTCAGGCGGGCGCAGCGGTAGTGGGCTTGCAGCGCGCCCACCGTGCCGTCCCACAAGGCTAGCGTATCAGGCCAGCCGTGCAGCATGAGGATAAGTTCATCACTGTTGCCCGCCACCTCGATGGCTATGTCTTGGATGTCGATGGTCATGCGGCGTCCCTGCGGCGATAGTGCTTATGCCCAAAGCATAAGGCCTGGGCGGGGTCGCGCACCAAGCGCGCTCAGTTCAGCCGGGTGATGCGCCCCAACGTCGGCACTTGCACTACGCCCTTAGCGCGAAAGTAAAGCTTGAGCACCACCGAGTCCAGCTCGCCAGTTTGCACATTTTTGCCTTGCTTAAACACGCTAAAGCCATCACCACCCTCGGCCAAAAAGCTGTTGGTGGCGACGCGGTATATCGCATCTGCACGGATGGGTTCACCATGCAGCGTAGCCGAACCGGGTAGCACGCGCTGGCCCAAGGGCCGGGCGGCGTCCCAGCTATAGCTAAAGCCTTCGGACACATGCAAGACCAAGCTACGCGTGGCGCGCCCTTCCCATTGCTGCTCCAGCAAGCGCAGCAGTTGCGCGCCCGTCAGGTCCATGCTGACCAGCGCGTTGTTAAAGGGCATGACGCTGAACAACTGCCCATAGCTCACCGACAAAGTACTGTTCAGGTCGGCACGCACACCGCCGGGGTTGGTAAACGCGATCTGCGCTGGCGCTGCACCATCAGCGGTGCGCGAGGCACCGGCCAAGAATGCGTCACTGATCAGCGCGCCCAGCGTGCTTTCGCCGCCCGGCGTCGGTTGTCTGTCCAGCGGCCCGGCGATGCGGCCAATCGGCAAGTCGGCCATCGTTGCGCTGAGGTCGCCGTAGCGGCGCACGATGGCAGCTATCTGCGGGTCTGGCGCTAATGCGCTATAGCCTGCGGGCAAGGGCGGGCTACTTCCCACGGCCACTTTGAGCGGCTGGTCATTCACCACCACCAGGTTATTGGCGTCCTTGGCGATCAGCTTGCCAGTGCCGCGCTCGACCGTCAGGTCGATGCGGGTGAGCAAGCGCCCATAAAAGCCGGACTGGGTAATCAAGCGCCCGTCGGGGCGAGTGCAGACATATTCCTGGTGCGTGTGGCCGCTGATGACTACTTGCACCGCCGGGTCCAAGCGGTCGGCAATATCCAGAATATCGCCGCTAAAGCCAGGGCAGCTTTTATCGAGCGACGTACGTGCCGTGGTTTGACCGCCTTGGTGGATGAGCACCACAAACACACTCACGCCTTGCGCCTGGAGCTCGGGTACCAGCGAATTGATGGTGCGTACCTCGTCCCTAAACTCCAGCCCTGCCACGCCGGAGGGCATGACCATAGCCGGTGTGCCGCGCAACGTCAGACCGATAAAGCCGATGCGGACGCCGTCGATGTCGCGCACCGCATAGGCTGGCAGCACCGTCTTGCCACTGGCCTTCGCGATGACATTAGCAGCCAGGTATTGGTAGCTCGCACCCGCAAACCGGCCTTGGTTCATGCACGTATCCACACCCACCACGCCACTGCTGCCGTCCGCGCTGTGCGGATAGCAACCGCCGTTTTGCAAGCGCATCAATTCAGCAGCGCCTTTGTCAAACTCATGGTTGCCCACGCTGCTGATGTCTAGGCCAATTTGGTTGAGTACTTCCACCGTCGGCTCATCGTGGAACAAGCCTGATACCAAAGGCGTGGCACCCAATAAATCGCCAGCGCCCACCACCAAGGTATTGCCAGGGTTGAGCGCCTTTTGCTGGCGTACCAGCGTAGATAAATAGGCAGCACCGCCCGCCGACACCCGCGCGCCTGCCGGGTCTGTTGTGTCCGGCACCGACACGGCAATGCCGGGCGGTACGATGTTGCCGTGGAAGTCGTTGATAGCGAGCAATGAGATGTGTACTTGCTTGCTTGGCTCCAGCGCAGTAGCGCCAAACGCTGGATGTGCCAGCCAAACCAGCGTCACCAGGTAAATAAAAGGTCGGGAGCTAAAACCTGAACGTACAAACATAATTACCAATCTATTTCGGAAGCCTAAAAAGAACGCTGCCCTGGCTCCACTATAGAAGCCAGGGCAGTCGCCCATTCACTTTTTAAATCAAAGTGAAGTGTCGATTGAACGCTGTAACGCTCTTAAAACTCAGAACGGAAAGTAACCGATGCAAAACGCGGAGCACCAATGTAGTAAGCGGGTGATGTTCCTGCGCCAATCGAATTAGTCTGCGCTCGGGTGGTAAAGCTACTACCGCTACCGGAGTTAATTTGCACGTAATTCTCGTCAAACAGGTTGGTCACGTTGAACTGGATGCTGGGTTTCTTGAAGAAGCCCACGCTTTCAAAGCGGTATCCCACAGTGGCATTTACGATGGTGCGCGCGTTTACCGACTCGTCATTAACCAAGGTGGAGAAGCTTGCACCCGTGTACTTCGCGTCCACATTGCCATACCAAGTACCGCTGGTATAGTTCAAACGCAGACCACTCAACCACTCGGGGGTATCAGGTAGTTGCTTACCAGAAGTCGCCTCAAACGCCGTGGCGCTCACTCGCAAGTCGTCTGCCATTTTGGTGCTTGTGTAAGACAAAGATCCATACATAGACCAGTTATTGTTGAGTTTGTAGCCAGACTCGAGCTCCAGTCCCTTGGTCTGTACCGCACCGACATTGTTGTCAATGGATAGAGCAAGTACGGGGTCATAGCTCTTGGCAATGCGGTTTTGGAAGTCGATGTAGAAAACAGAACCAGAAAAGATCCAGTCATCATTGGCAAAACGGTAGCCCAGATCCAGGTTGGTAGATGTCTCTTTGTCCACAGACGGATCGCGCTGTTTTGCACCGGTCAAAACGCCGTTGCCGTTATAAGTACCACCAGTGAGCAAACTGCCATAGCTGAAGTTTCCAGGTGCCTTCATATTGTTGGCCAGATTCACGAAGACCTGGCTCTGGGCGTTTAAGTTGTAGCGCACACCGACGCTAGGGAGCAAAGCGCTGTACGTCTTGTTTACCGTGTAGTCCGCGCCTTGGCCTGAGCCCGTATTGGCGTAGTTATCGAACGCCCGGTCAATCGATGTGTTGCGTAAACCCAATTGCAGATTGAGCGCATCATCCATCAGATTGATGCTGTCCTGCAAAAACAAGCTTTTGCCCGTGCTCACCGTAACTTGATTGCGGTACATGTAAGGCGTACCGTCTTCAAACTGCAAGAAGTTGGCCGAATTTTCGAACCATGCGTCAGCCGGGACGCCTGCGTTATTAAATCTCACACCAGGGCCGGTTTGCTTATGGTTTGCGCGCTCAAACCAGTAACCAGCCAATATATTGTGGTTATCCAGCTTGGTATTGGCCTTGAGGGTAATACCCGGGCGGTCGGTCTCTGTAACCGAACTGCTATAAATCATTACCGTGTCTCGAGCGTCGCCGTCGCCATTGATGTCTTTAACGCCTTTACGCACTGCAGACCCAGCGGTTCCTTCCTTTAAGGTCGATAACTGGCTACCGCCAGTTCCGTAGCCCCACCAGTAGTACGGCTCTGCCGACAGCGTGGTGGTCTTGTCCAGCTTGTACTCGGCTTTGGCAGTCCAAAGGTAATTTTTGAAAGGATTAACGTTGTAGTCGTAATAGCCGTCAGCAGGTGCGCTTTCCGATTGCGCGACGTTATTGACCGGTGTCAGGTGAGTCGGAGGGGTAGCGGAGAAGTCGAGTTGCTTACCGCTTGCGGCAATTTGCGCGTTGGTCAGCGTGCGGTAGTTGTTGTTGATGGCCTTGTTGTACAAAAAGCTGGTTGCCAAAAACACGCTATCGTTCGGGCGGAACTCGGCACCCATATCAATGTGGTCGCGGTCGGCTTTGCCTGGGCCCTTAAATTTGTCAACCTTGGCCTTGGAGTAGGAGATATAGGCCTTGGCCATGTCGTTGGCAAACTTGCCCGTATCCATACGAACAAATGTTTTAGTGAGATTTAACTGCCCCAGTGTCTGAGACGCCTTAAACCCGAAAGTATCAGAAGGTGCACAAGTCACCATACCCACGTTGCCGCCGGATGCGCCCACATGCGGTGCCTCGGTGTCGGTGCTGCCCTGCGTCAAAAACACTTCGCACAGGTTATCGGTGTCGGTGTACTCCATGGGATAGACCGCGAAGCTGCCGGAGTCATTGACAGGCGCACCGTTGATGGTGAAACCCATCTCGTCCGAGTTAAAGCCGCGCACGCGCAGTCCTCCGCCAAACATGCCTGTTGAATCATGGCTGAAGGTGTTGACGCCCGGCAGCATTTCAATAGCCTGGTAGGGGTTGCTGGTAGGACTGATCGAATCGAGTTGCGCCTTGTTCACTGAGCTACGTGCCTTCGGGGTTTCCTCCTGGATGATCAAGCCAGTGCTGGCGCCCGCAGGTAGCGCATCCACGTTGATGCGGCCGATGTCGGTTGCTGCTTGCTGCGCCAACAGGGGCGAAGCAGCGCAAACAGCCGCAACGACTAAGGCCATTCTGGTGGGTTTAAATTTTTTCATGGTTAAAGCCTTTTTAATAGGTGAAGGTTGCAAGGAAAACTACGAACCACTGGGTGGAGAGAAATACAGCTCAGTGGTAAATTTGTGCTGCTCATCGCTAGGCCAAGCACTAGGGGGAAAGGGTGGAAAGCTGCTGCGACGTACCGCCGCTTTGGCAGCGTCTTCAAGTAAAAATGGTGCATCGCCGGGTAGCACTCCCAGTTCAACCAGCGCTCCAGCCCGGTTCAGCACAAACCACAACTTGACGCTGCCCTGAGGCCGTTGTTGGCTGGCTTGCCGACCCGTGGGATAGCGCTTGGCTGCATCTATCGTGGCCCGCAATTTGCCGATGTATTCGCCCTCCAGCGACGGCGCCGGGGTTACTGGTGCGGGTGCGGGTGCGGGTGCGGGTGCAGGGGTTGGAGCTGGCGCAGGAGTGACCACCACTTGGGCAGGCTTGGCAGGCGGCGCTTCGGGTGCGGCCTGAACGACGGGCGTTGGCGCCGCAGGTGCGGGAGTCGGCGCAGCCGGAGGTGGTAACGGCGCGGGCAGTACCGGCTTTGGCATCTCTTGAACGGGCGGCGTAACTGGCTTGGGCAGTGGCAAAGGTGCAGGAGCGGGTGGCGGCTGCAATGGAGGGGGCAGGGGTGGGGGTGGGGGTGGTGGGGGCGGCGGAAGGATGACTTCTTGAATGACTACGGCACTCAAGGGTTTTTGAATTTCTTTGATCACCTCGGTAGCCTTACCACTGAGCACGGCGTAACCCACTACGATGTGCAGTGCAAGCGCCCAGGCCAAGCCCACGGGCAAGCGCTTTGACCCGGTCGGCGTGTAGGTGGACTGCGCATAAGCGGCAGCAAAACCAGGCGAGACAGTCTGCGCAGACATTACAAAAACTGCTCGCTTCCCACCACTGCCACCTTAGTCAGACCAATACGTTTGGTAGTCGCTAGCACCTTGGTAAACACCGCGTAAGGCGCCGCTTTGTCGGGGCGGATATGAATCTCGGGCTGGTTCTCCACATTCACCAGGGGTTGCAAGTGTTGCGCCAGATCTTCTTCAGTCACTTTTACGCCCTGCACCATCACGCTGCCTTGGGCAGAAACTTGTATTTCAATTTTTTCGGGTTTTACTTGCTTGGTCGGCGGTACGCCCGGAACCGGTAACTCCATGTTGACCGCGTGCAATTGAACGGGGATCGTAATGATCAGCATCACCAGCAACACCAACATGACGTCTATCAAGGGCGTGGTGTTGATGTCCATGATCACCTCGTCCTGCGTGCCGCTGTTGCGCAAAGAAAGTGCCATGTTCAGATCCCTTGTGCAGCGGGTTCAGTAATGAAGGCAACTTTGGCGATACCCGCACGCTGGCACTCCAGCAGCACCCGGCCCACACTTTCATACTGTGCAGCCTGGTCACCGCGAATCTGCACATCGGGCTGCGGCTTCATGCGCGCTACGGCTTGCAATCGGGGTAGCAAGTCATCGCGGCTGCGCACAGGTGTATCAAACCAAAACATACGGCCTTCGCGGTCCACCGAGATAATGATGCTGTCAGGCTTTGTCTCCCGCACCTGCACTCTCTCACTAGGCAATTTGACAGGAATGGACGTGGTCACCACCGGGATCGTGATCAGGAAAATTATGAGCAAGACCAGCATCACATCCACCAGCGGCGTGGTGTTGATATCCGACAGTACGGCGTCCTCGCCTGCCTGCCCCCCAATGTGCACAGCCACCGCTAGCTCACTTCGGTGTTGCAGGAATGGAACTTAGCGAGGCCACATGCAATGCGGCACCAAAAGAGCGCAACACGTCAAGCCCCATTTTGTTGCGCCGCAGGAGCCAGTTGTATCCCAGCACGGCAGGCACTGCCACGGCCAGACCGATGGCAGTCATGATCAACGCCTCGCCCACTGGGCCGGCTACCTTGTCAATCGAGGCCTGCCCCGACAAACCGATGGCCGTGAGCGCGTGGTATATCCCCCACACGGTGCCAAACAGCCCGACAAACGGAGAAATAGAGCCAACGGTTGCCAGCACCGCCATACCCGACTGACTCGTTCCTTGCACCTGGTCTATCGCCGATTGAACACGCATCACTACCCAGTCGTTCAGGCTTAGGTGATCATTGAGCGCTGAGTGCTTGTCAATAGCATCCACTGCCGCTTCCGCTACAAATCTAAACGGGCTCTTTTCAGCAAGCTTCGCTGCGCCTTGGGACAAGTTATCGGCACCCCAAAAATCCTTACTGGCTTGCGCGCCGTAACTCAGAAGGCGTGATTGTTCCAGCACCTTGGATGCAATCACGAACCAACTTGCAACGCTCATTACCAGCAGCAGCAACAGAACCCCTCTGGCAACCATGTCGGAACTTCCCCACAAGGCCTCAAGCCCGTATGGATTACTTGCTTGCGAAATGGCTGCAATATCCTGACAGAAGGCTGATTGACTTGTGATCAGTCCAATGGCGGCGGTCAGAACTAACTCAGGAGTCCAAGAAAATCGAAAATTAAACATGACGCATTATTTGGTTATAGAAATTCCACGGGTTGCGATTCAGGAAGGCGTTGAATTTACGGCGTCAATATTTCAATTTTGTTAATTCTTGCGATTTCGTGAATACATTACTACGCATGACACAACGATGACAGCAAAACAAATTGGCGGTTACGTTTCATCAATTCGTCATAAGGTGTATCGATACTTGCTCAGAGCAGGCCGATTGCATGCGTGCAAGTTGCGCCTTCGATCACTTACTTTTTTGGGGACTGGATGCACTACCGCGCCGTATTCATCTCAGACTTGCATCTGGGAACACCAGGCTGTCAGGCAGAAGCACTGATTGAATTTCTCAAATCGCACACCAGCAACCATTTGTATTTGATAGGCGACATCATTGATGGCTGGCAGCTCAAGCGCAAATGGTATTGGCCGCAAGCCCACAACGACGTAGTGCAAAAGCTGCTGCGCAAAGCGCGCAAGGGCTGCCATGTGGTGTTTATCCCCGGCAACCACGACGAATTTGCGCGCGGCTTTATTGACCATCACTTCGGTGGCGTGGAGGTTTGCCATGAGACCAGCCACACGCTGGCAGACGGCCGCAAGCTCTGGCTTATCCATGGCGACTATTTTGATGCGGTTGTGAAGTACGCCAAGTGGCTGGCCTACCTGGGCGACAACTTATATGAAATAGCGCTGCGCCTGAACCGCCACTTGAATGATGTGCGCAGGCGACTTAAGCTTCCCTACTGGTCGCTGTCGGCTTACTTAAAGAACAAAGTCAAAAAAGCGGTCAACTTTGTGGCCGACTTTGAAAACGCAGTCGCCCACGAGGCACGTAAGCGCGGTTATGACGGCGTGGTCTGCGGCCATATCCACCGCGCAGAGATCCGCATGATTGACGGTATCTTGTATTGCAACGACGGCGACTGGGTGGAAAGTCGCTCGGCCCTGGTCGAGCACATGGACGGCACGCTAGAGCTGATTTACTGGGACCAGCAGCTGGACTTTGTACCACCCATAGTAGCGGCCAAGCCTAAGACGCAGGCAACCAAGCCGCCGATAGACGCGCTGCCCGTGCCCAGCGCAGCCCGTACGATGTTCTAAAGCCGACCAGGCGCGCAACCATCGCGCCTCGCTACTGCACTATCCGGGGTTGTCATGGCTCTGCAGCCTTGGCCTTAAGCGGGCTGTTGCGGCAAACGCAGAAGGGTCTGCCCCATGCGCACCGGCGTGCCATCGCCAATGCCTGGCGCCAATGCAAAGCCCTTAGGCGCAAACACAATGATGGTCGAACCATGCTGGAACCACCCCATCTCTTCGCCCTTGCGGTAGTGCGCGTCGCAGCCTATGTCCACCGGCCCTTGGTAGCGGGTGTGCAACACCGTATCGATGGCGTGCAGCCGGATGCTGGCGACCAATATCGCCGCGACCGGCACCAGTGCTACCGGGTATTTGTATTCGCCCACTTCTACACGCAACAAGGCGCGTTCGTTCTTGCAAAACAATTTTTCCACGCGCTTGAGCGCAATAGGGTTGACGTTCCAGGTATCGCCTGAAAAATAGTGCACCCGGTGCATGCGCAAGTCATAGGGCGCGTGAAAGCGGTGGTACATGGCCGAAGTGATGCG
>CANFJQ010000122.1 GCA_947447615.1 Comamonadaceae bacterium
CCCGATGTGATGCCGCGCCTGTACGAAGCCTTCTTCTCCACCAAGGCCGAGGGTATGGGCATTGGCCTGAGCCTATGCCGCTCCATTGTTGAGTCGCACCATGGGCGCCTGACAGCGGAGAACCTCTACAATGAAGGCGCAGTTACCGGCTGTAAGTTCACGTTCTGGCTGCCCTTGAGCTAAAGCGGCACGATAAGAAAAGAAGTTTGCGTCAAGCGAGAAAAACCATGCAGGAATCTTCCAATAGTTTGCTCCCGAAAAAAGGTACTGTGTATGTCGTCGATGACGACGAAGCCGTGCGCGACTCCGTGCAATGGCTGCTTGAAGGCAAGGGCTACCGGGTGCGCTGCTTTGATTCTGCTGAATCCTTTCTCAGCCGCTACGATGCCCGCGAAGTGGCCTGCCTGCTGGTCGATATCCGCATGGGCGGTATGACCGGGCTGGAGTTGCAAGCCCGCCTGATTGAAATCCGCTCCCCCTTGCCCATTGTGTTTATTACCGGCCACGGCGATGTGCCCATGGCAGTGGACACCATGAAAAAAGGCGCGATGGACTTTATCCAAAAGCCTTTCAAAGAAGCCGACCTCGTGCGCCTGGTGGAACAAATGCTCGACCACGCCAAGGACTCGTTTGCGGACTCGCAACTGGCCGCCAACCGCGATTCGCTGCTATCCAAACTAACCATGCGCGAATCGCAAGTACTAGAACGCATCGTGGCCGGGCGCCTGAACAAACAAATTGCCGACGACCTGGGCATCAGCATCAAAACAGTGGAGGCGCACCGCGCCAACATCATGGAAAAACTCAGCGCCAACACCGTGGCTGATTTGCTGAAAATCGCCCTGGGCCAATCCAACCCCAAGGCTTAAGTCACTTTTATGCGCAGGGGCGTCGCGCGGTGCGCTGGCATGGACCTCCTTGCGGCGTCTAATCACAGCCTGCATATTGCAATCCTACTTCCCTCCTCTTTCCCAAGCCCCAAGCCATGACAACTCCCCACACCGCTTCCATCATCGACGGCAATGCGCTGTCTGCCCAATTACGTGCTGACGTGATGCGCCGCGCCGATGCGCTCAAAGCGCGTGGCATCACGCCCGGCCTAGCGGTTTTGCTGGTGGGCGAGAACCAGGCTTCACAGGTGTATGTGCGCAACAAGGTCAAGGCCTGTGCCGATGCGGGCCTGCATTCGGTGCTGGAGCGCTACGACGCCGATATGACCGAAGCAGCCTTGCTGGCGCGCATCGACGCGCTCAACAAAGACCCGTCCATCCACGGCATTTTGGTACAGCTGCCAGTGCCCAAACATATCGATGCCAACAGGGTCATTGAAGCCATCGCGCCCGAAAAAGATGTCGATGGTTTCCACATCGCCAGCGCCGGTGCGTTGATGGTGGGCCAGCCCGGCTTTGTACCCTGCACGCCTTATGGCTGCATGAAGATGCTCGAATCCATTGGCTATGACTTGCGCGGCAAACACGCTGTCGTCATTGGCCGCAGCAATATTGTGGGCAAACCCATGGCCATGCTCTTGCTGCAACAAAACGCGACCGTCACGATTTGCCATAGCGGCACCAAAGACCTCAAAGCCATGACGCTGCAAGCCGATGTCATCGTCGCCGCTGTAGGCAAAGTGAATGTACTGACAGCCGATATGGTCAAGCCCGGCGCCGTGGTCATCGACGTGGGCATGAACCGCAACGCCGAGGGCAAACTCTGCGGCGACGTGGACTATGCGGGCGTGCGCGAAGTGGCCGGCCACATTACGCCGGTTCCTGGTGGCGTTGGCCCTATGACCATCACCATGCTGCTGGTCAACACCTTGGAATCTGCGGAGCGCCTGGTATGAGTGACAACCCTTTGCTTGGCCAAGGCCTGCCCCGCTTTGACGCGATAACGCCCGAGCATGTAGAACCGGCTATCGAGGCCTTGCTGGCGAAGTCACAAACGGCACTCGATACCGTAACCGCCCCCGCATTTCCCGCGCAATGGCTCGCGCTATCGGCCACCTTAGACGTGGCAGTAGAAAACCTAGGCGTGGCCTGGGGCGCCGTCAGCCACCTCAACAGCGTCAACGACAGTCCGGCGCTGCGTGCGGCCTACAACGCGGCCCTGCCGAAAGTCACCGACTTTTTTACGCGCTTAGGTGCCGATGAAAAGCTCTACGCCAAATACAAAGTCATGGATGTAGCCAGCCTCAATGCCGAGCAACAACAAGCCCACAAAAACGCGATTCGCAACTTTGTACTGGGTGGCGCAGAACTGAGCGGTAGCGCGCGCGAGCGCTTTGCGCAGATTCAAGAACGCCAGGCCGAGCTAAGCCAAAAATTCAGCGAAAACGCGCTCGATGCGACCGACGCTTTTGCGTACTACGCGAATGCAGACGAAGTTGATGGCGTGCCTCCCGATGTACTAGCTACCGCCTTTGCAGCGGCCAAAGCCGAAGGCAAAGAAGGCTACAAGCTGACGCTCAAAATGCCTTGCTACCTGCCAGTCATGCAGTTTGCGCATAGCAGCGCCTTGCGCCAGATTTTGTACCGCGCTTACGCTACGGGCGCCTCCACCCAGGCGCCGGTGGATATGCATAAATTTGATAACAGCGCCATCATGCAAGAGATATTGGCGCTGCGCAGAGAAGAAGCAGCCTTGCTCGGCTTTGCCAACTTCGCCGCGCTCTCGATCGCGCCCAAGATGGCGGACTCACCCGATACGGTAATCCGCTTTTTGCGCGACCTATGTGCCAAGGCCCGCCCCTTTGCCGAAAAAGACGTGGCCGAGCTACGCGCTTTTGCTGCCGAACATTTGAATCTGCAAGACCCGCAGGCCTGGGATTGGCCCTATATCGGCGAGAAGCTGAAGGAAGCGCGCTACGCCTTTAGCGAGCAGGAAGTGAAGCAATACTTCACCGCGCCCAAAGTACTGGCCGGCTTATTCAAAATCGTCGAAACCTTGTTTGACGTCAGCATCAGCGCCGACAGCGCGCCCGTGTGGCACCCGGAAGTGAAGTTTTTTCGCATCGAGCGCCATGGCAACTTAATCGGGCAGTTTTACCTCGATCCGAGTGCGCGCAGTGGCAAGCGTGGCGGCGCCTGGATGGACGGTGTATTGGGACGCTGGTTGCGGCCCGATACCGGCACATTGCAAACGCCGGTGGCGCATCTGGTCTGTAATTTTGCGCTGGGCAGCACGGTCGATGGCGTGGAAAAACCCGCCTTGCTTACGCACGACGATGTGATCACCTTGTTCCACGAATGCGGCCACGGCCTGCACCATTTGCTCACGCAAGTAAGCGAGCGCGATGTGGCGGGTATCAGCGGCGTAGAGTGGGACGCGGTGGAACTGCCCAGCCAGTTTATGGAAAACTTTTGCTGGGAGTGGAATGTGATCCGCCACATGACCGCGCATGTGGACAGCGGCCAGCCCCTGCCGCGCGCCTTGTTCGACAAAATGCTGGCGGCACGCAACTTTCAAAGCGGGATGCAAACCTTGCGCCAAATCGAATTCGCTTTGTTCGACATGCTGCTACACAGCGCGCACGACCCGGCTGCCGATTTGATGGATTTGCTGCGCACGGTGCGCGCCGAAGTGGCCGTACTACCCAGCCCGGAATTCAACCGCTCGGCGCACACCTTCAGCCATATTTTTGCCGGTGGTTATGCGGCGGGCTACTACAGCTACAAATGGGCTGAAGTGCTCAGCGCCGATGCCTATGCCGCTTTTGAAGAAAGCGCCGATGCCGACGGCACACCCGACCCCGCCACCGGCAAAAAATACTTGCACGCGATTTTGGAAGCGGGGGGCAGCCGCCCGGCCATGGAATCGTTCAAAGCCTTTCGCGGACGCGAGCCCAGCATGGACGCGCTTCTAAGGCATCAGGGCATGGGCGCAAGCGCTTAAAGCTTGATTTCGGTACTGAAGTTAATGCCTGTACGCGCAAGCCGGGCGTTGTAAACGCTGGCGCCGCTGCTGTTGCTGCTGAGGGACTCATTGGCCAGCGGCGCAATATTGCTCAGCGCCAAGCGCATTGATGCTTTGTCATTGACCGTCCAACGCGCAAACATATCGATGCTGCGGCTACGGCCCTGATCCAAGGTTTGACTTAAGGTTTGGCGGGTCACAAAATCAGGCGTGAAGGCGAAATTGCCGCCGATGGTCAGCGGCATGCTGTTGAAACGGTAATCCATCCCGAACGTGCCAGACCAGGGCTGCTGCCCATCCAGGCGGTTGTCCGGCCCGGGCAAGGTATCGACTTCCGAGCGGTAAAAGTTCAGCGCGCTGCGCAAACTCAGAGGCATCTTGGCATCAAACAGCACGGGCAGTAATTCGCCCGCACGCCCTTTGAGTTCCAACTCCAGCCCCGCTGCCCTGCCCGATGAAAAATTGGTCGCTTGCGACACCCAGCGCGGGGCAGTGGCGTAGTCCGGATTAGCTTGCAAGCTCGTCACGCCGCGCACCAGGTCGCTGATCTCGCGATAAAAAATACCCGCGCTAAACAGACCACCACCAGAGAGGTATTTTTCATAGGCCAAGTCCAGGCCGGTAGCCAGTTCAGGCCGCAGCGCCGGGTTGCCCACACTGTCCGGGGCCAGCACGGTATTGCTCTGGCTTAAGGCGGTGTACAAAGCATTGGGCGTAGGCCGCGCCAACAGGGTAGAAATGTCGGGCGCTTTGTAGCTGCGGGTCAGGCTGGCGCGCACCAAGTCTTTGCCCGCCGCATCCAGTTTGTACGCCACATGCAGCATGGGCGTAAGCACGGCGCTGGTATTGCTCAGGTCTATCTCCCTGCCCGTGCTTTGCGTAGCAATGCGCTCATGGCGCAGGCCTAGCGTGGCCGACCATTGCGGTGAAAGTTGCCACTCATCCTGCACAAAGAGCGCGGATTTTTGCACTTGCGCCGAAAATACCTGGCCTTCCAGCCCGCTTATCAAAGCAACACCTTGCACGCTAGCGTCGCGCGTCTCTTCGCGCTGGCGCAGTTCCAAGTCCCAGCCCAGCGCCAGGCTGTGCGCTTCGTTGATCAGCCGCGTGTAATTACCTGATTGCGTCAGCGATGTTTCACGGTTGTCCCCCAGGGTGCGTTGCTGCATCGCGCCCGCTCCCTGGCTTTGGTTGTCAAAACGGCCACGCGAAGCCTGGATGCCGGCCTTGAGCTCGACGCGTTCATCGGCCGAAAAATTATTCACCCATTGCAAACGGCTGCGAGCAAATTCCCAGCCGCCTTCGTTGTTGGTGTCGCCATCCAGCGCGGGGCTGCCCGCCAGCACCTGGTTGCGGTAGCCCGTAGTGCTGTTCCAAGCACCGCTTTGCACAAAGGACTGCCAGCTCAAGGTTTCGTCTTCACTTATGCGCCAGGTCAGCACCGGCCCTAGGTTGATGCCTTGGCCTTGGTAGCGGTTATCGCCTTTTTGAATCGCGTCGATGGGCGCGCCATTGTCCGCAAGGCTTTGCCGGTGGCTTTCGCTGTCAATCTGGCCGCGCCACTGAAAAGTGGAAATAGGCAAGCTCAGCGACAAATCGCCCCATTTTTCACCCAGTGTGAAACTGCCGGAAGCGGTCGGCTTTTCAAAGCGGTAAGCGGCGCTTAAACGCAAGTCGCGCTGCGAGCGCTTGGGTGCGTCTTTCAAAATAATGTTGATGGTGCCCGCCACCGCTTGCGCGCTTTGGCTAGCCGTGGGGCCTTTACTTACCTCGATGCGTTCGACCAAGGTCGGATCCAGCTGATCTAGCGCAAAGCCAGGAGGCGCCGGGTCGCCGTTGATCAAGATTTGGGTATAGCCCGCGCTCATGCCGCGCAAGCGTGGGGCATTGCCCTGCATGGTGACGCCCGGCAATCGCTGCAAGACATCGGCCACATTAGTGTCACCAAACTTGTCCAACTCTTCGCGGCCATAGACTTGTTTGGCGGTGCTGGCGCGCCGGCGAAGTTCGGTATCGGTTTGGCGGGAACTGATCTCTACGCGTTCTAGCTTGGCGCCAGGTGCAGGGCCAGACTCCAGGTTGGCCCCGGTTTCCTGGGCCTGCGCGGTGGCAAGGCCGGCGCCAAAAATAAGAAGGCCTGTAACAAGGCGCGGCATCGGTGCCGGAGAAATTAAACGGTACATGGGCACACTGTAGCGCCATGGTGTGAATGCGGCGCCCTGGCGCGGGCGATACACGCTTGCCGCCAAAGCCCTTCAAACCCAAGCAAGCCTGGCGAGGCGAAGCTATTCCTCCCCCCGCACCCGCACAAAGCTGGCAAAGCGCGGAATGCCTTGGGGCGTGCGTTCGCGGTAGCGGTAGGTGACCCAACTGCCCACGGCAGGCGGCGTGCGCCGGTCGGCTTGGCTAAAGCCAGTGCCCAGCGTAAACCGCTTTTTGTCCGGCGTCTCCAGTAGCAAGCCGCCCATCTGGCCCTTGAACTGGCCTTTGCCTGGTACTAGCGCCAGCACCCGCCCTTCTTCGTCGGGCTGGGGTTTGAGTTTGCGCACCGCACTGCTGCGCCCCGGCTGCCACAGGGCATCCCAGTGGTGCAAGACGAGGCCTTCGCCACCTTGGTCCACCACGCTTTGCAAGCGGTCGGACACCTCATGCGCCTCGGCCACTTTGGCCTGGGCGACTACCAGCAGCCATTTGGCTTCGGTGCCGGATACCAAGTCTTGCGCGCGTTGGTAGCGCTGGCGGAAGGTCAAACCGGTGGCGGGCGCGTCAAACACCATGTAACGCACCGCGCGCCATTCCTCGTCCACTGGCTGGGCCTTGCGAACCGTCGCGGACAGGCGGTCAAAGCTACCTCGGCCCATCCAAAGCTCGCCATCCAAAGCATCCGAAGGCAAAGCGGCTAAAAACCAGGCGGGTGCCACAATCTCGCGCCCGCTGCGAAAACGCAGCTTTTTGCCATCCCACAAAGCGCGCACACCGTCGAGTTTTTCGCTGAGCGCGTAGGCGCGGGCATCTAGTTGCTTATCCCAAGGTGTGGCCCATTCCGCCAGCGCCCCGCTCTGTGTCGGTGATGTTTCTTGGCTCGCTTGCTTGGCTTCGCCTGCACTCTTTTGGGCTTTGGGCGCTGCTTCGGCACCCGCATGCTTAGTCGCCCGGCCTAGCCCCGGCCAGCAGGCCAAGGTGCTGGCAATTGCCAGGGCAATCGCCTTGATTCGGAAAATTTGCGCAGGACTGCGCGCGTGGACGGCTGCCCGGTGTTGGATTCTCATAGTTCCCCCTGCTAGCGGCGCGTTGTGCGCTGCCTAGGGCTTAACTGTATCCAATTTTATAAGGAATAAAGCTGCGCGGCTACATCAAGAGCCGCGAGGAACGCGGCACATGCGACATCAAAAACTCCATCTGGTCGGCCAGGATGCGGCGGTTACGCAGGATGAAGTCTTCCCACAGGCTGGGCACGTAGGGCGCGAAAAGCAAAGGCATGTGGGCTTGCTCGGGCGTACGGTGGCTCTTGCGGTGGTTGCAGGGGCGGCAGGCGGTGACCACGTTCATCCAGTTGTCCACGCCATTTTGGGCGAAGGGGATGATGTGCTCACGCGTCAGGTCGGACTCGTGAAAATGTCCGCCGCAGTAGGCACAGACATTACGGTCACGGGCGAAAAGCTTGCTGTTGGTCAGGCCCGGACGCAAATTAAAGGGGTTGATATTGGGCACGCCCCGGGTGCCAATGATGCTATTGACCCGGATCACCGATTGCAGGCCGGTGACGGCATTGTGGCCGCCGCGAAAGACGGCGATCTCGCCGCCGGACTCCCAGCGCACTTCGCCTGCTGCGTAATTGACGACCGCTTGCTCAAGGGAAATCCAGGACTGCGGAAGCCCTTGGGCCGACAACTTCAGTACTTTCAAGCAATTCCTCCAGATCAACAAAGACACCGGGAAAACCACGTCACACTGGGCGCCCCGCAGCAGGCCCTGAAGGCTGAAGAGGGGCTGCGTCACAATATACCCTGTTTCAGTGACACCCCGGCCACGCCCCTAGCCGCCTGGGGCCAGCCCTTCGTAACATCCATACAACTTCATGCAATTTTTCCGCGGCTTTCAGCACCCCGGCCTGGCGCCAGCCTGCGCCCTGACGATTGGCAATTTTGACGGCGTACACCGTGGCCACCAGGCCATGCTGGCGCTCTTGCGCAGCGAAGCGCAGCAGCGCGGCGTGCCCAGCTGCGTGCTGACCTTTGAGCCGCATCCGCGCGACTACTTCGCCCTGCACTTGCACAAACCCGAGCTAGCCCCCAGCCGGGTAGGCACCTTCCGCGACAAATTGCAGGAACTGGCCCAGTGCGGTGTGGACCAAACTGTGGTGCTGCCTTTTAACGCCGCCTTAGCTGCCCAAAGCCCGCAAGACTTTGTGCAAAAAGTGTTGGTCCAAGGCCTGGGTGCACGCTATGTGCTGGTGGGGGACGACTTTCGCTTTGGCGCCCAGCGCGCGGGCGATTACGCGATGCTGGACGCCGCTGGCGAGGCCCATGGCTTTGACGTAGCGCGCATGAACAGCTACGAAGTGCATGGGCTGCGCGTCTCCAGCTCGGCGGTGCGCGCCGCCCTCGCAGACGGCAATATGGCGCAGGCGGCCCGCTTGCTAGGCCGCCCGTACCGCATTTCAGGGCACATCGTGCATGGGCGCAAGCTTGGGCGCACCTTGGGCTTTCGCACCCTCAACTTGCGCTTTCCGCGCTGGAAGCCCGCTGCCAGCGGCATCTTTGTGGTGCTGGTGCATGGGCTGACCGACAAGCCCCTGGCCGGCGTGGCCAATATGGGTGTGCGCCCGTCGCTAGACCCTGATGACATAAACGGTGGGCGGGTGCTGCTGGAAACCCATTGCCTGGACTGGCCCGCTATCCTGGGCCAAGACGGGGGCTACGGTAAAATTATTAGCGTGGAACTGCTGCACAAACTACACGACGAACGCAAGTACGACGGCCTGGACGCCCTGACCCAAGGGATACAACGCGACTGCGACGATGCCCGCGCCTGGCTCGCCGCCCGAATTTGACAGGGCACAC
>CANFJQ010000123.1 GCA_947447615.1 Comamonadaceae bacterium
GCTTTTCAATCGTGCGCTTAAAGCGGCGCAGGGCAACGTCAAAGGGTTCGTTTTCTTTTACACGGATCGTGGTCATTACGTAATGGTGTCCAAAAGGTGCCGACGATGCACTCGGGGGAAGATCGGGCCTCCCAAGTCATGTACAGCGAAATTCCCCGCAAAAATGGTGATCAGGCAGCGGGGGATTGCCAGCAAAGCCTAGCATTATATCCTCGCCGCAGAGGCTTTTCGCCCAGGCTGTCTGGATATAGGCCAGCGGCCCGCCTATCAGGCCTTGGCGGCTGGCAGGCTAGCCAGCGCGCGGGCACAGGCGTAGGCGCTGGCCCAGGCCCACTGAAAGTTGTAGCCTCCCAGCCAGCCGGTCACATCTACCACCTCGCCTATGAAATACAGGCCGGGCTGGCTCGATTCCATACCCTGGCCCGACAAAGCCGTCGTCGCCACGCCCCCGGCGGTGACTTCGGCCTTGCGGTAGCCCTCGGTGCCGTCGGGCGCAATGTCCCAGCGCGCCACGCGTTCGCCCAGGGCGCTTAGCACTTTGTCCGGCAAGTCGTTGATGCCGCGCTCCAGGCTGGCTGGCGGCAGGCCGCTGCCCGCCACCCAGGTGTCGGCCAGGCGGCTGGGCAGCAAATCGGCCAGCACGGTAGCCAAGCGCTTGCGCGAGGCGCTGGCTTTGGCGTCCAGCAAATGGGCGGTGGGGTCGTGCTCCGGGCTCAGGTTCAGGCGTATGGGACTGCCTTCGCGCCAGTAGCTGGAAATTTGCAGCACGCCCGGCCCGCTCAGGCCCCGGTGGGTGAAGAGCAGGTCTTCGGCAAACTGCATGCCGGTTTTCTTGTCGCCCGTGGCAATCTGCACTGGCAGCGACAGCCCGGCCAGGGCCGCAAACGGCGCCCACACCTCGGGGCTGAAGGTGAGCGGCACCAGGGCGGGGCGGGTGGGCACCAGCGGTAGGCCAAATTGCTTGGCGATGCGGTAGCCGAAATCGGTGGCGCCAATTTTGGGGATGGACAAGCCGCCCGTGGCGATCACCAGCGCGCGCGCCTGCACCGTGCCGCGCGCGGTGTCGATCTGGTAGCGCATGCCACCCTGCGCGCCGTCGCTGTAACGCACCGCTGCCACCGCGCAGCCCTGCCAGCGCGTCACGCCGCCTTTGTCGCATTCGGCCAGCAGCATGGCGATCAGGTCTTCGGCAGACCGGTCGCAAAACAACTGGCCTTTGTGCTTTTCGTGGAACGCGATGCCGTGGCTTTTGACCAGAGCCACAAAATCTTGCGCCGTGTAGCGCGCCAGGGCCGAGCGGCAAAAGCGCGGGTTGTCGCTTAAAAAATTGGAAGCGGTGGTGCCGGTGTTGGTGAAATTGCAGCGCCCGCCGCCAGAGATGCGGATTTTCTCGGCCACTTTGTCGCTAAGGTCCACCAGCAATACCTTTTGCCCCAATTGCCCGGCGACGCCCGCGCAAAACAGGCCAGCGGCACCGGCGCCGACGATGACAACATCAAACATTTGCATGCGCCGATTGTCGCGCGCTTGTTGTATGGCGGGTAGGCGGGGGGCGCAGGCCTTGAGCGGCAGGGTTTGCAAACACTGACCATGATGCCTAGTCATGTGTCGCTCCATCGCGCTAAAAACAAATTCAATAACGTTAATCGTTACAAATTTGAAGTTATAGTGAAGGCGTCGAACCTGCTTGCAAACCCTATAGGGCGAGCGGGCGGACTGCAAAGAAGGAGCGCCGGATTTCATGAGAAATTTATACCTGCATAAAAAGACAGCCTATGGCCGTCCAAGCGATGCTGCAAGAGGTTTGCAGCTATTTCAACAACAAGATGTATCGACTCGGTCCGGATGTATCAACCGGGTTTTGCGCTCTACATTACGTTAGGCAGCAAAGTCAGCCTCAGTTACTCCCGGGAGGATATGAATGCAAGACCCATACCGCTTCGAGATGCACGGCACGGCCTTCGAGGGCGGCGATCGAATCGACAAGCTGGCTGTTGGGCTCAGCGGTCTTCAACATATTTTTGACGGCAATTACCGCGCGCTCACAGGAAAGAAACGAATTAGTGAGCTAGATCGCGAGCGCTACCAAGTTCGCGTCATTGAATATAAGGAGGGCTCGTTCATTGCCGGCCTTGGTGCTGTGTACACGGGTCTGCAGGCTGTGCTGCCGCTCACCGCAGATCCCCAGCAAATTTGGGAACTTACCAAGAATGGATTCGACTTCTTGAAGTTTGTTTACGGTCTCGCGCATGCTGGAAAGCAGCCGACGATTCAGCAAAATGGAGACGGCAATGTCGCTGTAGTTGCCGGCGACACATACAACACGTACAACGGAACCGTCTACCAAGTAGGAACGCAGATCATCGGCGGCATCCGTGAGTTGGATAATCTCCTTGGCGAACCGGCCGTAAGTCGCATAGCCCTTCTCGGCCCAAAGAACGATCCAATCTTTGAGCTGAACGCCGCAGATAAAGGCCGATTTTTTCCGCCAACCAACATCGACGAGTCGCCAGTTTATCTCGTCTGTGATATTTTCGATTTCAACAAATACGAGAACGTTGGTCGAGCAAAAGTGACACCTGATCAAGCGGTTCTTCAAGGGAGCTATCGCTTCAAGAATATCGGAGACCAGGAAGTAGAGGAATTCATACTCTCCATGACCGAGAAGCAGGTGAAGCTTCACTGCCTTGTGAAGTACGTGCACGACCCGCTTTCAGACGCAAAGATCGATGAACTCCTTGTCATCAAGGTTGCCGCATAACCCATCCATCTAGAGGACGGCGCCCGGCAATCCGGCGCCGCCTCTCATGACAAACGTTAGCGCACATCGCTAACCACCGCAATTTCACTTTTTTGGAGCTTGTAAAAAATGGACAAAGCTTTTGTTGAACATTTCGCCACCGACTGGATCGACTCGTGGAACGCGCACGACCTGGACAGAATTCTTTCGCACTATTCAGATCAATTTGAAATGTCATCGCCGGTAGTTATTCAAGTCGCAGGCGAACCGTCCGGCACGCTTCAAGGAAAAGTCGCAGTTCGTGCCTATTGGAAAAAAGCGTTAGAACTGATACCCGACCTTCACTTCGAACTTCGTCAAGTTTTTGCTGGCGTCAATAGCATCACCGTTCATTACAAAGGCGCTCGTGGTCGGCTAGCTGCGGAGGTTTTTCACTTTGGTCCAGACCAGAAAGTCACAAAAGCATTTGCGCACTATGCCCTCTGACTACTTATGTCCTAACGCTACGCTCGAGGGGGCCGCCTGCAAGCATGGCTTGCCGATATCTCGTCAGCTTCGCCCCTGGGCGGCCCCTCAGCCACAACGTTTTGCGGCTTCGGCCGTCCTTAAACTCGGGCCGGCCTAGGTACCTGCTATCCTTCGATCATGAAAGTCAGCGATGTCCTCCGATTGCTTCAACGCGATGGTTGGAATTTGGTTGCGACAAGAGGGAGTCATCGGCAATTCAAGCACGCGAGCAGGCCTGGTCGCGTCACTGTTCCCGGAAAACCCAGCGACGATTTGGCGCCGGGTACTTTGAACAGCATATTCAAACAGGCTGGACTCAAGTGAGGTGCTATGCGCTACGCAATCGTTATTGAAAAAGCAGAAGGAAATTACTCGGCATATGCGCCTGATTTGCCCGGGTGCGTGGCGACCGGGGTAACCATTGCAGAAGTCGAGTTCGAAATGCGTGAGGCCATACTCTTTCACCTTGAAGGCTTGCGCGCGGACGGCTTGCCAATGCCTGTAGGTGCAAGCCAAGTTGAGTACGTTGAAGTCGCCGCATAAGAGGCCATTCCATAGGACCGCTGCGCCGCTCGTTTTGTCGGTGCTGCCGTACTATTCCAGCTGTCACTGATCGCGGGCAGGTACTGGGGCAACTTCGTATGGGGAGGCAAGTTTCCTTGTGAGCTGTCGGCCTACACCGCAGACACCTGTTAAAGAATTGCACATGGCGCTAAAGCTACTTAAGGAGGTAATGCATGGCTGATTTGAAGTACGAACCGGTTCCTCATAATCACGCTGCATTTTTGGCGGCGGCAAGGCAGCGCCCGGGATTTAATGATGCCTACGACAGCCTTGAACTGAAATACACCGTTGCGAGCCAGATGCTCAAAGCGCGTGCGAAAGCTGGCTTAACGCAATATGCCTTCGCAGAGCGCATTGGTACACCAAAGAGTTCAATTTCCCGCTAGTTCACTCAAGTCAGCTTCAGCGGCAAGCTGCGCAGCCGCTTGCCGTTCAGCGCAAAAACTGCATTAGCCACGGCAGGCGCCAGCGGCGGCACACCAGGCTCGCCCACACCGGCAGGCGTGCGCTCGCTGGGCACGACGTAGGTGTGCACTTGCGGCGCGTGCGCCATGCCCACCACGTAGTGCTGGTGAAAATTGCGCTGCTGCACCTCGCCTTGCACGATGTCCACCTCGCCCCATAGCGCTGCGGACAGGGCAAACACCACTGAGCCTTCCATTTGCTGGGCCACGATGGCCGGGTTCACCACGGTGCCGCAGTCGATCGCGCAAAACACGTCGTGTACGCGCAAGGTGCCGTTATCCATCGACACGCGCGCCACTTGCGCCACGATGGAGCCAAAGCTCTCATGCAGCGCGATGCCTTGCGCTTGTCCTTCGGGCAGCGTTTTGCCCCATTGGGCTTTTGCGGCAGCCAGGTTCAGCACGGCCAGATGGCGTGGCGCGTCTTGCAGCCATTGCTGCCTGAAGGTCAGTGGGTTGGTGCCTGCCTTGGCGGCCAGTTCGTCGATAAAGCTTTCCGAGAAAAACGCGTTGTGCGAATGGCCTACCGAGCGCCAAAAGCCCACCGGTATGCCGACCTTGGTGGCGACATGCGCCATTTTTTGGTGGGCAAAGCCGTAGGGCAGGTCAAACAAGCCTTCGGAATCGGTTTTGTCGGGCGCGTCAAACGGGCCAGCAAAAGCGGGCAGCACGCGCTCCATCCAGCGCGGGCTAATGGAGTCGCCAGCGGATTTGATTTGCAGGCTTTGCACCTGGCCCAGCCCGTCGTGGCTGGCTTGCAGTTGGGCCACATGCATGGGCCGGAAAAAGTCGTGCGAGCTGTCTTCCTCGCGCGACCAGGCCAGCTGCACCGGCTGGCCGGGCAGGGCCATGGCCACTTGCGCGGCCAGCACCACATAGTCCACCTCTAAGCGCCGACCAAAGCCGCCGCCCAGCAAGGTGATGTGTATCTCCACTTTCGTCAGCGGCAGCCCGGCTGCCTTGGCCGCTGCTTCGCGCGCGGCCTCGGGCACTTGGGCGGGCGCCCACAGGCTGAGCTTGCCGTCTTGCAGCCAGGCGGTGCAGTTCATGGGCTCCATGGTCATGTGACCCAGGTAAGGCGCGCTGTACGTGGCGCTGAGCGTGTCGCCGCTTGTGGGCGGCGTGCCGCGCTCGTGGAAGGTGTAACCGTCTTCCTTAGCCAGCTGGGCTTGCAGTTGCTCTGCGGCCTGCTTGGTGTCCAGCGCGCCTTGCGGGCGCTGCGCCCATTGCACTTGCAGCGCCTCAGCGCCTTGACGGGCGTGCCAGTTGGTTTTGCCCACCACGGCCAGGCCGGCGCTAGCGCCGTGGCTGGGTTTGAGGGGGATGACTTTGAGCACGCCGGGCATAGCCAGTGCCGCAGCGCTGTCCACCGATTGCACGCTACCGCCGATCATGGGACACAGGCGCACGGCGGCAAACACCATATTGGGCAAGCGCACATCCAGGCCAAAGGTGGCGCTGCCGCTGCTCTTGGCCCACAAGTCTGTGCGCGGCGCCGGGCTGCCAATCAGCTTCCAATCCTTGCGCGCCTTAGGACTGACAGTGCCGGGGTTGAGCTTGGCCGCTGCTGCGGCAAATTGGCCGAAGTGGCCTTCTTTGCCCGAGGCATGGCTAATTTTCCCCTGCGCAAATACTATTTCGCCAACGGGCACTTGCCACTGCGCGGCTGCCGCTTGCGCCAGGCTGGAGCGCGCGCTGGCGGCTGCCAGGCGCACCGGCTCCCAGGCGTCGGCCATGCTGGACGAACCGCCGGTCATGATCAGGCCCAACTCGCGCCCGACTTTGGCCGCCAGCCACTGCGCGGTTTTGACCGTCGCGCTGCGCTTGCCCTCTTCGGTTTGCTGCGGGTGGAAGGGCAAAAAGGCCAGCACAGCGGCCACGTTGCCGTATAGGGCATCGGGCCCGGCTTGCTCTAAGCGCACTTTGTCCAAAGGAATGTCCAGCTCTTCGGCGGCCAGCATGGCCAGCGCGGTGTGTACGCCCTGGCCCATTTCGCTGCGCGGCATCGCCAGCGCCACCGAGCCGTCCTCGCCAATCTTGATCCAGCCGTTCAGCCCCACGCTGCCTTGCGTGGGCAACATGCTTTCTGCGCTGCCTAAGCGGCTGCGCGGCGGCGCCACGCCCCAGCCCACCAGCAATGCGCTGCCTGCGCCCAGAGCGCTGAGCAATAACGTGCGGCGCTTCATGCTGCGCTCCCGCTTGCCTTGGCGGCGCGGTGAATCGCGGCGCGGACGCGTTGGTAGGTGCCGCAGCGGCAAATATTGCTCATGGCCGCGTCGATGTCGGCATCAGTAGGTTTGGGCGTGCGCGCCAGCAGCGCGGCGGCGGCCATCAGCATGCCGCTTTGGCAATAGCCGCACTGGGGCACTTGCTCAGCCATCCAGGCTTGTTGCAGCGCGTGGGGCTTCTCGGCGCTGCCCAGCGATTCGATGGTGCGGATGTCTTTGCCCTGCACCGCAGACGCCGGCGTAACGCAAGAGCGCACCGCTTGGCCGTCCACATGCACCGTGCACGCGCCGCAGGCAGCGATACCGCAGCCAAACTTGGTGCCCGTCAGGTTGAGTTGGTCGCGCAGCACCCACAACAAGGGCGTGGCAGGGTCGGCGTCCGCGTGGGTACGCTGGCCATTGATTTGGAGTTCCATTCGAAGTCTTCCCGTTGGGGGTCGTTGTTTTTAGCGGCGGTATGGTAACCCCGCAAAACCTCATTTGCCCGGTGGCCAGAAAGAAACTGGTGCCCTGCGCTCAGCCCAAAGCGCTGTGCAGCTCGTGCGTTCGGCCAAGTTGGTTCAAGCCCAGCAACACATCCCCAATCAACAAAACACAAGGGCTAGCCATGCGCTGTTCAGTCAGCGTTTGGTGCAAGCAATCCAAGGTGCATATTGCCTGCCGCTGCGAAGGCAGCGTGGCGTCTTGCACGATAGCCACTGGCGTGTCGGCGGCTAGGCCGTGTAGCAGTTCGTCTTGGATGCGCTGCGCGGCGGCTACGCCCATGTAGACCACCAGGGTGAGTTTGGCCTGGCGGGCGGTGTGCGCTAGCGCGCGCCAGTCGGTGCCGGGGTCGCCGGGTTTGGCGTGGCCGGTCACCATCAGCACACCGTGGGCATGGTCGCGGTGCGTTAGGGCGGTGTTGAGCGATGCCAGCGCGCCCAAGGCGGCGGTGATGCCGTTGACCACGTGCACCTCGATGCCCGCTTGTTTCAAGGCCTCGATTTCTTCGCCGCTGCGGCCAAATACCAAGGGGTCGCCGCCCTTCAGGCGCACCACGTTTTCGCCCTTATGGGCTTCGCTCACCATCAACTTTTCGATAAAGGCCTGCGGCGTGGACGCGCAGCCGCCGCGCTTGCCTACATAGACGATGCGGGCGCTGGGGCTGGCGTGGGCCAGCACGGCCTCGTTCACCAGGTCGTCTACCAAGATGACGGTGGCGGCGGCAATGGCTTTGACGGCTTTGAGCGTCAACAAATCCGGGTCACCCGGCCCGGCGCCTACCAGGCTGACTTGGCCTATTGCTGCTGCGGGCGGTTTGGGTGGCTTGTTCATCATGCGGCCCCTTCCATGCGGGAAATGAGTTTCGAGATTTCTATCACTTGTTGCGCAATCGGCGCCGGCACGGGCTGGGCGCCGTCCATCATTGTGCGTATGTAGTCGGCGGTACCGGGCGCGTCGATGCCAGCGGGCAGGGCGGGCAGGCTGCCCAGGCTGCCGCTTTGGGCGTCTTGGGCAAACACGGTTTCACCGGCGATAAAGCCTTGCATTTTCGGCAGGCGGCGGGCGTCGGCCACGGCCTCGCCTTCGGTGCCGCGCAAGAGCAGGGCGTTGGCCTGCACCAGTTGCAAAGTGGCGGCCATGGAGTGCGCGTATTCCGGGTGGGTGTAGCTGGTCACCAGCAGGCTGGGGCCGGCGCAGGGGTTCATCAGCTTGACCAGGCTGTGCGCCGAATTACGCAGTTGCACCACGCGGCGTACTTCCAGCAGCCTTTGCAGGCCGGTGCTTAAAGCGGCGGTGGGATAGAAAGCCACTTGACCAGCGGCGAGCGGCGCAAAGCTGTTGCGCGGATGAATACCCAATTGCTCCAGCACTTCGGCGGTGAACACGCGGCTGTTTTCGGTGGGCGTGCCATGGACCATGACCGGGTGGTCTTCGCGCGCCAGCAGCAGGGCCAGCAAGGGCGTGAGCACCGGAATTTTGCGGGCGCCGTTGTAGCTGGGGATGACGACGACGGGCTTGTCGCCATGGGGTAGGGTGTGCAGGCGCGGCGCCGTGGCGTCCAAAAAACCTGCCATTTCTTCAGGCGTTTCGCCCTTGACGCGCATGGCCAGGCAAAAAGCGCCTACTTCCAAATCGCTAACCGCGCCATCGAGCAACTGGCCCCACAAATCAGCCGCCTGCGCGCGGCTCAGCCCCCGCGCCCCGTCTTTGCCGCGCCCGATTTCCCGCAAGTACATGCCAATAGCCATGCAGCGATTGTCGGTGAGGGTTGCGAACCGGCGGCTATGAGCTTATGCAGAGCCCTTGCGCGGCAAAAGTCAGGCGGGCGCTTTCCAGTA
>CANFJQ010000124.1 GCA_947447615.1 Comamonadaceae bacterium
CGGTGTCGCTGGCGCAGGAACGCATCGAGCGCATCTTTGCGTCCATGGGTTTTGATGTGGCCGACGGCCCCGAGATCGAGAGCGACTGGTTTAGCTTCACCTCGCTGAACAATCCGCCCAACCATCCTGCGCGTTCTATGCAGGATACGTTTTATATTGATACCAAGGGCGCGGACGGCGTCTATTACAACTTGCGCCCACACACCAGCCCGATGCAAATCCGCTACGCCCAAGCGCATGTGCGCAAGCATGGTGGCGATTTTGATGTGGCAGCAGGCCGCCTGTTTTCCGGCGGCATGCCCGAGATTCGCGTCATTGCGCCAGGACGTACCTTCCGTGTGGACAGCGATGCCACACATTCGCCCATGTTCCACCAGGTCGAGGGCTTGTGGGTGGGCGAGGACATCAGCTTCAAAGATTTGAAGTCGGTGTATTTGAGCTTTATCACCAGTTTCTTCGAGACCGATGCGCTGCAACTGCGTTTTCGGCCCAGCTACTTTCCATTTACCGAACCCAGTGCTGAGATCGATATCATGTTTGAATCCGGCCCGCTGCAAGGCAAGTGGTTGGAGGTGTCCGGTTCGGGTCAGGTGCACCCGCAGGTGATACGCAATATGGGTCTGGACCCGGAGCGCTACATCGGCTTTGCCTTCGGCTCGGGCATCGACCGCTTGGCGATGCTGCGCTATAGCGTCAACGATTTGCGCATATTCTTTGAAGGGGATGTGCGCTTTTTGTCCCAATTTGCCTAAGCCCGTTGGGCTTGCGCGATGGATCTGATGTACTTAGGTCACTGAATATTTATGCAATTTCCTGAATCCTGGTTGCGCAGTTTTTGCAATCCGCCTCTGTCCACCCAAGCGCTGGCGCATAGCCTCACCATGGCCGGGTTGGAAGTGGAGGAACTGCGTCCTGTCGCGCCGCCTTTTAGCCAGGTGGTAGTGGGTGAAATTGTGGAAGCGGTACAGCACCCCAACGCGGATCGCTTGCGCGTGTGCAAGGTCGACGTGGCCAGCGGCACTTTGCTGGAAATCGTTTGCGGTGCGCCCAATGCGCGCGTGGGTATCAAAGTGCCGTGCGCGCTAGTCGGCGCCCAATTGCCGCCCGGCGAGGATGGCAAACCTTTTCTGATCAAGCTAGGCAAACTGCGCGGCGTGGAAAGCCAGGGCATGTTGTGCTCGGCCAAAGAATTGCAGCTAGACGATGACCACAGCGGTTTGTTGGAGCTGAGCCTGGACGCGGTACTGGGCCAGGACATCCGCCATTGCCTGAACTTGGACGACACCTTGTTCACCCTCAAGCTCACGCCCAACTTGGCCCATTGCCTGAGCGTTTATGGCGTGGCGCGTGAAGTGGCAGCGCTGACCGGTGCGCCCTTGTTGCCATTGGATGTGGCCCCTATCGCGCCCAGCAATGCGCAAGTGCTGCCCGTGAAAGTGCTGGCCCCCGATTTGTGCGGTCGCTTTTCCGGGCGCGTGGTGCGCAAGCTCAATACCCAAGCCAAAACGCCGGCCTGGATGGTCGAGCGCCTGGCGCGCTGCGGCCAACGCAGCGTCAGTGCTTTGGTCGATATCTCTAACTACGTGATGTTCGAGTCCGGCCAGCCCACGCATATTTTTGACCTCGACAAAATCGCCGGTGGCCTGACGGTGCGCTGGGGCCAGGCGGGTGAAAAGCTGGCCTTGCTCAACGGCAATACCGCCGAAGTGGACGATGCCGTCGGCGTGATTGCCGATGAGGCCCAACTAGAGTCTCTGGCCGGCATCATGGGTGGCGCGGCCAGCGCAGTGTCGGACACCACCGACAGCGTCTATGTGGAAGCGGCTTTCTGGTGGCCGCAATCCATCGCCGGGCGCTCCCGCCGTTTTAATTTCTCTACCGACGCAGGCCACCGCTTTGAACGCGGCGTGGATCCGGCCTTGACGGTGCAGCACATCGAGCGCATCACGCAGCTGATTCTGGAAATTTGCGGCACGCCGGAAACTACCTGTGGCCCGATAGACGACCAGACCCTGCGCTTGCCAGAAGTCAAAACGGTGGATTTACGCGTAGCACGCGCGGCCAAAGTCATCGGCATGCCCTTGACCCAAGCCGATTGCGCAGCGGCTCTGCGCCGCTTAGGCCTGGCCTTTAGCGAAATGCCTGGCGTCTTGACCGTGACGCCGCCAAGCTACCGTTTCGACATACATATTGAAGAAGACCTGATCGAAGAAGTGGTGCGCATGATCGGCTTTGACCAGTTGCCCAACACGCCGCCGCGCGCGCCGGTATTTGCCAAGGTCGGTTCGGAAAGTCGACGCAATCCTTTTGCCGTGCGCCGCCAATTGGCTGCCTTGGCCTACCAGGAAACCATTAATTTCAGCTTTGTCGATGCGCGCTGGGAGCATGAGTTGGCCGGTAATGCCGATCCGGTGCGCTTGCTTAACCCTATTGCCAGCCAAATGAACGTGATGCGTTCGTCCTTGATTGGCTCCTTGGTGCAGGTGCTCAAGTTCAACCAGGATCGCAAGGCCTCGCGGGTGCGGGTGTTTGAACTCGGGCGAGTGTTTTTCCGCGATGGCTCCGTGCAGGACGGCGAATCCACAGTGGCCGGGTTCCACCAGCCCATGCGCGTGGCGGCCCTGGCCTGGGGCAGTGCCGATGCGCTGCAGTGGGGCCGTAAAGACAGTGCGGTGGATTTCTTCGATGTCAAAGGCGATGTAGAGGCCTTGTTTGCGCCTAGCGTGGCGCAATTTAGCGCGGCTGCGCACCCGGCCATGCATCCCGGGCGCTGCGCGCAAGTGACGCTGGACGGCAAAGTGGTCGGCCATGTGGGCGAGTTGCACCCGCGCTGGGTGCAAGCCTATGGTTTGACGCAAGCGCCCCAGGTATTTGAGCTGGAGCTGGAGGCTTTGCTGCAAAAAGCGATGCCGGTTTTTGCGCCGGTAGCCCGCTTTCCATCGGTACAGCGCGACTTGGCCATCATGGTGGTCGACAGCGTGCACCACGACGCCATCCTAGCCGCCATCCATGCGGCACCTACGCAAGGCCTGCTACAAGACGCACGGGTGTTTGATATTTATCGGCCCACTGCCGATGCTGCCGGGCAGGGCGCGGGCGAGCACAGCGTGGCACTGCGCCTGACGCTAGGCAGCGCGCAGGCTACCTTGACGGAAGAGCAAATTGAAACTACTGTTGCGGCCATAGTCGCTCAATTGGCTTCCCGCTTAGGCGCACGCCAGCGCGCCTAAGCCAGTATTTATTTTCCAGACCTCAACGCGCCAGATTCGGAACCCTCTCATGCAAATTTCTGTTGACAGCCTGGAAACGGCGGCAGTGACCAAGGCCCATCTGGCCGATATGTTGTTCGACCAATTGGGCTTGAACAAGCGCGAGTCCAAAGACATGGTGGACGCGTTTTTTGATTTGGTGTCCGCGCAATTGGTGGACGGCACGGATGTGAAAATTTCCGGCTTTGGCAATTTCCAGATCCGCACCAAAGCGCCCCGTCCGGGCCGTAATCCGCGCACTGGCGAAGCCATCGCCATTGACGCGCGCCGCGTGGTGACCTTCCACGCCAGCCACAAGCTCAAGGACCAGATCCAGGCCGAATTGCAGAAAAGCTAAGCGAAGGCCGCCGCTTCGGAACCAGTGCCTGCGGGCTCCTGTGTTTTCCCGATTGCTTTGCAGACAAACTTAGAGTAATCTCTTCACTTTTCCCCCTAGCGCATTGATTTTCATGGAAAACACACTTCCATCCATCCCCGCAAAGCGGTACTTCACCATTGGTGAGGTGGGGGATTTGTGCGGCGTCAAACCCCATGTGCTGCGCTATTGGGAGCAAGAATTTACCCAGCTGCGGCCCATGAAGCGCCGCGGCAACCGCCGCTATTACCAGCACCACGAAGTGCTGATGATCCGCAAAATACGCGACTTGTTGTACGAACAAGGCTTCACCATCAGCGGTGCGCGCAACAAGATGCAGGAAATTTTGGATCTGGAGCGCGACAAAAAGCGCCAGCAGGGCGCCCATGGCGACGATGCGCCGCACATGGACCAGGACGCGGCAGGACTCGATGCAATCAACTTTTCCGCTGCTTCCAACGCTAGCTTTGCGGGCGCCATGCCCTGGCAACACGTGCGCGCCGAATTGCTCGAAATTCGTGAACTACTGGCTGCCGCTTAGGGGCTTGTAGCACATGGGCGGGCTATAATCGCCGGCTCGATCGGTGTGTGGCGCAGCCTGGTAGCGCACTTGCATGGGGTGCAAGGGGTCGAAGGTTCGAATCCTTTCACACCGACCAAAAGTTGAGACAAAAGCCTCCAAGTAGCGATACTCGGGGGCTTTTTTTATGGGCCTAAGGCTATGCGCACTGCATGGCAGGTGAATTTTTTGAAATCGGCGTCGCAGGCGCTTCAAGGAAATCCAAGCGATGAATTCAACCGTATTACGCAACGACAAGCAAGGCCTGGCCGTTCTCACGATCAACCGCCCGGACAAGCTCAATAGCTTGAATGTCGAAGTATTTGAAGCACTTGACGCGCACTTGGCCGATCTGGAGCGGCAGACCGATACCGTAGGCTTGGTCCTCTTGCGCGGCGCGGGTAACTGCTTTTCTGCCGGGCACGACCTGGGTGATCTGGCCAAGGGCGAGCAAGTGCCGCGGGCGCATTTTCAGTCGCAGGTGATAGAGCGCCTGGCAAATTTGCCTCAGCCGGTGATTTGCGCGGTGCACGGGCATTGCTATACCGGTGGTTTGGAGCTGGCCCTAGCGGGCGATGTGATTGTGGCCAGTGCCAACGCCAAGTTTGCCGATACCCACGCCAAATGGGCCTTGACGCCTTTATGGGGCATGAGCCAGCGTCTGCCGCGCCGTGTCGGCCAGAGTCAGGCGATGGAAATGATGCTGAGCTGCCGCACCGTGGGCGCACAGGAGGCGCTTAGCCTGGGCTTGGTGAACCGCTGCTTTGCCGACGAAGATTTCTTTGAAGCGGTAGACAGTTATGCACAGCAGGTGCTGGCCAATAGCTGGTTCAGCCATCGTGCCAACAAAAAATTGCTCGTCCAAACCGACGGCCTGTCTTTAGGCGCAGGCCTGGCGCACGAGGTCTATCGCCACGAGGGCGTGGGCCCGGATGTGCATGCGCGGATCGCCAGCTTTTTGCAGAAAAAACCCAGCAAATCCTAAAAGCCGGACAAGTATTTAGCCCTTGGTGAAGTCGCCGGGCCGCAGCCGCGCCAAGCGCCAGCGCATATACCAAGTGGTCCAAGGCCAGTTGGTGCTGTTATTGCCGTTGCGGTCGATAAAGTAGCTGCTGCAGCCGCTGTTCCACACGGTTTTCTTGAGGGCCTGCTGTATCGCCTGGTTGTAGCCCTGGTGGGCGGCGGGCGCTACGCTGATGCTGGCATGCGGCTTGGCTTCGGTGCTGCGGATGGCTGCAAGGATGAATTTCACCTGCGCTTCGATCATGACAAAGGCCGAGGAAAAAGCATACAAATTGGGACCGCACATCATGAACAAATTGGGGCAGTCTTCCAGCATGGTGCCCAAATAGGCGCTGGCAGAGCCTTTCCAATGGGTTGACAGCGCCTGACCTGATTGTCCAAATATGGCCTGCGCGACCGGCGGCTCGGCCACTTCGAATCCGGTGCCCCAAATGATGACGTCTGCCTCGCAGCTCTCGCCCTTGCTCGACACCAAAGTGTTGCCCTCGATACGCGCGACGCCGGAAAAAACTTGCACCTTGGGCTGCGCCAGGGTTTTATACCAAGTATTGGATTGCAGGATACGTTTGCAGCCCAGCGAAAAATTAGGCGTGACCTTTTGCCGCAAGGCCGGGTCCTTGATGCCGCGAGCAATATTTTTCAATCCGGCCACTTGCAAGCGGCCAATAGCGCGAGGAAATTTCAGGCCGTAGTTGAGCAACTCAAATTGCAAATACAAAGCGCGGCGCAACAGGTTTTGCAGCCAGGGAAAGCGCGCGAAGCGGCTTTGCCATTGCTCGGTGATGTGGAAATCCATCTTCGCCAATACCCAGGGTGCGGTGCGCTGAAACAGCGTGAGCTGCGCCACCTGAGGCGCTATCGCCGGTACAAACTGAATCGCCGAAGCGCCGGAGCCGACTACGGCCACGCGCTTGCCGACCAAGTCCACGTCATGCTGCCAGCGCGCAGAGTGAAAGTGCGTCCCGCCAAATCTTTCCAGGCCGGGAATGTCAGGCGTTACCGGCACATGCATGGGCCCGCAGGCCATCACCACAAAGCGCGTACGCAGCAGGCCTAGCGAGGTGTCCAATTGCCATAGCTTTTCGGCTTCATTCCAATGGGCCTTGTGCATTTCACAGTTCAAGCGCAAGTGCGGCAAAAGACCCAAGCGGGAAACGGTGTCGCCGCAATAGGCTTTGATCTCCTCCTGCCGCGCAAACATACGGCTCCAGCGCGGGTTGGGCGCGAAGGAGTACGAATAAAAGCTCGACGGAATATCGCAAGCGCAGTCCGGGTAGGTGTTGTCGCGCCACACGCCACCGGGCTCTGAGGCTTTTTCCAGCATCACAAAGTCGATGCCGGCTTTGCGCAATGCGATGGCCGCGCCTACGCCAGCAAAACCCGCGCCCACCACAATAACGGTGTGAATGTGTGTATCGGAAGATGGGTTGGCTGTGGCCATGGGCGGATGTAAGTGGATGTCGAGCAGGTCGCGCAAGGAAAAAGCTGCGCGGCGGGGCTTGCCCATGGATTATGTGGCTTGGCATCCTGCGTAGCTGTCGCACGGGTCACGCCAGTCGCAGCAGCCTAAAAGCGAGCGCACTCGCAATTTGTATCACTGTCAGCATGAGCCTTTAGAATTTGTTGATGATCCAAGCTTCCAAATCGCAAAGCCACCGCATTGTTATCGTAGGCGGCGGCGCTGCAGGACTGGAACTCGCCACCAGTTTGGGCGATACCTTGGCGCGCAAAGGCCTGGCCGAGGTCACGCTCATCGAAAAAGCCCGCACCCATGTCTGGAAGCCCAAGTTGCACGAAATTGCCGCTGGCAGCATGGACGTGGGACGCCATGAGCTGAATTACCTGGCGCAGGCCCATTGGCACCATTTCAAGTACCGCTTGGGCGAGATGAACGGCCTGGACAGGGCGCAGCGCCAGGTGCATGTAGCGCCCTTTGTCGATGAAGACGGCGTGCTGGTCACGCAGCAGCACAGCATTCCTTATGACACCCTGGTGATTGCGGTAGGCAGCCGCAGCAATGACTTTGGTACGCCCGGCGTGGAAGAGCATGCGCTCAAACTAGAAACGCTTGCTGACGCAGAGCGTTTTCACCGCCGCATGCTCGATGCCTGTATCCGCGCCCATGCCCAAAGCGACGCGCTGCGTCCATCGCAATTGCAACTGGCAGTGATCGGTGCTGGCGCGACCGGCGTGGAGTTGGTGGCGCAATTGCATCGCACCACGCGCGAAGTGGTGGCCTTCGGCTTGGACACCATCAACCCCGAGCGCGATATCAAGCTGCATTTGATTGAGGCCGCAGACCGCGTGCTACCCGCTTTGTCGCCGCGTATATCGCTGGGCGCGCATGAGTTGCTAGAAAAATTGGGCATTGCGGTGCACATTAATGCGCGGGTCTCGGGGGTGGGTGCGCACCATGTTGAATTAGCCGATGGCACCCGCATTCCTGCCGAATTGGTGGTGTGGGCGGCCGGTATCAAAGCGCCGGAGTTTTTGGAAAACATCGATGGGCTGGAGACCAACCGCATCCACCAGTTGGCTGTGCATCAAACTTTGCAAACCACCCGCGACGAAAACATATTTGCCATGGGCGATTGCGCCGCCTGCCCCTGGCCGGAAAAAAATGCCATGGTGCCGCCGCGTGCCCAGGCTGCACACCAGCAGGCCAGCCATTTGCGCCGCCAAATCTTGCGCCGCATGCGTGGCCAGGCGCTAGAGCCCTACCACTACCGCGATTTTGGTTCGCTGGTTTCCCTGGGCGATTACAGCGCGGTGGGCAGCTTGATGGGCGGCATCATGCAGGGCAGCCTGTTCATCGACGGCTTGATTGCGCGCGTGATGTATACCTCCTTGTACAAAATGCACGAATTGGCTTTGCACGGCATTACCAAAGTAGCGCTGGAAACCCTGACCCGTGCGATTACCCGGCGTACCGAGTCGCATGTCAAGCTGCACTAAGTGCCACTTGTTTAGCGCCAGCTGATGCCCGAACTGTTTATTAGCCAAACCCATGCGCTAGGCCTGCCCAAGGCCCGCGAGATTGCGCAAGTGTGGGTCGCCCAGGCGCAAGCCGATTGGGGCATGGCTTGCGAGTCCAAGCCGGGGCAAATAGAAGATGAAATTATGTTCAGCCGCACCGGCGCCAAGGGCAGCTTGCGGGTGCGTGCAGACAGCTTTGAGCTGCGCGCGCAATTGGGCTTTTTGCTAGGCAGTTTTCAAAAGCAAATCGAAGCGCAGATACGCAGCAATTTGCAGGCCTTGCTAGACCAGCACAGTGGCCAGGCTTAGCCGCCGCGGCGCATCATTTCAAAGAATTCGCTATTGGTTTTGGTGGCGCGCATTTGCTTGAGCACCATTTCCATCGCCTCAATCTCGTCCATGTTGTACAAAAACTGGCGCAGGATGCGGGTTTTTTGCAGGATGTCGGGCGCCAGCAACAGCTCTTCGCGCCGAGTACCACTGCGGTTAAGCTGAATAGAGGGAAACACACGTTTCTCGTACAGGCGGCGGTCCAGGTGGATTTCCGAGTTGCCCGTGCCCTTAAATTCCTCAAAAATAACCTCGTCCATGCGGCTGCCGGTATCGACCAATGCGGTGGCAATAATGGTCAAAG
>CANFJQ010000125.1 GCA_947447615.1 Comamonadaceae bacterium
CTTCAAACCACCTATGACCTGAAAATTGCGCAACGCGACAACCAGGCCAGTCTTTTAGCATTACGGCGCCTGGCGGCTTAAGCTTGCTAACCCACTCGCGGATTACATCTGCGGTCCGCATATTGCATTTCCGCCAAAATGCACCATGTCTTCGGTACTTCATCACCCTTTTGTGGCCAAACCCGCGTTTTTTGAGCACCCAAACCTATGGTCCCCCACCTCGTTACCGCCCTGACCGGCCCGATCAATGAACTGGAGCAGCGCCTGCTGGACACCATGCCGGCGATTGAGCGCTGGTTTCGGCTGGAGTGGATGGAGCACACGCCGCCCTTCTATACCTCGGTGGATGTGCGCAATGCCGGCTTCAAGCTGGCCCCGGTGGACACCGACTTCTACCCCAACGGCTGGAACAACCTGACGCCCGAGATGCTGCCGCTAGCGGTGCAGGCGGCGATGGTGGCTATCGAGAAGATTTGCCCCGAGGCGCGCAATCTGCTCATCATCCCCGAGCACAACATCCGCAGCACGTTTTACCTGAGTAACCTGGCGCAGCTGCGGCGCATCTTCCATATGGCGGGGCTTAATGTGCGCATCGGGTCGATCAGCCCGGAGCTCAAGAAAAGCACCGTTATCGAATTGCCCGGCGGCGAGAGCATCACCTTAGAGCCAGTGCTGCGCAACAAAGGGCGCATCGGCGTCAAGGACTTTGACCCTTGCACCATCTTGCTCAATAACGACCTGGCGGCAGGCATTCCCGGCATTTTGGAAGACTTGCACCAGCAATACCTGCTGCCCCCGCTGCACGCCAGTTGGGCGGTGCGGCGCAAAAGTACGCATTTCGCCTGCTACGAAGAAATTGCCAAACGCTTTGGCAAGCTCACCGGCATCGATCCCTGGCTGATCAACCCGCTGTACGAAAGCTGCGGCGATGTCGATCTGGCAGATGCCAAAGGCTTGGCGGCCCTCAGTGCGCGGGTGGACTCCACCCTGAGCAAAGTGCGCCGCAAGTACAAGGAATACGGCATCAAGGAAAAGCCTTTTGTCATCGTCAAGGCCGATAACAGCAGCAGCGGCATGGGCCTGATGACCTTGCGCGACGCCAAGCAAGTGCCCGATTTGGTGGCACGCACCCAGGCGGCAGCGCAGGACGGCGGCTTGCGCCAGTTGATCGTGCAAGAAGGTGTGCTCACACACGAGCGGATGAACGACGCCGTGGCTGAGCCGGTGGTGTACATGATGGACCGTTATGTGGTAGGCGGCTTTTACCGTATCCACGCCGACCGTGGTGAGGATGAAAACCTCAGCGCCCCTGGCTCTTTGTACGTGCCCCTGGCCTTTGGGCCCAGCACCCAACTGCCCCAGCTAGGCGTGCGCCCCGGCGCCAGCGAGCCCAACCGCTTTTACATGTATGGCGTGGTGGGACGCCTGGCCATGCTGGCCGCCAGCTACGAGCTGGAAGGCACCGACCCGCTGGCCGACGAGGACGAATAGCCCAGCCCAGCCCGGCCCCGAGCCGGATTTGTCGCAGCAGCGACTTTTCTTGCTGCAATGCAACATATTTTTTAGTTCGCCCCCCTTAAGCGGGCTGGAAACGGCTTTTGCCGTAGCACAATGGCGCTCCCCGCGACAACCGAATCCGTGCCGCTTTGGTGGCCGGTGCAACTTGTGTCTCCACAAAAATCATCACTCACCGCCTTGACCGTTGGCGCCATTGGCGTGGTCTATGGCGATATCGGCACCAGCGTGCTCTACGCGCTCAAAGAGGTGTTCGGCTCTGGGCATGTGCCCTTTACCCCAGACAATGTGTATGGCATCTTGTCCATGATTTTCTGGACGCTGACCATCATCGTCTCACTCAAATACGTGGTCTTGGTGCTACGCGCTGACAACGCGGGCGAGGGTGGACTGATCGCCATGCTGGCGCTGGCCTCCCAAGCGGTGAAAGACAAACCGGTGTTGCGCCGGATTCTGCTCAACGTCGGCATCTTCGGCACCTGTTTGTTTTATGGCGACGGGGTGATTACGCCGGCGATTTCGGTGCTGGGCGCGGTGGAAGGTTTGGAAGTGATTTCGCCGCGTTTTGTGAAGTACGTGGTGCCGCTAACCCTGGTGATTTTGTTTTGCCTGTTTTGGGTGCAAAAGCGCGGCACTACCGGTATCGGTAAGTTTTTTGGCCCCATCACCTTGGTTTGGTTTGCCGCCATTGGCGCATTGGGGGTTTTTCATATCGCGGCCAACCCGGCTATTTTGCTGGCGCTTAGCCCGCATTACGCCGCGCTCTTTGTCTGGGAGAACCCGGGCGTGACCTTTATCCTGCTGGGCGCCGTGGTCTTGTGCGTAACCGGTGCCGAAGCCTTGTACGCGGACTTGGGGCACTTTGGCAAAAAGCCGATTCGCATCGCCTGGTTTGCCGTGGTTATGCCATCGCTGACCCTTAATTATTTCGGCCAGGGCGCTTTATTACTCGCCAATCCCGCGGCGGTCAAAAACCCGTTTTACATGATGGCCCCAGACTGGGCGCTGATACCTTTGGTCGTGCTGGCCACAGCAGCTGCGGTGATTGCCTCGCAGGCTTTGATCACCGGCGCATTTAGCGTAACCAAGCAGGTGATTCAACTAGGCTATTTGCCGCGCCTGAACTTAATCCACACCAGCGCGCGCGAGGCCGGACAGATTTACATCCCTTCGGTGAACTGGGGCTTGTTTGTGGTGATTGTGTTGGCCGTGGGCATGTTCAAGTCTTCCAGCAATTTGGCGGCGGCGTATGGCATTGCGGTGTGTACCGATATGCTGATCACCACGGTGCTCACATTCTTCGTGGTGCGCTACCGCTGGAAATACCCGCTGGCTTTGTGTTTGCTGGCCACCGGCTTTTTCTTCGCGGTGGACTTTGTGTTTTGGGCTTCCAATTTGCTCAAACTGTTCGATGGCGGCTGGTTCCCCTTGGCCATTGGTGCGGTGGTCTATGTGCTTATGGGCACCTGGAAAGATGGACGGGCCTTGCTTAACTCCAAAATCAAGGCCGACGCGCTGGATTTACGCGGGTTTTTGGACTCGGTATTTATCAGCCCGCCCGCCCGGGTGGACGGCACGGCGGTATTTTTGAGTGCCGCGGTGGGCACGGTGCCCAATGCGCTCTTGCATAACTTGAAACACAACAAGGTGCTGCACGAGACCAATTTGTTTGTAACCGTGCGTAACCATGAAGTACCTTGGATCGGTTTGGACAAGCGCATCGAGATTGAGCGAATGGGCCATGACTGCTGGCAGGTGCTTATCAACTACGGCTTTAAAAACGACCCGGACGTGCCCAAGGCTTTGCAACAACTTAAAGGCCGGGGCGTGGCGCTGGACCCGATGTCCACGAGTTTCTTCCTGTCCCGTGATACGGTGGTGCCTGTTTTGGGCGAGGGCATGGCGCCCTGGCGTGAAAAACTGTTTGCCCAAATGCACCACAACGCCAGCAGCGCTGCGGACTTTTTGAACCTGCCCAATAACTCGGTGGTCGAGATGGGCTCCAAGATAGAGATTTAGCCCGCCGTGCAATTTTTCAAAGACCTGAGCTGGTCCACGTTCACTGCCGGTTTTGTGGCGGTGCTGGTGGGCTTTACCAGCTCGATTGCCATCGTGTTTCAGGCCGCGCAAGCCTTTGGCGCAACGCAAGAGATGCTGGCTTCCTGGGTTTGGGCGATCAGCATCGGCATGGGCCTGACCACCGCCATTCCATCTCTCATAGTGCGCAAACCGGTGATGGTGGCCTGGAGCACGCCAGGCGCTGCGGTCTTGGCCAGCGCGGGACTGGCTGGCGGATTCACCATGGGCCAGGCGGTGGGTGCGTTTATGGCCAGTGCTGCGTTGATTGTGCTGATCGGTGCCAGCGGCTGGTTTGAAGCCTTGACCAAGCGCATTCCTCTGAGCATCGCCAGCGCCTTGTTGGCCGGGGTGTTGGCGCGCTTTGGGATTGCTGGCTTTGCCGCGGCCCAAACCGCTTTGCCTTTGGTGCTGCTGATGCTTTTGACCTATTTGTTGGGTAAGCGTTTTATGCCTTTGTACGCGGTACCACTGACGCTTTTGTTTGCAATTTTGTTTGTCGCCGGACAGGGTGGTTTTTCCAATGTAGTCATACCTACGGGTCTCACCTGGCCCGTTTATGTGGCGCCTGAATTTACCTGGTCGGCCATGGTCAGCCTGGCGCTGCCCTTGTTCGTCGTGACCATGGCCTCGCAGAATATGCCGGGTGTAGCCGCCATCAAAGCCTGTGGTTTTGGCGACGAGCGGGCTAACGGCGGCGACGCCGGTTTGCCAATTTCGCGCATCCTCACCATGACGGGTGTGGCCACGCTGGTGTTTGCACCCTTTGGCGCGTTTTCGCTGAACTTAAGCGCCATCACCGCCGCGATGTGCATGGGCCCGCAATCGCACCCGGACAAAGCGCGCCGCTATACGGCTGCGGTGTGTTGCGGCCTGATCTACATCGCTCTAGGCTTGTTCGGTGCCACCATCATGGCCATGCTCAGCGCCTTTCCGCAGGCTCTGGTGGTCGCTATCGCCGGCCTGGCTTTGATGGCCACCATTGGCAACGGCCTGGCCAGCGCATTGCATAAAGAGTCTGACCGCGAAGCCGCCATGGTGACTTTTTTGATTACTTTGAGCGGCGTGGTCATCGGCGGTGTGGGCTCGGCCTTTTGGGGCTTGCTGGCGGGCAGCTTAGCGCTGGCTGTGCAACACTACCGGCCACGCAAAAGCTAAAGCGCTGGCGCCCACGCCCTGCGGTGCACCAACTGTGCAGCAAGATTTCTGAGCCGATAACGCGCCTATATTCCCGGAGAATTTTTTGATGCACATTTTGTTTGTCGCCGACCCGCTGGAGTCTTTTCAGACTTACAAGGACACCACGTTTTCCATGATGCGCGAGGCACAGCGGCGTGGACACCAAATTGCCGCTTGCGAGCCGCGCCAACTGCTGTGGCAGCAAGGCAGCGTGGTGCAGGCGCAAACACGGCGCATCACCCTGACCGGGCTGGCCGATCGCTGGTTTGAAGAGCAGCCGGGCGCAGTGCTGGCCTTGCATGCTTTTGACGCCGTCATCATGCGCAAAGACCCGCCTTTTGACAGCGAATATTTTTACGCCACGCACCTGCTAGAGCAAGCCGAGCGCGAAGGCGCCAAGGTGTTTAACAAGCCGCGCGCCCTGCGCGACCACCCCGAGAAGCTGGCCATCATGGAGTTCCCGCAGCACATCGGTCCCACGCTGGTGACGCGCGATGCGCAAGCGGTGCGCGCCTTTCATGCCGAGCACCAAGACATCATCTTGAAGCCGCTCGATGGCATGGGCGGCATGGGCATTTTCCGCGTCAAGGCCGACGGGCTGAACCTGGGCAGCATCATCGAAACACTCAACCGCGAGGGCGCGCAAAGCCTGATGGTGCAAAAGTTTTTACCCGCGATTACGCAGGGCGACAAACGCGTGTTGGTCATCGGTGGAGCGCCGGTGCCTTTTTGCCTGGCGCGCATTCCGCAGGGCGGCGAGGTGCGTGGCAACTTGGCGGCCGGTGGCCTGGGCGTAGCCCAGCCCTTGAACGACGCCGACCGTGCCATGGCCCAAGCCATGGGCCCAACGCTGGCGGCGCGCGGTCTCTTGCTAGTGGGGTTAGACATCATCGGCACGCACCTGACCGAAATCAATGTGACCAGCCCCACCTGTTTTCAGGAGATCAGCGACCAGACCGGCTTTGACGTGCCGGCTATGTTTATCGATGCGCTGGAGGCCGCCGTAGCAGCCTAAGTCCACCCTGCGCTTTAGTCCCGCGGTTCGCTCCAGAGCTTGCCGCCGGTGGCCCAGTTGTCGGCCTTGATGTCGGTGATGATCACGTCCACTGAACCGGGTGATCCGCCCAGTACTTCGACGCTGATGCGGGTAATTTCTTGCACCAGTTTTTTCTTTTGTTCCAAGGTGCGGCCTTCAATCATTTCTACGTGGTAGGTGGGCATGGTTTTCCTTTGCAATCGCGTGCGGTTGGGGTCTTGGGGCTTTGGCCCCGGATGGGAGGCGGCAGTTTAGACTGCGGCATGGATTTGCTCAGGATTTCATTTTGTCGGCATTGATAAGCCAAGGCATGCGCGCGCTGGGACAGCACCCGCGCCATAGCGCGCTGTTGGCAGCTTTGGTGCTGCTGCATGCGGTGGTGGGCGGCTATATAGGCCTGTCGGTGGACGAGGCGCATTACCTTTTGTATGCCTACCATCCGGCGCTCAGTTATTTTGACCATCCACCGCTGGTGGGCTGGGTGCAATTACCTTTGGTGGCCCTGGATGCGCCGGTGGTCTTCTTACGCCTAGTGCCCGGGCTCTTCTGGCTGGGAACGGTGCTGGCCGTGTACCGGCTAGCCGAGTACCTACAAGGCAATAGCAATTTTGGCCATTCGGGCGACGCCGGTTTGTGGGCGCTGGGCGCGCTGGCGCTGGCGCCCTTGCTGCATGTGCTGGGCATCGGCCTGGTGCCAGATACCTTGCTGATGTTTTTCACCGTGCTGTTGATGGGCCAAACCTTGCGCCTGATGCAGCCTGATGCCCTGGCTTACCGGGGTGACTGGTTGCTATGGGGCTGCTTGCTGGGGCTGATGGGTCTGAGCAAATACACCGCAATTTTCATGGCCTTGGCCTCCGGCCTGTGCCTTTTGTCCGCCCACGGCCTGCGCCTCTTGCGTTCTCCTTGGGCTTGGCTGGCGGTGGTGCTGGCGCTGTTAATGGTCTCGCCGGTGCTGGTGTGGAATGCGCAACATGATTGGGTGTCTTTCCGGTATCAGGGCCAGCATGGCGCGGGCAGCGGTTGGCACGTGGCCGCGGTGGCGCGCTTTGCGCTTTTGCAGTTGCTAGCCTTCGGGCCTTTGCTGCTCTGGGGTTTGTCGGGACATAGCAAGCAGGGCGCGTTGCGCCTGTTTTTTGCGCTGCCTTGGCTGGTTCTGGCCTATTTGGCTGGCGGGGATAGCAGCTTGCCGCATTGGACGGCACCGGCCTGGGTGGCGCTGGCGCCTTTTGCCGGTGTGGCGCTGGCGCGATTTGCTTATGGGCATGGCGACCGGGGCCGCCAACGTTTGCGCGCGCGCGTCTTGGCCGCGCTGGCGGTGTTGCAAGGGCTGGGCTGCGCCGCTTTGCTTGGCCTGATGTTGTCCGCCGGTGCGCCGCTGCTGCCCCGCACCTGGGACAACACCGCCGTAGGCGCCAACCCCTTTGCCGAACTCTATGGCTGGGACCAGGCCGGTGCGCGTGCAATCAGTTTGGCGCAGGCGCAGGGCCTGCGCAGCGTGTCGGTACAAAACTGGACGCTGGCCAGCCGCCTGGGCTGGGTTGTGCGGCCACTGCCGGTGCATGTGCTGGATGCCGGATTTAGCCAGTTCTCCCTCTGGGCTGGCGATTTGCCGGTGGGGGCTAGCACGCTGTTGGTGGACAACTCTTTGCTAGCTTTTGAGACCCCGCTGGGGCCGCATGGCTTTACCGATTGCCAGTTGCTCGATACCTTGGATGCCCGCCATGGCGGCGCACCGGTGGCGCGATTCCGGTTTTACGCCTGCCACGGCTGGGCTGGCGATCCGCAGCCCCGCAACCGGGAGCCCGGCCCATGAACACGCGTTGGTGGTTGCCGCTACTGGTGTTGCTGGGCGCTGCGCCCTTGTGGCTGCATTGGTGGGAGCCCGCCTTGTTTCTGTCCATCAACCAGGCCTGCGCCAGCGTGCCCGCCGTGGCCTGGGCCGCGCTCTCTTTGGGCGGCAATGCCTGGGGCGTGCTGGCTTTGACCTCGCCCTTGCTGGTGTTTGCGCCGCGTTTGATGTGGGCCTGGTTGTGTGCCGTGCCGGTGGGCGTGGTGTTTGCGCGCATTGGCAAGGAATGGCTGTTCAGCCCACGTCCGGCGGGGCTGATCGAGCATGCGCAAATCCGCATCGTGGGCGAGCCCATGGCGTTTGCCTCTATGCCTTCGGGCCACACGCTAACCGCTTTTGCTGTGGCCGGCAGTATTTACTTTGCGATGGATGCGCGGCGGCGCCCACGCGTTGCGTGGCTCTGGCTGCTGGCGGGCTTGGTGGGCTTATCGCGCATGGCGCTGGGCGCGCATTGGCCAGGCGATGTGGTGGTGGGCGCTTGCCTGGGCGTGTGGGCTGCGGCCTTGGGGAACCTGCTTTGGGCCCGCTTAGGCCCGGTCTTTTTCTACCCGCGTGGCTGGCGCATGCGTACATTGGCCGCGCTACTGGCACTCACGCTTTATCAAATCCTGGAGTCGCCCCTCGATTACGAGGAAAGTCGCCAGCCGCAATATGTGCTGGCGCTGGTGTTGGCGCTGGTCTTGCTGCGCTTTGCGCGCCAGCAGCGCAGACTGATAGAGCCATGATTAAGCAAGCGAATTTGCTGTGGGTGCTGCTGCGCTTTAACCGCCAGCAGCGCAGGGTGGGCAAACACACCAATACCGCTTCCTGGGAGCTGTTGGCGGTGATGTTTATCGGCGAAGCCTTGTTCGGTCTGCCTGGCCTGGTCGCCGCACCCTTGTATTACGGATACGCCAAAAAGGAGTGGCAGGCCGGCGGCTGGATTTGAGGGCGCTTGGCTGGGTTTTGAACCCGGAAAAGGGGTTTTCATGCCATTCGCCGCAGCTCGCCACCTTGAAAACCCCGGAAAAGCCGCTATCATTAGCACTCGTTGGGGTTGAGTGCTAACAAAACCACCCCACCTATCTGTTGCAGTCCCCTTTTTGTGTGAAGGC
>CANFJQ010000126.1 GCA_947447615.1 Comamonadaceae bacterium
GCACCAGGCCATTACCGCCAGCAAAGACGGCAAGCGCTACTTTGAAGTGCAAGAAGACGAATGCGTGGGTTGCAACCTGTGCGTGGTCGCCTGCCCGGTGCCTGAGTGCATCACCCTGCGCGACCTGGCCCCCGGCGAAACCGACCTGCGCACCGGCACCGTGGTCAGCGGCGGCCACGGCGACTGGACCACCCACCCCAATAACCCCATGCGCGCTGCGGCTTAGTCCACAATGGGCCACAGCACGCGTTACAACCCTCACCACCACCCACGTTGAAGGACTTTTACCCATGAGCTCACTGCATATCCGAGGCGGCACCGTTGTCAATGCCGACCGCCAATTCCGCGCCGATGTCATCACCCAAGACGGCAAAATTGTGGCCGTCGGCGAAGGCCTGGCCACCCCGGCTGGCGCCACCGTGGTGGATGCGGGCGGCCAATACGTCATGCCTGGTGGCATCGACCCGCACACCCATATGCAACTACCGTTTATGGGCACGGTCACCATGGACGACTTCTTCACCGGCACCGCCGCAGGCATGGCCGGGGGCACCACCACCATCATCGATTTCGTCATCCCCGACCCGCAAGAAAACATCCTCGAGGCCTACAAAAAATGGCGCGGCTGGGCCGAAAAAGCCGCTGGTGACTACAGCTTTCACGTGGCCATCACCTGGTGGAGCGAGCAAGTGCGCAAAGACATGGGCACCTTGGTCAACGAAGAAGGTATCAACAGCTTCAAGCACTTCATGGCCTACAAAAACGCCATCATGTGCGACGACGAAACCCTGGTCAACAGCTTCAAACGCAGTCTGGAACTAGGCGCCATGCCCACCGTGCACGCCGAGAACGGCGAACTGGTTTATCTGCTGCAACAAACCGTAGCCGACATGGGCATCATGGGCCCCGAAGGCCACCCGCTTTCGCGCCCACCCATGGTCGAAGGCGAAGCAGCCAACCGCGCGATCGCGATTGCCGATGTGCTCAATGTGCCCATCTATGTAGTGCACGTTTCGTGCATCGAAGCCGCCGAAGCCATCGCCCGCGCACGCGCACGCGGACAGCGCGTTTATGGCGAAGTACTGGCCGGCCATTTGGTGATTGACGACAGCGTCTACCGCGACCCCGACTTTGCCACCGCTGCCGGTTACGTCATGAGCCCCCCCTTCCGCCCCAAAGGCAACCAAGAGTTTCTGTGGCGCGGCCTGCAATCAGGCAATCTGCACACCACCGCCACCGACCACTGCACCTTCTGCGCCGCGCAAAAAGCCGCCGGCAAAGACAACTTCGCCAAGATCCCCAACGGCTGCGGCGGCGTAGAAGAACGCCTGGCCGTCATCTGGGACGCCGGTGTGAATACGGGCCGCCTGACACCTTCCGAGTTTGTCGCCATCACCTCGGCCAATACCGCCAAACTGTTCAATATCTACCCGCAAAAAGGCAGCGTCTCAGTAGGTGCTGACGCCGACCTGGTGATTTGGGACCCAGAAGGCAGCAAAACCCTTTCGGTCAAAACCCAGTTCAGCAAAGGCGACTTCAACATCTTCGAAGGCCGCACGGTGCGTGGCGTTCCCACCCATACCGTGAGCCAGGGCAAGCTGGTGTTTGTGCAAGGCGATTTGCGGGCAGAGCGGGGAGTGGGGCGGTACATCAAACGCCCGGCGTTTAACGCCAACTTTGCGCCTATGGCTTTGCGGGCTGAGGCTTTAAAGCCTACGGCTGTGGAGCGGTAGAGATTTTTGTTTTACTGCGCATCCTATGCTGTCTTTTTTTGGCCCTGGCGGGACTACTTTTTTCCCCCCGCTTCCCCCCCGCCCCTTCACCCCCGCTGGGGTGAAGGGGAGCTTGAATACCCAATTTGGTTTTTTTGGGCTGGATAGGGGTGTTGGTACGGGAGGCTGCGGTGCAGGTTTGATTGCCTCGGTTGGTAAACGATGCGGTCGTAGTCAATGGATGAAGCGTTGGCGCGGCTGCGTAGCAGCGCGCAGCGCGCCAACCAGCGTGTGCAAGGTGAGCGAAGCGAACGAGCACACGCGGGCCCCCGCCGCCATAGGCCGTGCTGAGCAACGCAGCGGCGACCGGATCAGGGTGGGCGCTTGTTTGAGCGTAGCGAGTTTGCGCCCGACCCCGGGCGGCGCGAGTAGCGCAAGGCACCCCGAAGGGGCACGGCCTTTGGCTCGCCTTTCTTTTGCTTACTTTTCTTTGGCGAAGCAAAGAAAAGTAAGTCGGCCAACAGGCCGAAACCTGCCTTGGCAACCTCGCCTTTTCTTTGGTTACTTTCTTTTGGCGAAGCAAAAGAAAGTAACTCGGCCAACAGGCCGAAACCGGTATTCAAACCCTTGGCCCGCAGGCCAAAACCTGCATTAAATACTTCACCAGGAGCAAAAAATGAGTAACACCACCATCGACATTTCCCAAGTCCGCATCAACGGCGACCGCCTCTGGGCCTCCCTCATGGAGCTGGCCCAAATCGGCGCCACCCCTAAAGGCGGTGTCTGCCGCCTGACCCTGACCGACCTGGACAAACAAGGCCGCGACCTCGTGACCCGCTGGGCGCGCGAAGCAGGCATGAGCGTGACCATCGACAAAATCGGCAACGGTTTTATGCGCCGTCCGGGCCGCAACAACAGCTTGCCACCCATCATGACCGGCAGCCATATCGACACCCAGCCCACCGGCGGCAAGTTCGATGGCAATTACGGTGTGCTGGCCGGGCTGGAAGTGGTGCGTACGCTGAACGACCTGGGCATCGAAACCGAAGCGCCTATCGAAGTGGCTTTCTGGACCAATGAAGAAGGCTCGCGCTTTGTGCCGGTGATGATGGGCTCGGGCGTGTTCGCCAAAGCTTTCACCTTAGAGCATGCCTACGCCGCCACCGACACCACGGGTGTATCGGTCAAAGAAGAGCTGACGCGTATTGGCTACATCGGCGACCAGGAGCCGGGCGACCACCCGATTGGCGCTTACTTCGAAACCCATATCGAACAAGGCCCGGTGCTCGAAGACAACGATGTCACCATCGGCGTAGTGCAAGGCGTGCTGGGTATTCGCTGGTTTGACTGCACCGTGACCGGCATGGAAGCGCATGCTGGCCCCACGCCTATGGCGCTGCGCCGCGATGCGATGCAAGTGGCCACGCACATCATGCAAGAAGTAGTAGCGTCCGCCCTGCGCCACGCGCCGCACGGACGCGGCACCGTGGGCATGGTGCAAGTGTTTCCCAACAGCCGCAATGTGATTCCGGGCCGGGTCAAATTCAGCATCGACTTGCGCAATTCCACCGACGCCCTGGTGGACCAAATGGTCGAAGAAGTCAAAGCCTTTGCCGCGCGCAAAGCCACCGAAACCGGCTTGGACGTGAAGATCGAAATGGTCTCCAGCTACTCGGCCATCGGCTTTCATGCCGACTGCATCGACGCCGTAGCGCGCGCCGCCAAAAAACTGGGTTACTCCAATATGCCGGTCGTCTCTGGCGCCGGCCATGACGCGGTTTATATGGCCAAGCTGGCCTCCAGCGGCATGATTTTTATTCCCTGCAAAGACGGCATCAGCCACAACGAAGTGGAAGACGCCAAGCCCGAACACATCACCGCCGGTTGCAATGTGCTGTTGCACGCGATGTTGGAGCGTGCAGGTACCTAAGCCAGGTTTTAGCCCGCGCTTTTTGCATGCTCGACCTGCTCGTCCACAACGCCTCCCTGCCCGATGGCCGCAGCGGCATGTCGGTCGCGGTGCAAGACGGCCGTATCGTGGAGGTGTCGCCCGGCCTGCAAGCCCCCGCCCACGAGAGCGTGGATGCGCAAGGCCAGTTGCTCAGCCCGCCGTTTATCGATGCGCACTTTCATATGGACGCGACCCTGAGCTACGGCCTGCCGCGCGTCAATGCCTCGGGCACGCTACTCGAAGGCATTGCGCTGTGGGGCGAGCTCAAACCGCACTTGACGCACGAGGCCCTGGTAGGCCGCGCTATGGCCTATTGCGACTGGGCCGTGGGCAAAGGCCTGCTGGCTATCCGCACGCATGTGGATGTGTGCGACCCGCGCCTCTTGGCCGTCGATGCGCTGCTGGAAGTCAAGCGCCGCGTCGCGCCGTATATCGACCTGCAGCTAGTGGCCTTTCCGCAAGACGGCGTGTTGCGCGGCAAGCGCGGCCCGCAGGAGCACATGGACACCTTAAAGCGCGCGCTAGACAAAGGCGTGGACGTGGTCGGCGGCATTCCGCACTTTGAGCGCACCATGGCCGACGGGGCACTCAGCGTCAAACTCCTGTGCGAGCTGGCCGCCGAGCGCGGCCTGCGCGTGGACATGCATTGCGACGAGTCCGACGACCCGCTTTCGCGCCACATCGAAACCCTGGCTTTTGAGACGCAACGCCTGGGCCTGCAAGGCCGCGTCACCGGCTCGCACCTCACGTCCATGCACAGCATGGACAACTACTACGTCAGCAAACTGATTCCGCTCATCGCCGAAGCCGGACTGCATGTGGTGGCCAACCCGCTGATCAATATCACCTTGCAAGGCAGGCACGACAGCTACCCCAAGCGGCGCGGTATGACGCGGGTGCCCGAGTTGCTAGCTGCGGGCGTGAACGTGTCCTTCGGGCAGGACTGCGCCATGGACCCCTGGTATTCGCTGGGCAGCGGCGACATGCTGGAAGTGGCCCACATGGGTTTGCACGTAGGCCAGATGACCAGCCAGGCCGCCATGGCCCAATGCTTTGAAGCCGTCACCACCCACCCGGCGCGCGCGCTGGGCCTAGAAGGCTATGGCATCGCCGCCGGTTGCCATGCGGACCTGGTGCTGCTGCAGGCCAGCGACCCCGTAGAAGCCATCCGCCTGCGCGCTACCCGCTTGCGCGTCTACCGGCGTGGCACACTGATTGCCCAAGCCCCCGCAAATACCAGCACTTTGCACCTGCCGGGCCGCCCCGCAAGCACCGCCTTCAGGCATGATTCAATTCCGCGTTTTTGATTAAGACTGTTTTTACATGACCGCATCCCCCGCGCCCAGCCCTGCTTCGGTTCCTGCCGTAGCAGTGCGCCAGGCCTCCCTGATTTACAACCCCCACCAAGCCCCGGTGCACGCCCTGGCCGATATCGACCTGACGATTGCGCCGGGCGAATTTGTCTCGCTCATCGGCCCTTCGGGCTGCGGCAAGACCACGCTCTTGCGCGTGATTGCGGACCTGGAGCACATCACCTCGGGCACGGTGCAGGTCAATGGCGTATCGCCGCACGAAGCCCGGCTGGCGCGCGCCTATGGCTATGTGTTTCAAGCGCCTGCCTTATTTGCTTGGCGCACGGTGCTGGGCAATGTGAAGCTGCCTTTGCAAATCCAGGGCAAAAGCGCGGCAGAGTGTGATGCGATAGCCCGTGAGCAACTTGCCCGCGTGGGCCTCACGGGTTTTGAAAACAAATATCCCTGGCAGCTCTCGGGCGGCATGCAGCAGCGGGCCTCGATTGCGCGCGCGCTGTCCTTTGAGCCGCGCATTTTGATGATGGACGAGCCCTTTGGCGCGCTGGACGAAATAACCCGCGACCGGCTCAACGAACAATTGCAACAACTTTGGCAACGCGAGCGCCGCACCGTGGTGTTTGTAACGCACTCGATTGCCGAGGCGGTGTATTTGTCCACCCGCATCGTGGTCATGTCGCCCCGGCCCGGGCGCATCGTGCGCGTCATCGACTCCACCCTGCCCGACGAGCGCCATTTGGGACTGCGCGACTCGCCGGAATTTATGGACATGGCCCACCAAGTACGCGAGGCACTAGCCGATGGCCACCACGACTAGCGCGCTGCCGCCCTCCTGGGGCCAACGCGTTTCCGAACAAGGCCTGCCGATTGCGGTGGTGCTGCTGTTCACGCTAGCCCTGTGGTACGCGCTGACGGTCTATCTGAACGCGCCCGGCGCCATCGAGCGCGTGCTCGAGCCCAAAGGCCCCTGGACTTGGCAAGACCTGGTGGCGGCCACCATGGTGGCGCAGCGCCCGGTGCTGCCCGCGCCGCACCAGGTGGCGCTGGATTTGTACAGCAGCCTGGTCGATTGGCCCGTCACCTCGCCACGCAATTTGTTATTCCATGTGGCCGTGACCGGGCAAAGCACTTTGGTCGGCTTTGTTATGGGCACGCTGCTGGGCTTGGTGCTGTCGGTGTGCATCGTGCATTCGCGCACCTTGGACAAAGCGCTACTGCCCTGGATCGTGGCCTCGCAGTCCATCCCGGTACTGGCGATTGCACCTATCGTGTTGGTCATTCTGGGCACCATGGGTTTTTCGGGCGTGGCGCCCAAGGCGGTGATCGCCATGTATTTATGCTTCTTCCCGGTCACGGTGGCCATGGTGCAAGGCCTGCGCTCGCCGCAGGTGATTGAAACCGAAATGATGCACACCTACGCCGCCACGCGCTGGCAAGCTTTGTGGATGCTGCGCCTGCCCGCCGCGCTGCCGTTTTTGTTTCCCGCGCTGCGCGTGGGCATTGCGGCCGGGCTAGTAGGCGCCATGGTGGCCGAGCTGCCCACCGGCGCGCAAGCCGGCCTGGGTGCGCGCTTGCTCACGGGCTCGTACTACGGGCAAACCGTGCAAATCTGGTCGGCGCTGGTGATGTCGGCTTTTGTCGGCCTGGCGCTGACGGCGGCGATGGGCGCTCTCGAAGCCCTGGTGCTTGGAAAGCGCAGGCAGGTATGAACGCACAACATTCCCCGCCCGATCTGCGCATCAGCGCGCTGGTGGTGCTGGCCGGTATCGGCGGCGCATGGGCCTTGTTGGTGTCTTCGCTGGCCGACCCGGCCACGCCCAAAGACGGCGCTTTCTGGGGCGCTACCCTCGTGGTGGCCTTGCTGGCAGTCAGTGGCATTCGCCGCCTGGCCGCGATCGACGGGCCGCGTATTTACGCCAGTGCATCGGCGCTGCTGTTTGGCGGCTGGTTGCTGTACTTCTGGCAACTGTTCACCATTGCTTTAGACGTGCCGCGCGTGCTGCTGCCTGCGCCCAGCCTGATCGCCGCCGCTTTTGGCGAACACATGGGCACGCTGCAAACCGACTTTGTACAAACCGTGGTGCGCGCCGTGGCGCTAGGCTGGGTGCTGGGCTCGGGCCTGGGCTTTTGTGTAGGCGTTGCCATCGACCGCATGCCGTTTTTACAGCGCGGCCTGCTGCCGCTGGCCTCGCTCACCAGCACCATTCCGCTGGTGGGTGTGGCGCCGATTGCCGTAATGTGGTTTGGCTTTGAATGGCCTTCCAAAGCGGCGGTAGTTGTGCTGATGACCTTCTTCCCCATGCTGGTGTCCACCCTGGCCGGGCTGCGCGCCGCCGACCGGCTGGAGCGCGAGCTGATGTACAGCTACGCCGCCAGCTACTGGCGCACCCTGTGGTCGCTGCGCCTGCCCACGGCGCTGCCCTTCCTGATCTCGGCGCTCAAGGTCAATGCCACGCTGGCGCTGATTGGGGCCATCGTGGCCGAATTTTTCGGCTCACCCACCTCGGGTCTGGGTTTTCGCATCTCCACCGAGGCTACGCGCATGAACATGGGCTTGGTCTGGGCGGCGGTGGCGGTGGCGGCGGTCACCGGCTCGGCGGTGTATGCGCTGCTGGTGTCTATCGAAAAGCGCGCCGCGTTTTGGCATCCGTCAGTGCGAGGCAAAAAATGAAAGCCTGCTTCCCCTCCCCCTCGCACCCCATCTGCGCTGCGTCAAAATGTTTTCTTGTCCGGGTGGACAAGAGCTGTTCCCCGGCTTACCCTCGCGGGCAAGCTATTTTTCCCCTGTGTCCTTAACCCTAGGAGTTTTTCTATGAAGATGCGTTTGAAACTAAGCACCACCCTGGCAGCGGCTTTGCTGTCCATTGGCGCGGTCGCGGCCCATGCGGCTGACAAAGTGACGATTCAGCTCAAGTGGCTGCCGCAAGCGCAGTTTGCGGGCTACTACGTGGCGCAGGCCAAGGGCTATTACAAAGACGCAGGCTTAGATGTCACCATCAAGCCGGGCGGCCCCGATATTGCGCCTACCCAAGTGATCGCCGGTAAGCAAGCCGACATCGTGGTGGACTGGATGCCCTCGGCCCTGGCCGCGCGCGAAGCCGGTGTGCCGCTGGTCAACGTGGCCCAGGTGTTCAACCAATCGGGCCTGATGCTCACCTGCAAAAAGTCTAGCGGCGTGAGCACACCTAAAGACCTCAAGGGCAAAACCCTGGGCGTTTGGTACGGCGGCAATGAGTACCCCTTCCTGAACTGGATGACCAAGCTGGGCTACAAAACCGACTCGGACATCAAAATCTTGAAGCAAGGCTTTAACGTCGATCCACTGTTGCAAAACCAGGCCGCTTGTATCTCCACCATGATTTACAACGAATACTGGCAAGTGGTGGATGCGGGCGTGAAGGAAAGCGAACTGGTCACCTTCTTCTATGAAAAAGAAGGCGTCGCTTCGCTGGAAGACGGCCTGTATGTGCTCGAATCCAACCTGAAAGACCCGGCCTTTGTGGCCCGCATGGCCAAGTTCGTGAAGGCCAGCCTTAAAGGCTGGAACGACGCGGTGAAAAACCCCGCTGAAGCGGCCAAGATCGTCGTCGCCGGCGACACCTCGGGCAGCGCCAACGAAGCGGTGCAAAAGCGCCAAATGGAAAACGTGGCCAAGCTGATCACCAACGC
>CANFJQ010000127.1 GCA_947447615.1 Comamonadaceae bacterium
CTTCCCACGCTCGGTCGCCCTCACGCAGTTGCGCTTCACTTTGCTCACTGTGACCAGCTCGCAGCGGGACTTGCACCCGCAGGTGTGCGCCCATGCTGGGCGCACCAAAGAAAAACGCCGCCCGGGCACCAGGCCAGGACGGCGTTTGCCGGTTCAGAATTAAGCGAAAAACTTGGCTACGCTTTGCAAGGTGCGGTACACGCCCCATGCCAGCGGCAGGCCTACCGCCAGCCATGCCAGGAAAACGACGGCCGGGCTAATGGTGTCGTCACCGGCACCTTCGACGCGCGAAACCACCGAAGCGGCCGCTCGCTCATGCGCCAGGCGCTTTTCTTCGGCGAGTTCTTCGTCGCTCATAAACCATTTGTCATCGAGCGGTCGCACCAGCAAATTGCAGATCAAACCGACCGCCAACATACCCACCAGGATGTACATGGTCTGGTTGTAGACCTGCTCGCGCGGCAAGCCCAGACTGAGCTGGTATTCGCGCATGTAATTAACTACCACCGGACCGAGCACGCCAGCCGTAGCCCAAGCGGTAAGCAAGCGCCCGTGAATCGCACCCACCATTTGCGTGCCGAAGATGTCGGCCAAATACGCCGGTACCGTGGCAAAGCCGCCGCCGTACATACTCAAAATAATGCAGAAGGCACCCACAAACAGCACGATGTTGCCCGCGTTGGAACTGCTTGGCACACTGAAATACATCAGCCCACCGAGCACAAAAAACACCACATAGGTCAACCTGCGGCCCAGCAAATCCGACAAGCTGGCCCAAAAAAAACGACCGCCGATGTTGAACAAGCTCAGCAATGCCGTAAAGCCCGCGGCCACGGTGGCAATGGCTTTGAGTTGGTCTTTGTCCAACTCCCCGAACTTGGCTGTCAAGCCAATCAAGCTGCCGCCAAACACCTCTTGCAACATGGGCGATGCCATACCGATCACGCCGATACCGGCGCTCACGTTCATACACAAGACCATCCAAATCAGCCAAAACTGCGGTATGCCCCAGACCTTGGTCACATGCACATGGCGCTGGGTGATCATGGCGTTATCCACTTGCGCGGGCGGTGGTGTCCAGCCCGCGGGCTTCCAGCCGGTCTCGGGCACGCGGTAGCCAAAAGCTCCGGCCATCATGAACACAAAATACACCAGCGCCATGACGATAAAGGTCTGCATCACCCCCACATCGGTGGGCGTGGCGAAATACTTCATCAAATCATTGGCCAATGGCGAGCCGATCATGGCGCCGCCGCCAAAGCCCATGATGGCCATGCCGGTGGCCATGCCACGGCGGTCCGGGAACCATTTAATCAGCGTAGAAACCGGCGAGATATAGCCCAGCCCCAAGCCAATACCGCCGATCACGCCCGAGCCTAGCACCATCATCCAAAACTGGTGCAAATACACGCCCAGCGCAGAAATCAACATGCCGCCACACCAGCACAAGGCCGAAACCACACCGGCCTTGCGCGGACCCGCGCGCTCCAGCCAGCCGCCCCAGGTCGCGGCGCTGCTACCGAGCAGCACGAAAAACAAGGTGTACATCCAACCCAGCGTGGAGATTTGCCAATCGCAGGTGGTGGTAAATAATTGCGCCCAAAAACCCACTTCGGGACCGCACTTAATCGCCTCTTTGATCCCCAGCGCTTTGGACAGTGGCAGCCAAAACACTGAAAAGCCATAGGCCATGCCAATGCACAGATGAATTGCCAATGCCGCCGGAGGAACCAGCCAGCGGTTGTAGCCGGGACCGGCGATGATGCGCTCTTTGTCGAGCAAACCGGGGGTATCAGTGGACATCGTATCTCCTTGGAGGTGTTTGGAAAAAGCTTCGCAGGCATGGGCTGCGAAAAGCGGCATGCACTTTAGCCAATCTCAGTATGAGAAACGAAAGCTTAACGATTACTTACAAATAGAAGTGCCGCGAGGGTTAACACTGAGTGGTAATTTTTTCATATACAAAATGAAAAAATTTTTTAGGTGTCTTTGGAAATTTTGATGGACGGGAACTTGGATGAAAAATCCTTGTTCTTGGCCGCTATCGCCACCGCCACTTTACGCGCCACGGCCAGGTAAATCGCGGCCACCTCGCCCGCTGCGTCAGCTACCACCGTGGGCTGGCCGCTATCGGCCTGCAGCCGGATTTGCATGTCCAATGGAAGCGCGCCCAGGTAGTCCATCGCGTATTCCTCGGCTAACTTACGCCCACCATCGGCACCAAAGATGTGTTCCACATGTTGGCAGTTGCTGCACACATGCACCGCCATGTTTTCCACAATACCCAAAATCGGCACGCCGACTTTTTCAAACATCTTGATACCTTTTTTCGCATCGAGTAGCGCAATGTCTTGCGGCGTAGTCACCACCACGGCGCCCGTCATGGGCACGCGCTGCGACAAGGTGAGCTGGATGTCGCCGGTGCCCGGTGGCATGTCGACTATCAGGTAATCGAGTTCGCGCCAGTTGGTTTGGCGCAGCAGTTGCTCCAAAGCCTGCGTGGCCATGGGGCCGCGCCAGATCATGGCCTGGTCCTGGTCCACCAAAAAGCCGATGGACATAACCTGCACGCCATAGTTTTCCATCGGCTCCATGGTCTTGCCATCTGCGCTGGCCGGCTTGCCGCTGATGCCCATCATCATGGGGATGCTGGGGCCGTAAATGTCTGCATCCAGAACACCGACGCTGGCGCCTTCAGCGGCTAGGGCCAGGGCCAGGTTCACGGCAGTAGTGCTCTTGCCCACGCCGCCCTTGCCCGAGGCCACGGCCACAATGTTTTTCACGCCAGGCAGCAGTTGCACGCCGCGCTGCACCGCATGCGCGGCGATCTTGGTGTGTAAGTGGACGGTGACTTGCTTCACGCCATCCAAGGCCTGCACCGCCGCCGTCAGTGCCGTGCGCAGTGCGCCTAACTGGCTCTTGGCCGGGTAGCCCAACTCGATGTCAAAGGACACCGCGTCTTGCGCGATCTGCACATTGCGCACCGCCTTGGTGGATACAAAATCTTTGCCCGTGTTGGGATCAACCACCTGCCTGAGGGCATCCAACACGCCCTGTTCTGTCACTGCCATTGCATTCTCCTTGAGGGGGCGTAGTCTAGTCCTGCAGCCCATGGCCTTGGCGGGTCGCGGACTTGCGCTAGCCACAGGGCTCGCTACCATCGGGCGCATGTCCACCACAGGCCCCCTGCCCTCCAAGTCCAGCGCACACAACGCACTGGTGCTCAGTGGTGGCGGCGCGCGGGCGGCCTACCAGGTGGGCGTCTTGCAAACCATTGCCGCCATCCGCCGTGAACAGGGGCAGACCCACGGGCCCAATCCCTTTCCTATTTTGAGCGGCACCTCGGCGGGCGCGATCAATGCCGCTGCATTGGCCTGCGGCGCGGATGACTTTGACCAGGCCGTGGCCCACATGGCCCACACCTGGCAGCACATCCACGCCGAGCAGGTTTATCACGTCAGCGGCTTGCGCATGCTGCGCGCAGGTGCCCGCTGGCTGGGGCTGATGTCGCTGGGCTGGTTGCTGACGCGCTGGTGGCGCATCAAGCCCCGGTCTTTGCTGGACAACGCGCCGTTGCAAGACTTGCTGGCCCATATGGTTGTCCTAGACCGCTTGCCGCATTTGTTGCAAGCCGGGCATTTGCAAGCCCTGGCGATCAGTGCCTCCAGCTACACCACCGGCCAGCATGTCACTTTTTTTGAGGGAGGCCAAGCAGCGCAGGAATGGCAGCGCTCCCAGCGCTTTGGCGTGCGTGCCGGTATCAGCCATACGCATTTAATGGCCTCTGCGGCAATTCCCTTCATCTTTCCGGCCAAGGCCTTGCCGCTGCACAGCCACCAAGAATATTTTGGCGACGGCTCGATGCGCCAAAGCGCGCCCTTGTCGCCCGCCATCCGGCTGGGGGCCGAACGCATACTGGTCATAGGCGCCGGGCGCATGGCCGAGCCGCACGAGCCGGCGCAGGCCCAAGCGGGCCACTACCCCTCGCTGGCCCAAATTGCCGGGCATGCCCTGTCCAGCATTTTTTTGGATGCGCTGGCGGTGGACATAGAGCGCATGCAGCGCATCAACCAAACCATCGCCCTGGTGCCGCCCGAGGTGCGCGCGGCCAGCAGCCTGCGCCCGGTGGAGGTGCTGGTCATCGCACCCAGCCAGCGCCTGGACGACATCGCCAGCCGCCATGTGGACGCCTTGCCGGTGGCAGTGCGCAGCCTGCTGGGCGGCGTTGGCATATCGGCGGCGCCGCAGGACGCCAAGGGCGCGGCCCTGGCCAGCTACTTGTTGTTTGAAGCGGCCTATACCGGCGAACTCATGGCCCTGGGCCGCGCCGACGCGCTGGCGCAAAGGGCCGCCATCTGCGGCTTTTTTGGCTGGGCGGACTAAAATCCGCCCCTTTTCCCACGTATAGGCGGCTGCAAAAGCCGCCACGCCACCATGCCGCGCCACCTGTTTGTCACCACCGCCTTGCCCTACGCCAACGGCAAATTCCATATCGGCCACATCATGGAATACATCCAGGCCGACATCTGGGTGCGCTTTCAAAGGATGCAGGGCCACGCGGTGGACTTTGTCTGCGCCGACGACACCCACGGCGCGCCCATCATGATCGCCGCCGAAAAGGCCGGCAAAACCCCGCAGCAGTTTGTCGCCGATATCGCCGCAGGCCGCAAGCCTTACCTGGACGGTTTTCACATCAGCTTTGACAACTGGCACAGCACCGACGCCCCAGAAAACCACGCCCTGGCGCGCCAGATTTATTGCGACCTGCGCGATATTCCCGCAAGCGAAGGCGGCTCGCTGATCGCGCGCAAAACCATAGAGCAGTTTTTTGACCCGGCGAAAAACATGTTTTTGCCGGACCGCTTTATCAAAGGCGAGTGCCCCAAATGCCACGCCAAAGACCAGTACGGCGACAACTGCGAAGTCTGCGGCGCGGTGTATGCGCCCACGGATTTGATAGATCCAGTCTCGGTGCTATCCGGTGTGCGGCCTGAACTCAAAAGCTCGGAGCACTATTTCTTCAAATTATCCGACCCGCGCTGCGTGGAGTTTTTGCAAAACTGGACGCAAGACGGGCGCTTGCAGCCCGAAGTGGCCAACAAGGTAAAGGAATGGTTTAGCGTACGCACCAACCCCGACGGCAGCACTAGCGAAGGCCTAGGCGACTGGGACATCAGCCGCGACGCGCCCTACTTTGGGATCGAAATACCGGATGCACCGGGCAAGTATTTTTATGTTTGGTTGGACGCGCCGATTGGCTATTTGGCGTCACTAAAAAACCTACTGGACAAACGCAGCCAGGATTACGCCGCCTACATGGCCCAGCCTGACTTGGAGCAATACCACTTCATCGGCAAAGACATCGTCACCTTCCACACCTTGTTCTGGCCGGCGCTGCTGCATTTCAGTGGCCGCAAAGTGCCCAACAAAGTATTTGTACACGGCTTTTTGACGGTGAACAACGGCGAAAAGATGAGCAAAAGCCGTGGCACCGGTTTGGATCCGCTGAAGTACCTAAGCCTGGGCATGAACCCCGAGTGGCTGCGCTACTACCTGGCAGCCAAGCTCTCTGCGCGCAATGAAGACATTGACTTCAATGCGGATGACTTCATGGCGCGGGTGAACAGCGATTTGATCGGCAAGTTTGTGAATATTGCGAGCCGGGCGGCGGGGTTTTTGACCAAGCGCTTTGAGGGCAAGCTTACGCACAACTTTGGTGCAAGTGGGGCGGCGTTATTACGGGAAGTGCGTGAGACGGAACCTCAACTGCGCAAACTGTACGAAGAGCGCGAATTTGCTAAAGCTATGCGCGAAATCATGCTACTGGCCGACAAGGTCAACGCCTACGTGGACCAGAACAAGCCTTGGGAACTCGCCAAAGAGGACGCAAATAACGAAGCGCTGCATCAGGTCTGCTCCACCTTGATAAATTGCTTCACGGTGTTGGCGCGCTACCTAGCTCCCGTGTTGCCGCAATTAGCGCAAGCAGTCGGAACTTTAACGGGCAGCAACTTGCAAGAGTGGGGCCAATCCCATATTGACGTAGCAGCGATCCAAGCTTACACCCACCTCATGCAACGCGTGACCCCCGAGCAACTAGACGCTCTGTTCGAGCCGCCTGCCCCAACCGAAGTCAAGCTGATTCCCGGCGGCGAAGCTATCGCCCCCACCATCTCCATCGACGACTTCGTCAAAATAGATTTACGCATCGCAAAAATCGTGAACTGCGAAGCGGTAGAAGGTTCGGTCAAATTACTGCGCCTGACGCTGGACGTAGGTGAAGGCCGGATGCGCAATGTGTTTTCTGGCATTGCCAGCATGTACAAGCCTGAAGACTTGGTGGGCCAATTGACTGTGCTGGTGGCCAATCTGGCGCCGCGCAAAATGAAGTTTGGCGTGTCCGAAGGCATGGTGCTGGCGGCCAGCCATGCGGACGAGAAGGCAGAGCCCGGCATCTACATCCTGAACCCCTGGCCCGGCGCGCAGCCCGGCATGCGGATTCACTAAGCCATGGCGAGCGCGCAGCCCACCACCTCGCTGGACTTTGACGTTCTGATTGTCGGCAGCGGCCTGGCCGGGCTGAGTTCGGCGCTGTTGCTTTCCAGCAAATACCGCGTCGCGGTGATTACCAAACGCGCCGTGCGCGAAGGCTCTAGCGGCTGGGCCCAAGGCGGCATTGCGGCTGTTTGGGACAAGACCGATAGCTTCGCCGCGCATGTGGACGACACCTTGGTGGCAGGCGCCGGTTTGTGCGATCTGGCCGCTACGCAATTTGTCGTAGAGCAGGCGCCGCAAGCGATTGCCTGGCTACAAGCCATGGGCGTGCCCTTTAGCACCGAGGACAACGGCGACTTACACCTCACGCGCGAAGGCGGCCACAGCGCCCGGCGCATCGTGCATGTGACGGACGCCACTGGCGCCGCCGTGCAGCGCACCCTTATCGAAAAGGTGCAGCAAACCGCCAATATCACGCTGTTTGAAAACCATACGCTGGTGGACCTGATAACCACTGACAAATTACCCGGCCACAAGAATGCGGAGCGCCGCTGCCTGGGCCTGTACGCGCTGGACGAAGACAGCGACGAAGTGCTGACCTTCCGCGCGCCGCATACCTTGCTAGCCACTGGCGGCGCGGGTAAGGTCTATCTGTACACCACCAACCCCGACACCGCTACCGGCGACGGCATCGCCGCCGCTTGGCGCGCCGGCTGCCGGGTGCAGAACATGGAGTTCATCCAGTTCCACCCCACCTGCCTGTACCACCCGCACGCCAAGTCTTTCCTGATCAGCGAAGCGGTGCGCGGCGAAGGCGGACGTTTGCTGCTGCCCGACGGCACGCGCTTTATGCCCAAACACGATGCCCGCGCCGAACTGGCCCCGCGCGACGTGGTAGCCCGCGCCATCGACTTTGAAATGAAGAAGGGCGGCTTTGATTGCGTGTACCTAGACATATCGCACCAGCCGCTGGCCTTTATCCAGGAGCACTTTCCTAATATCTATGCACGCTGCCTTGAGCTGGGCATCGACATCAGCCGCGCACCGATTCCGGTGGTGCCTGCTGCGCATTACACCTGCGGCGGCGTGCTGGCCGATTTGCAAGGCCGCACCGACCTGGCGGGTTTGTACGCCATCGGCGAAGCAGCGTGCAGCGGCCTGCATGGCGCCAACCGGTTGGCAAGTAATTCATTAGTGGAATGCATGGTGTTTGCCCGCGCCGCCAGTCAGGATATTGAAAACAGCCACCTCAGCGCGCCGCCCGCTCTGCCCGCCTGGGACGACAGCCGGGTGACGGACGCCGACGAGTCGGTGGTGATTTCGCACAACTGGGACGAGCTGCGCCGCTTTATGTGGGACTACGTAGGCATCGTGCGCACCAACAAGCGCCTAGAGCGCGCCGCGCACCGCATCGCGCTGCTGCAAGACGAGATCAATGAGTTTTACGCCAACTTCCACGTCAGCCGCGACTTGCTGGAATTGCGCAACCTGGTGCAAGTGGCCGACCTCATCGTCCAAAGCGCCCGCGCCCGCCACGAAAGCCGCGGCCTGCACTTCAGCCGGGATTACCCGGACATGCTGCAAAAGGCCTTGCCTACGACTTTGGTGCCGGGCAAAAAGGGCTGACGATGTAGCGCCCTAAGGGGAAGGTCTGCATAAGCCCGTCATCGAGAGGAGTGCAGCGACGCGGCGATCCGTAAGTAATTGATTGGCAAGCAAAAATGGATTGCTTCGCTGCGCTCGCAATGACGGGTTTGGACTTATGCAGAGGTTCCTTAGCGGCGCGTATCGCTAAGGTAATTTCAAAGACTCATTGCTCAGGGGGTGTACTGAATTTTGTGTAAACGGTCAAATGGCGGGTAACCGTCGAACTTCCAGGAGTGGATATGACCGTAAATACAAAGAAAGCAGTACCCAAAGATCTGATCGACAGTTTGCTGGCTGATTA
>CANFJQ010000128.1 GCA_947447615.1 Comamonadaceae bacterium
AGCGAACGAGCAGATGCTGCCCCTCTTGCCATAGGCCGTGCTGAGCAACGCAGCGGCGACCGGATCAGGGCGGGCGCTTGTCTGAGCGTAGCGAGTTTGCGCCCGACCCCGGCCGGCGCGAGTAGCGCAAGGCACCCCGCAGGGGCACGGCCTTTGGCTCGCCTTTCTTTTGCTTACCTTTTCTTTGGCGACGCAAAGAAAAGTGAGGCCCGCGGCAGGCGCAAGCCCTGCGGCAAGCAAAAAGCCGGCATCAAGCCAAACACAGAAGGCTATTGGCGCGCTTTTTCTTTACTTTCTTTTGGCGAAACAAAAGAAAGTAACCCTGCTATCAGGCCGAAACCTGCTTTCGCAGCCTATTCTTTCCAGACAAAACCTTCAGTCTCATCCAGACCAAGCGCCGCCATGATCCCGCTTCGCACCGCACCTTCCAAGGTCGCAGGGTAGGGCTTGTACAGGTAATCCCCGCAGGCCAACAGGCCCGGCGCGACCTGCTGCGGTGGTCGCACCATACGGGCTGCACAAGAGAAAGTGGCCTGTTTTTCTATCACGGTACGGATGGCGCTTAGGCGCTGACCATCGAGCCAGTCTTCCAACTGTTCTTGGGCCTGGGCCAGCACCATGGATTCGAGCTGTTCGTACTCCCCCTGGGGGGCGCTGACTACCAGCGCCAGCAGGCCGGGTGGGCCGCCGAGTTGGCCTCGGTCAAACGCAAATTGCGCTGGTGCCTGCGGGCTGCTGCGCAGGGCCAGCATGGGGCGGGGCAAAACCAGGCCCGGCGCGTGCGCATAGACGGTGGCGATGGATTGGTAGCGCATGGCTTTGGCCGGGCGCAGCCAGCGCTGTAAATGCAAGCCCAGGTTTTTGGGGGCTAAGGGCAGGTACTCGCTAAAGGCCTGCACCGCGTGCTGCGGGGCGGTGGCCCAGATCACGCGGTCAAAGCCCTCGCCGTTGATCTGCCACTGCCCGCCGCTCCGCTGCGGGCAGGCTGCGCGCTGGCCCAAACGCACGCTGGCGCCATAGTCGCTCAGCCAAGCGGCCGCCGCCTGCGGGAACAAGGCACCCAAATCTACGGTGGGCACCAGCATGTCTGAACCGGCAGCGCGCCAGGGCGGGTTTGGCGTTGCTATTTCGGGCGGTGCGTCCACCATGCGGGCTGCCTGTAAACCGCCGGGCCCCGCATATTTTTTCTTGCGTGGTTTGGCAAACACGCTGTCGTGTAGTACGGTTAAAAAAACCTGGCCGCTGGCCAATTGCGGCGGTGTGTTCAGTGCCGAAATGCACAAGGGGGTAATCAAGTCTTCCACCACGGTGCTGTGTATGCCCTGGCAAAGTTCGGCAACACTAGTGTGCGCGCTGCACTCAAAACGGTTTTTCCGCCAGAGCCGCAAAGCCCGCAGCAAAGACCTTTTATCGCCCATAGTCCAGCCGCTGGCCATCAGCAGTCCGGCCATCAGGTTCCAGGGTTGCGGCCAATCGGGCAGTTGCAAGCCATCGCCGTCGGCAAAGCGCAGACCCAGGGGCAGGCGCAGCAGGGTTTGCGCCGGGTCCAGGCCTACGGTGCGCATCAAGTCCAGGGTTTCGCGGTAGGCGCCCAGCAAGATGTGTTGGCCATTGTCCAGGGTGGCCGTGCTGCCGTCGGGCATGAGCGCGTCGGCACTGGCCGGTAGCGTGCGCGCGCGCCCGCCCAGCGAGCGGCTGGCTTCCAGGACCGTAACTTGGTGTCCGGCCTGCACTGCATGGATGGCCGCTGCCAGCCCGCTCCAGCCAGCGCCCACCACGCAGACGCGATAGCGGGTCATAGGCGGCCCAGCGCCTGGACTTTCCAGGCCAGCCAGAATTTGTGGATCGGCGTGAGCCTTACCCGGCGCTCGAGGACCGGAAATCCCTCGCGCTCGATCTGGCGCAGCAGGCACCGGTAAATACTGGCCATCATCAGGCCAGGCTTTTGGTTGCGCCGCTCGCCCGCAGGAAGCAGGTCCAGCGCCTGTTCGTACAAGCCGTGCGCGCGCTGTGCCTGAAAGGCCATCAAAGCGCTGAAACGGGCCGAGGGCACACACTTTAATACTTCGTGTGCTTTCACATCAAAACGTTGCAACTCATTGACTGGTATATATATTCTTCCGCGTTGGGCGTCTTCACCGACGTCGCGGATGATGTTGGTCAGTTGCAGCGCCTGGCCCAGGGTGTGCGCATAGACCGTGGTTTGGGCCTCGGTTTGGCCGAAGATTAGGGCAGCCACTTCCCCCACCACGCCGGCGACCAAATGGCAGTAGCGTTGCAGGTTCGGGAAGTCTAGGTAACGGGTTTGTTCCAAGTCCATCTGGCAGCCTCGGATCACGCTGTGCAGATGCTCTTGGGTGATGCCGTAGGTGGGCGCCAGTGGCATCAAGGCTTTCATGACCGGGTGGGAGGGCTGACCGGCATAGGCCTTGGACACCTCGCTCAGCCACCAGGCCAGTTTGGTGGCGGCGACGCCGGGGTCTACCGCATCATCGACCACGTCATCGACTTCACGGCAAAACGCATAAAAGGCGGTGATGGCCGCGCGCCGTGGCGGCGGCAAAAACAAAAAGGCGTAATAAAAGCTGCTGCCCGAGGCGGCCGCCTTTTCCTGTACATACTGGGCGGGAGTCATGCCCTATTGTCGCCTGAGCGCCGCTTGCCAGGGCTTGCCAATTAGCGCAAAGCGGTGCCGTTTGCGGCAACCGCCTTTTTATAGGCTCGGCGCTTGCCTCTCATGCGTAGCGGTGCTCACATCAGGAGCGCGCGCCAGACGATGCGCGGCGCGTCCCACCAGTGCACGCGAGGTCGCGTGTGCAAAACCGCGCCGCCCAAGGCTTCTATCTTGTCCAGCACGCGCAAAGCCCCTTGCACCACCAAGCGCAGTTCCCATCCGGCGCGGCCTGGCACGCGGTGCACCAGGGCTTGGCCCTGCTCCATGCGCGCTCTGGCATCTGCTGCGCACAGGCGCACCATAGCGTCGGCGCTTGCAGTGGCCGTGGCGCTGGGCTGCCGCATAAAAGGCACGGGGTCAAAGCCGGTGCTGGCGCACCCATCGCGGGGGAAGTAATTACGGCCTCGGGGCAAATCCCGGCTGGGGTCCTGCCAGAAGTTGATCAGTTGCAGGGCAGTGCAAATCGCATCGCTGCGAGCTAGCGCGGGCGCGTCCTGTACGCCGTACAAATGCAACAGTAAGCGCCCTACCGGGTTCGCGGAGTTAGCGCAATAAGCTAGCAAAGCGGCCCTATCGGGGTAGTCCCCGCCATCGCGTGTCATGCGCACATCGTGTTCAAAAGCGTCGAGCAAGGCGTGCAATAAATGCGGTGGAAGGGCAAAGTCGGCGATTGCGCGGGCCAAAGGGCCGAAGACTTGCGGCCAGTCGGAGGTAATTGGCGCAGGTGCGCTAAGGGACATTGCACACGCGTCCTTCAATGCCTGCCGGTAAGCCGCCAGATCGGCTAGGCGCTGTTCGGCGCTGGCCTGGCCTTCGTCGGCCAGGTCGTCTGCGGTGCGGGCAAAGTGGTAGATGGCGGCAATCGGCGCCCGCAAATGCGGCGGGCAGAGCCAGGACGCAACCGGAAAGTTCTCGTAGTGCTCAATAGGCGCGGCGCGCGCTGCTGCGGGGGGTGGCATAGCCGAGCATTGTGCCTTGGCAAGCGCTGTTTCTGGTGGCGGGCACAGGCCTGTACAAGAACTGATAGCCGTGACGCAACCGGTCCAAACGGGGCCCAAGGGGAAGGTCCTGCTTGCCAATGCCCCGTGTGCGGTCAGGCACATGGCTTGACAGAAAGACGAAATCCCGCTAAATTACTAACCAGTCAGTCAGTAATAATCTGCCAAAGGCACTCCAGCATGCGTACTGCGCATCTTGGATTGGCGTTTCCTCATCCCACTTTTTTACCCAGCTTCCTATGTACCTGCGCTTTTCCTGGTCTACCGGCCTTGTTCTTTTGGCTTGTCTTTTTCTGCAAGCCTGTACCAAACCCGTACCTGCCGAGGAACCGGTGCGCGCGGTTAAGGTGGTGACGGTGGGCTTGGACGCCATGCAGTCGGGCGCCGAATACGCTGGTGAGGTGCGTTCGCGCGTGGAGTCCCGGCTGGGATTTCGTGTCAGCGGTAAATTGTTGCGCCGCAATGTAGAGCTGGGCCAGCATGTGAAAGCCGGAGAACTGCTTGCGCAACTCGATCCGCAGGACTTCAAACTAGCCGCCGATGGCGCACGCGCCCAACTGGCCGCTGCCGCCACCAACCGGGATTTGGCCCTGGCCGACTACAAGCGCTACAAAGACTTGCGCGAGCAAAATTTCATCAGCGCAGCCGAATTGGAGCGGCGCGATACCGCCCTCAAAGCCGCGCAGGCCCAAGTGGACCAGGCACAGGCGCAGCTCGCCGGCTTGGGCAACCAAACCGGCTACGCCAATTTGGTGGCCGATGTGGCCGGTGTGGTCACCTCGGTCGATGCCGAGCCGGGCCAGGTGCTGGCGGCGGGCACGCCGGTCTTACGCATCGCCCAGGACGGCGGGCGCGATGTGGTGTTTGCCGTGCCCGAGGACAAAGTGGGCAAACTCAAAGTCGGCTCGCAAGTGCAAGTGCAGGCCTGGGCAGAGCAAAAAAGTGCGACAGCCAGTGTGCGCGAAGTGGCTGCCAGCGCGGATCCGGTGACGCGGACATTTACCGTGAAAGTGGGTTTAGGCGGCCCCGAAACCTGGCCGCTAGGCTCTACCGTGACCGTATTGCCCAAGGCGCTAGACCGCTCGGGACCGCCGGTTATCAAACTGCCTACCAGCGCGCTTGTGCATGACGGCGAAAAAGCAGCTGTTTGGGTGCTGGAAAAAGCGACCATGACGGTGCGCCTGCAGCCTATCGCCATAGCCACGGCTGATGGCAATGAAGTGGTGGTGGCCCAAGGCCTGGAGCCGGGCATGCAGGTGGTGAGCGTGGGCGCCCATGTGCTCAATCCGGGCCAAAAGGTCACGATTTACCAGCCTAAGCAAGCTGCCGCTGCCGCAGCCAATGTCCCGGCTGCTGCCAAGTGAGTGGCCCTATGCAACAGGACACTCCCAAGCCCGGTTTCAATCTGTCCCGCTGGGCACTGGACCACGCGGCGCTGACGCGCTACTTGATGCTGGTGTTGATGATCTTGGGCGCTGCCGCCTACTTCCAGCTCGGTCAGGATGAAGACCCGCCGTTTACCTTCCGAATAATGGTCGTCCGTGCCTTTTGGCCAGGCGCCACCGCCACCCAAATGGCCGAGCAGGTGACCGACAAGATAGAGCGCACTTTGCAAGAGGTGCCCGGTGCTGACAAGATTCGCAGCTTTTCCAAGCCTGGCGAAACCACCATCTTTTTTCAGCTGAAAGACTCCACGCGCCCCGGCGAGGTGCCTGACCTTTGGTATACGGTGCGCAAGAAAGTGGGCGATATGCGCTACACCTTGCCCGGCGGTGTCAACGGGCCGTTTTTCAATGATGAATTTGGCGATGTCTATGGCGTGATTTACGCGCTGCAGGCCGAAGGCTTTTCGCCTGCCGAAGTCAAAGAGCAGGCCGATACGGTACGCCAGCAATTGCTGCGCGTGCCCGACGTCAATAAGGTGGAATTATTCGGTGTGCAGGACGAGAAGTTGTACATCGAAATGTCGCAGCGCCGCCTGGCGCAGCTGGGGCTGGACATGAACCAGGTGCTGGCCCAGCTTTCACAGCAAAACGCCATGGAAGGCGCAGGCACCATGCAAACCCCGCTGGATGTGGTGCAGGTGCGCGTGAGCGGTGCCTTTCAGGCTGAGGAGCAATTGCGCGCTATGCCGATTCGCGGCAGCTCGGGCAACCAGCTGCGCCTGGGCGACATTGCAGAAATCAAGCGCGGGTATATCGACCCTGCCGGGGTGAAGGTGCACTTTCAAGGCCAGCAAGTCATCGCCCTGGGCGTGTCCATGACCAAGGGCGGCGACATCATCGCCCTGGGCAAGGCCTTAAAGGCCACCACCGCGCGCATTGGCGCTGCTTTGCCGGTGGGCATCAGCCTGGTGGAAGTGCAGGACCAGCCAACCGCGGTCGCCAAGTCGGTGAACGAATTTATCGGTGTGCTGATCGAGGCGATTGTCATCGTGCTCCTGGTCAGCTTTGTTGCGCTGGGTTTGCACAAGCGCCCGGGCAGGCAGGCCTGGTACCGCCAGTATTACGTGGATGTGCGCCCCGGACTGGTGGTGGCCATCACGATTCCGCTGGTGCTGGCTGTCACTTTTTTGGGTATGTATTACTGGGGCATAGGCCTGCACAAAATTTCCCTGGGCTCGCTCATCATCGCGCTGGGACTTTTGGTGGACGATGCCATCATCGCGGTGGAAATGATGGTGCGCAAAATCGAAGAGGGCTACGACAAGGTGCGCGCCGCCACCTTCGCCTATGAGATCACTGCCATGCCGATGCTGACCGGCACCTTGATTACCGCCGTTGGCTTCTTGCCCATCGGTATTGCGCGCTCTACGGTCGGTGAATACACCTTCGCTATTTTTGGTGTGACGGTGCTGGCTCTTTTGGTGAGTTGGCTGGTGTCGGTGTACTTTGTGCCTTACCTGGGCACCGTCTTGCTCAAGGTAAAAAGCAATGCGCCAGAGGCAGAGCACCATGAAGTGTTCGATACCCCTTTTTACAACGCCTTCAGGCGCACGGTGAACTGGTGTGTGGCGCACCGCTGGATCACGATTGGCGTGATGCTGCTTACCTTTGCCCTGGGCATTGTGGGCATGGGCAAGGTGCAGCAACAGTTTTTCCCGGACTCGAGCCGCCCTGAAGTCATGATGGATGTGTGGTTTGCCGAGGGCACCTCGATTGCTGCCAATGAAGAAGTCAGCCGCCGTATTGAGGCGCGCCTGATGCAGGAAAGCGGCGTGGTCAATGTGGCGACCTGGATTGGCTCTGGCGTGCCGCGCTTTTATTTGCCTTTAGATGCGATTTTTCAGCAGTCCAATGTGTCGCAATTTATTGTCCTGCCCGTCGATTTGAAACGGCGCGAAAGCTTGCGTATCCAGTTGCCTGCCCTGATGGCCCAAGAGTTTCCCGAAGTGCGGGCGCGGGTGAAGATATTGCCCAACGGCCCGCCGGTGGCCTATCCGGTGCAGTTCCGCGTCATCGGGCCGGACGCTGACCAATTGCGTGTGCGCGCCAACGAAGTGAAAGCGCAGATGCGCGCCAACCCCAATATGCGGGGCGTCAATGACAACTGGAACGAGCCAGTCAAGGTCATCCGCTTGGACGTGGACCAGGCCAAGGCGCGCGCGCTGGGGGTGAGCAGCCAGTCGATTGCGCAGGCGGCCCGCACCCTGCTGTCGGGTAGCACGGTAGGGCAGTTCCGCGAGGGTGATAAGTTGATCGATATCGTGCTGCGCCAGCCCCTGTCCGAACGCAACGCCATATCCGACATTGGCAACGCCTATGTGCCCACGGCCAGCGGTAAGTCCATTCCGCTTACGCAAATCGCCAAGCCGACTTTTGTCTGGGAGCCGGGCGTGCTGTGGCGCGAGGGGCGCGACTACGCGATCACCGTGCAAGGCGACATTGCCGAAGGCCTGCAAGGCGCCACCGTGACCGGGCAGTTGGCACCCGATATGCGCAAGCTGGAGTCCAGCTGGGCGGCCAAAGGGCAGGGTGCCTACCGTATTCAGGTGGCTGGCGCGGTGGAAGAAAGCAGCAAGGGCTCCAGCTCGATTGCGGCGGGCATTCCCATCATGCTGTTCATCACGTTCACGCTGTTAATGCTGCAACTGCACAGTTTCAGCCGGTCTATGTTGGTTTTTCTGACGGGCCCGCTGGGTATCGCCGGTGTGGCGGCCGCTTTGCTGAGCTTTGGGCGGCCTTTTGGCTTTGTCGCTTTGTTGGGCGTAATTGCCTTGATGGGCATGATTCAGCGCAATTCCGTGATTTTGATCGACCAGATCGAGCAGGACCGGGTCAAGGGCGTGCCGGCCTGGGACGCCATCGTCGAGTCGGCGGTGCGCCGCTTGCGGCCCATCGTGCTGACGGCGGCCGCTGCGGTGCTGGCCATGATTCCCCTGTCGCGCTCGGTGTTCTGGGGCCCGATGGCAGTGGCGATCATGGGCGGTTTAATTGTTGCGACGGCCTTGACTTTGCTGGCTTTGCCCGCCATGTACGCGGCATGGTTCAGGGTGCGGCGCGAGCCGGTGGGCGTGCAGGCTAAAATGCCCGGCTAACCGATTTCCAGCGATCGGCCGGGCCAGCCAGCACTTTGAGGGTGTTGCGCAGGGCGCGGCGGGTTGCTGAATTTTTTTGCGCGGGTGGCGAAATTGGTAGACGCACCAGGTTTAGGTCCTGACGCCAGCAATGGTGTGGGGGTTCGAGTCCCCCCCCGCGCACCACCCAAAAGGTAC
>CANFJQ010000129.1 GCA_947447615.1 Comamonadaceae bacterium
AATTGACCGATGGAGCCGCGTTCTGCTGGTGTTCCTGTGCAGCCAGACATTGGCAATGAGTGCACATGCTTTAACGGGCGAACAAGCCCAGTCCATCGCCATCGGCGAAGCGGACAGCCGTATTGCCGCCTTGCAGGCCGCCGTACAAATCCCTGACGAAGCCACCCTGATTTTTTTGCAAGCCTTGGCCGATGGCACGGTAAAAATCGTGTCCGGTAAGCCCGTGGTGCTGCGCGAGGGCAAACCTGTCAGCCCCACCGATGGCAGCCCACTACCAATTGCCGCCGACGCGCTTCAGGCCGCCGAAGACGCGATGGTGAACAACCGCTTGCGCGGCGAGATAGACAACGCCTTGTCCGCGCTGCAATTGCTTAGCCCGGATACTGCTGTGCGCCGCGCTGCCGTCAAGGCCTTGCAAGGCCAGGTGAGCGAGGCGCAATTGCCGCTGATTGACAACGCGATTGCCAATGAGGGCGATGGCAACATCCGCGATAGCCTGAACCTGTTGCGTGCAGCGGCCTTGCTGGGCAGCGAAGACCCGGCCAAGCGCCTGGCCGCTGCCGAACTGATGGGCGCCAGCGCCCAAGCGGCCACGCAAACCTTGCTGCAAGAACGTCTGGCCGCTGAGTCCGATGCCAATGTGCGCCAGGCTTTGCGCAAAAGCCTGGTAGCGGTGCAAAAACGCCTGGCCTGGGGCGACCGTCTGGGCGCTATTTTTAGCGGTATCAGCCTGGGCTCGATCTTGCTGCTGGTGGCGCTGGGCCTAGCGATTACCTATGGCCTCATGGGTGTGATCAATATGGCGCATGGCGAGCTGATGATGGTGGGCGCCTATGCCACCTATGTGGTGCAAGCCTTGTTTCGCCAGTACCTGCCCGGCGCCTTTGACTGGTATTTGCTGGCCAGTGTGCCGGTGGCTTTTATGGTGTCGGCACTGGTGGGCGCGCTGCTGGAGCGCAGCGTGATACGCCATTTGTATGGCCGGCCTTTAGAGACTTTGCTGGCCACCTGGGGGATCAGCCTGGTGCTGATGCAAGCGGTGCGCAGCGTGTTTGGCGCGCAAAACGTGGGCGTAGAAAACCCCTCATGGATGAGCGGCGGCGTGCAGCTGATGGGCAACCTGGCCCTGCCCTACAACCGCATCATCATCATTGCGTTTGCGCTCACCGTCTTGCTGGCGGTGGCGCTCTTGATCAGCAAAACCCGGCTCGGTTTGTTTGTGCGCGCCGTAACGCAAAACCGGCCTATCGCCGCCTGCATGGGTGTGCATACCGCGCGGGTGGATACCTATGCGTTTGCGCTGGGTTCGGGTATTGCCGGGCTGGCCGGATGTGCGCTGAGCCAGATCGGCAACGTGGGGCCCGACCTGGGGCAAAGCTATATCGTCGATGCATTTATGGTGGTGGTGTTGGGCGGCGTAGGCCAATTGGCCGGCACCGTGCTGGCGGCGCTAGGCCTGGGCGTGATCAATAAGTTTTTAGAAGGCTTGACGGGCGCGGTGTTGGCCAAGATTGCGGTGCTGCTATTCATCATCATCTTTATCCAAAAGCGCCCGCAAGGTATTTTTGCCCTTAAGGGCCGGAGCGCAGACGCATGAGCGCGCTAAGCCTTCCCCAAAGCCCGGCCCTGTTGTCACGCAGCGGCTGGAGCGCCTGGCTGGCCTGCCTGGTGCTCTTGTGCGGCCTGGCGCCCCTGCTTAATTTGTGGGTGCCTGCGGGCAGCATCTGGCACCTCAGTGATTTTGCGGTGGCGCTGGTGGGCAAGATCATGTGTTACGCGCTGTGCGCGCTGGCTATGGATTTGATCTGGGGCTACACCGGCATCCTCAGCCTGGGCCACGGTTTGTTTTTTGCGCTGGGCGGCTATGTGATGGGCATGTACCTGATGCGCCAGATCGGGCTAGACGGCAATTACAAAAGCCCGCTGCCGGACTTTATGGTGTTTCTCGATTGGAAGACTTTGCCCTGGCATTGGGCTTTGTCAGACAACTTGTGGGCAACCCTGATTTTGGTGCCGCTGGTGCCGGCGTTGGTGGCCTTGGTGTTTGGGTTTTTTGCATTTCGCTCGCGCATCAAAGGGGTGTATTTTTCTATCATCACCCAGGCGCTGACCTTTGCTGCCATGCTGCTTTTTTTCCGCAACGAAACAGGCTTTGGAGGCAACAACGGTTTTACCGATTTCAAGCGCTTTGCGGACATACCGATAGCAACCCCTTCGATGCGCATGACGCTGTTTGTGATTACCGCGCTGGTGCTGCTGGGTAGCTTTTTGCTGGCGCGCTGGGTGGTGCGCTCTAAGTTCGGGCGGGTGCTGCAAGCGATACGCGATGCCGAGTCGCGGCTGATGTTTAGCGGCTATTCGCCGCTGGGCTACAAGCTGGCGATCTGGACGCTGTCGGCGGTGCTGTGCGGCATCGCCGGTGCGCTGTATGTGATGCAAGTGGGCATCATCAACCCCAGCGAAATGAGCCCGGCCAATTCGATTGAGATTGCCGTGTGGACCGCAGTGGGCGGGCGCGCAACGCTGATCGGGCCCATCATCGGCGCGTTTTTGGTGAACGGCGCCAAGAGCTGGCTCACCGTTGCCTACCCCGAGTTTTGGCTCTACTTTTTGGGCGCCTTGTTTATCGGGGTGACGCTTTACCTTCCGCAAGGCGTAGTGGGCTTGCTGCAACAACGCAAGCGGGGTGGCGCATGACACCCGAGCTTTTAGAACAAGGCGCAGCCCGGATGCAAGCGCGGCTGCAAACCATGGATGCCGGCAAAGCACAGACCGCATCGGGCGGTCGCAGCGCAGGCATAGGCCGCCTGCGCGCAGGTGCCGAGCTGGACCTGACGCACGGACGCATCCTCTACTTAGAAGACGTGAGCGTGAGCTTTGACGGCTTTAAAGCGATTAACAATTTGTCGCTGGATATTGCCCCGGGCGAGCTGCGCTGCATCATCGGGCCCAATGGCGCGGGCAAGACGACGATGATGGACATCATCACCGGCAAAACCCGGCCCGATAGCGGCACGGTGTACTTTGGCAGCACCATCGACTTGCTGCGCTATAACGAGCCCGAGATCGCTAGCCTGGGCATTGGCCGCAAGTTTCAAAAACCCACGGTCTTCGAAAACCTGAGCGTGTTTGAAAACCTGGAGCTAGCCATGTCCATGCGCAAAGATGTGGCCAGTTCTTTGCGCTTTCAGCGCAGCGCTGCGCAGTCCGAGCGCTTGTGCGAAGTACTGGAAACCATTGCCCTGCAAGACAACCTGACGCGCCAGGCCGGCTTGCTGAGCCACGGACAAAAGCAGTGGCTGGAAATTGGCATGCTGCTCACCCAAGAGCCCAAGCTCTTGCTGCTGGACGAGCCGGTGGCCGGTATGACGGACCAGGAAACCGAGCGCACCGCCGAATTGTTTTTAAGCCTCAAGGGCAAGCACTCGCTGCTGGTGGTGGAACACGACATGGCGTTTATCAAAGCCATCTCGGACACGGTGACAGTGTTGTGCGAAGGCGCGGTGCTGGCGCAAGGCACGCTAGCGCAGGTGCAGGCCGACGAGCGCGTGATCGAAGTCTATTTAGGAAGGTAAGGCCATGCTCTCGATGACAGGCGTGAACCAGTATTACGGCGGCTCGCATATTTTGCGGGATGTAGATTTGCAAGCAGAGGCCGGGCAGATTACCGTGGTGCTGGGGCGCAATGGCGTAGGCAAGACCACGCTGCTCAAATCCTTGATGGGCCTGGTGCCGATTCGCACTGGCAGCATCGCGCTGGGAGGGCAGGCGCTGGAGAAAGCCACGCCCTATGAACGCGCCCGCGCTGGCCTGGGCTATGTACCGCAGGGCCGTGAAATTTTTGCACGCCTGACGGTAGAAGAAAACCTGTTGATGGGCCTGGCCGGTAAGCCCGCAGGCACGCCGCTGCCGCAAGAAATATTTGAATGGTTTCCGGTGTTGCATGAGATGCGCAAGCGCCGGGGCGGCGACCTCTCGGGTGGGCAGCAACAACAACTGGCGATTGGCCGCGCGCTGGCCGCAGGCCCCAAAGTGCTGGTGCTGGACGAACCCACCGAAGGCATACAACCGAGCATCATCAAAGACATAGGCCGCGTGATCCGCAAACTGGCCGACCAGGGCGCGATGGCGATTGTGCTGGTAGAGCAGTACTACGACTTCGCCCGAGAACTGGCCGACAGCTACATCGTGATGGAACGCGGCTCGGTTTTGGCCCAGGGGCGCGGTAGCAATATGGAAATAGATGGGGTACGGGAACTGGTGGCGATTTAGGCCGCTAGGCTACATCGCCCAAATACGCGGCGCTGCGGCGGACAGTTGCCAGTGCGCTTGGCGCCAAGCCAGGCGGATGGCGCGCAGCAATTGCACCGTGGGCTCCACCTGGTCGGACAAGACGCGCACCAGCACGGTGTGCGGGTTCGGGCTGGTAGCGCCCGCGCTGGCAGACAGGCGGTGGTCGGCAATCAGGGTGCGAGCCGCGTCTAACGCCGTCTCTTTGGCAGCGCGGGTAAACGGTGTGCCGCAGGCCAGGTAGAGCGTGGCGGTGCAGCGCAAGCCGGCCAGGCCAGCGCGGCCTTGCATCAGCAACGCATCGTCCGCGGCCAAGCGGGCGCGCTCCAACCAAACGCCCGGCCATTGCAATTGCTGCTGCACATAGCCGCTTTCAAAAGGCAGACCGGCGTGCGGCAGGCCTAGCGCAGTGATGTCCCAGCCCATCAGTTCGGCGCCGGGCGCAATCTCCATGGACAGGGTGTTTTCGGCGCGGCAGCCGCTGTAGCACAGTGTCTCTTGCGGCAGCCATTCCAGGCGCGCGCCTTCGTCCAGACGCAGCCGCGTGATCTGGCGGGCCGGGGCATCTTCGGCGCGGTAAAAACGGGTGGCGCCTGGCGTGGTCATCAAGCCGTGGCTGCCTGCGGCGGCGTGGATATCTAACTCCAGCGTATCGCCCCCGACCAGTCCGCCCGGTGGATGCACCAGCACGTTGTGGCAGACCGCATCGCCCTCAGGGTACAGGCTTTGCAATATGCGCAAAGGCCCGCTGTGCTTATGGCGTGCGACGCTACGCCCTTGTTCTAAGGCGTAGTCGAGTTGGAGGCTGGCGTGCCAGGGCATGGTGCGTCAGACCGGCGCAGGTCCTGACTGTGCCACCAATCGAACGCCAAGGGCTTGGCAGACCTTGTAAATCGTGTCAAACCGGGGCTGAGAACTGGGGCGCAGTGCTTTATAAAGCGCCTCGCGTGTCAACCCAGATTTTTCAGCCACGGCGCTCATCCCACGAGAACGGGCAACAATCCCCAGCGCATGGGTGAATTCACCGATGTCGTTTTCATCCAATACCAGTGTCAGGTAATGGGCGACGTCTTCTTCGGTTTTGAGCATTTCTGCCATATCGAAATCTGGCAGATCCGCTACTTTCAGTTTCTTGGTCATGAGCAATTACTCCTCAATAGACTTAGACAAGGCGATCGCCGCAGCAATATCGGCCTGCTGGCTTGATTTGTCACCGCCTCCGAGCATCACGATGATGATTCCCTTACGCTCAACGTAATACATGCGCCAACCCGGGCCAAAAAACTCGCGCATCTCGCTAACCCCTTCGCCCACGGGCTCCACATCTCCCAGCAGCCCCCGCTGCGCCTTGTCAAGCCGCTTGGCAAGGCGGATACGGGTCATACCATCTTTGATGCTAGCAAGCCAAGCATCAAATTCAGCAGTACGCTTGACCTTGTACATGGCTGCAATTGTAATCACTTGTTCACGATTTATGGAAACGGAGCCTTGCTCGCTTCACTAAGGCGGAACCTAGAAATTTCAACGTGTGACGTTAAAAGTTCAAGGTTCAAGATCAGGCAAGTCGCTAGACATGTACGGCATCCCGTTCAACGTAAGGGCGAAGCTCCTGGCGCAAAGCCTTCTCAGTCACTAAATCGACCGGACACTGCAAGACATCCTCGAGGTAGAACCGCGCACCAAAATACTGCTTGGAAGTAGGTGCACAGACAAAGGAAATCAAAATATCCACGTCACTCCCCTCTTAGGCTTGTCCGCGTGCAGTGGAGCCAAAAAGCGCCAAGCTGCGCACGCCAAATTGGCTTTGCAGGTGCGGCTTGTGCGCTCTTAACAGGGTTAAAGCAGTTTGGCGGTCCATGCGGGCAGTTTAAGAGAGGCGTCCAAGCGACTCAAACCGCCCCCGTCTAGGTATTTACCCTCTCGAAATTTGCCGCGTAAGAGCCTACTATGCGAGAGTGAATTTCACAGGCTGAATTCTTAGCGCCAATAGCCGCGCCTGGTGTGCTGCGCCAAGGCTGCATTCGGCCCGGCTGGGCTGGGAATACAGGCCTCAGGCCAGGGAGTCAGGTACTAAGAACAGCCGGTGGAAAACCGCGCCACCCTTTTCTTCACGGAGCCCACCCATGACCGCCACCAGCCCCCAGGAAAACCATGCCGTTGCCGATTCCGGCGCGCAAATCGACGGCTTTCATTTAGTTATCGATGCCCTCAAGCTCAACGGCATCGACACCATCTTTGGCCTGCCGGGCATCCCGATTACCGACCTGACGCGCATGGCGCAGGGGCAAGGCATGCGGGTGATCTCGTTCCGCCACGAGCAGCACGCGGGCAATGCCGCGGCGGCGGCGGGCTTTTTGACGCAAAAGCCGGGCATTTGCCTTACCGTGTCGGCCCCGGGCTTTCTGAACGGTCTGACGGCGCTGGCCAATGCCACGACCAATTGCTTTCCGATGATTTTGATCAGCGGTTCCAGCGAGCGCGAGATTGTGGATTTGCAGCAAGGCGATTACGAAGAGATGGACCAATTGGCGATTGCCAAGCCTTTGTGCAAAGCCGCCTTTCGGGTGCTGCACGCCGAGGACATTGGCGTGGGCATTGCGCGGGCCATCCGCTCGGCCTTGTCGGGCCGTCCCGGCGGCGTGTACCTAGATTTGCCGGCCAAGCTATTTGCCCAGACCATGGACGCCGCCAAGGGCGCGGCCTCACTCATCAAGGTGGTGGACCCAGCGCCGCGCCAGATTCCCGCCGCCGACGCAGTAGCCCGCGCCTTAGACCTACTCAAAGGCGCCAAGCGCCCACTGATTTTGCTGGGCAAGGGCGCGGCTTATGCGCAGGCCGACGCCGACATACGCGCGCTCGTGGAGACCTCGGGCATCCCCTATTTGCCCATGTCCATGGCCAAGGGCTTGCTGCCCGATACCCACGCGCAGTGCGCCTCGGCGGCGCGCTCGTATGTGTTAGCCGAGTCGGACGTGGTGCTGCTGATCGGCGCGCGCCTGAACTGGCTGCTTTCGCACGGCAAGGGCAAGACCTGGGGAGCGCCCACGGGCAAACAGTTCATACAAATAGATATCTCGCCCACCGAGATGGACAGCAATGTGGCTATTGCCGCGCCGCTGGTAGGCGACATTGGTTCTTGCGTGGCGGCGCTGGTGGCGGGCATGGGCAGCCACTGGCCCAAGGCCCCGGCGGACTGGACTGGCCCGGTGTTTAGTAAACGCGACGCCAACCAAGCCAAGATGGCCGAGACGCTGGCGAAAAACCCCTCGCCCATGAACTTCCACAGCGCCCTGAGCGCGGTGCGCGCCGTAGTCAAGGCGCACCCGGACGCGATGCTGGTCAACGAAGGCGCCAACACCCTGGACTTCACCCGCAGCATTGTGGATATGTACCAACCGCGCAAGCGCCTGGACGTGGGCACCTGGGGCATCATGGGCATAGGCATGGGCTTTGCCGTGGCCGCTGCGGTGGTGACCGGCAAGCCGGTAATCGCCATTGAGGGCGATAGCGCCTTTGGCTTTAGCGGCATGGAGGTGGAGACGATTTGCCGCTACCACCTGCCTATCTGCGTGGTGGTGTTCAACAACAACGGGGTGTATCGCGGCACCGACGTCAACGCATCAGGCGGCGCGGACGTGGCGCCCACGGTTTTCGTCAAGGGCGCGCGCTATGACAAAATGATGGAAGCTTTTGGTGGGGTGGGCGTACAAGCCACCACCCCGGCCCAATTGCAAGAGGCGATGGAAGCCGCTATCGCAAGCGGGCAACCTACCCTGATCAACGCTGTCATTGACGAGACAGCGGGCACGGAGAGCGGACGCATTACCATGCTTAATCCGCAAACCGCGAAAAAAACCTGATTTCTGCAATTCCAAAGGACTCTTCAGCTATGAGCAAAGCATTAGACGGCGTACGTATTCTCGACTTCACCCACGTTCAGTCGGGCCCCACCTGCACGCAGT
>CANFJQ010000130.1 GCA_947447615.1 Comamonadaceae bacterium
GTCGCAAGGGCGTGGTGCGTGTGATCTGTACAGATCCGCGCCACAAGCAGCGTCAGGGTTGATAGCTAGAGTTCTAGAGGAAAAATATGGCACGTATCGCTGGTATCAATATTCCGCCGCACAAACATGCGGAAATCGGACTGACCTCCATTTTCGGCATTGGACGTCCGCGCGCACGCAAAATTTGCGAGGCCTGCGGCATTGCATATTCCAAAAAAATCAAAGACCTCACCGACGGTGATCTGGAAAAAATTCGCGATGCGATTGGCCAGTTCACTATCGAGGGCGATTTGCGGCGTGAGACCACGATGAACATCAAGCGTTTGATGGACATCGGTTGCTACCGTGGCTTCCGCCATCGCCGTGGATTGCCGATGCGCGGACAGCGCACACGCACCAATGCCCGCACCCGCAAAGGTCCGCGCAAGGCTGCAGCATCCCTGAAAAAATAAGACGCACTAAGAGATCACTATGGCAAAAGCTCCTACCAATAGCGCGGCACAACGCGTGCGCAAAAAGGTTCGCAAGAACGTTGCCGATGGCATCGCACACGTGCACGCCTCGTTTAACAACACCATCATTACCATTACCGACCGCCAGGGCAATGCCTTGTCCTGGGCTTCGTCCGGTGGCCAAGGTTTCAAAGGTTCGCGCAAATCGACGCCTTTTGCAGCCCAGGTGGCTTCTGAAGTGGCCGGTCGCGCCGCTTTGGAGCAGGGTATCAAGAACCTCGATGTCGAGATCAAGGGCCCGGGCCCCGGTCGCGAATCGTCGGTGCGCGCTTTGGCAGCGCTGGGCATCCGCATCAATATGATTGCAGATGTGACGCCGGTACCGCACAACGGTTGCCGTCCCCAGAAACGCCGTCGTATCTAATTTCAACAAAGCCCACCGCTGTCAGCTCCGGCTGACAGCTCCCGCAAGCAATTGCGGCAGATGACATAAAAAGGAAGTTCAAGTGGCACGCTATCTAGGCCCAAAGGCCAAACTCTCACGCCGTGAAGGCACAGACCTGTTTCTCAAGAGCGCACGCCGCGCGATTGGTGACAAGGCCAAATTCGATTCCAAGCCCGGTCAGCATGGCCGCACTTCCGGTGCGCGCACGTCTGACTACGGTTTGCAGCTTCGTGAGAAGCAAAAAGTAAAACGCATGTATGGTGTGTTGGAGCGTCAGTTCCGCCGCTATTTTGAAGAAGCTGATCGCCGCAAAGGTAATACGGGCGCCAACCTCTTGTCCTTGCTCGAATCGCGCCTGGACAATGTGGTGTACCGCATGGGCTTTGGCTCCACCCGCGCTGAGGCGCGCCAGTTGGTGTCACACAAAGCGGTTACCGTCAATGGCCAATCGGTGAACATTCCTTCTTACATGGTCAAGGCTGGCGATACGCTGGCTGTGCGTGAAAAGTCGAAGAAGCAAAACCGTGTGGTCGAAGCGCTGCAACTTGCACAGCAAGTGGGCATCCCTTCGTGGGTGGACGTCAATGCCGACAAGGCTGAAGGTGTTTTCAAGAGCGTCCCAGACCGCGATATGTTCGGTGCCGATATCAACGAATCACTCATTGTTGAGTTGTATTCGCGTTAATCAGGTTTGTTGTTAAATTCGTCCCTATGTGGCGTTCGCTGCTATGTAGGTGCTTCACCAGCCTTACTGATGTAACGAGTCAGGGGTATTGAGAGGAAGTGGAAATGCAGAATAGTTTGTTGAAACCCAAGTCGATCACCGTTGAACAAGTCAGCCTGAACCGCGCCAAGGTCGCCTTGGAGCCTTTTGAGCGTGGTTATGGCCACACCTTGGGCAACGCCTTGCGCCGAGTCTTGCTGTCGTCTATGCCTGGCTATGCAGCCACCGAGGTGACGATTGCTGGCGTATTGCATGAGTACTCGTCCATCGACGGTATTCAGGAAGATGTAGTCAACATCCTCTTAAACCTCAAGGGCGTGGTATTTAAATTGCACAACCGCGACGAAGTGACCTTGAGTCTGCGTAAAGATGTCGAGGGTGTGGTGCTTGCATCGGACATCCAGACACCGCACGACGTTGAGATCATCAATCCTGATCACGTTATTGCGCATTTGTCCACCGGCGGTAAGTTGGACATGCAGATCAAAGTGGAAAAAGGCCGTGGCTATGTGCCTGGCTCGGTGCGTCGCCATGGCGATGAGCCCACCAAATCCATTGGCCGCATGATCCTGGACGCATCGTTCTCACCCGTCAAGCGTGTGAGCTATGTGGTCGAAAGCGCCCGCGTGGAGCAGCGCACCGATCTGGACAAGCTGGTGGTAGATATCGAGACCAATGGTGCGGTCAGTGCAGAAGACGCAGTGCGTTCTTCGGCCCGCATCCTGGTCGAGCAATTGGCCGTGTTTGCCCAACTCGAGGGCAATGAGCTGCCTGGCTTTGGTGCCCCGAGCGCCGGCCGCGAAGCGAAGTTTGACCCGATACTGTTGCGCCCTGTCGATGAGCTCGAACTCACTGTGCGCTCGGCCAACTGCCTCAAAGCAGAAAATATTTATTACATCGGTGACTTGATTCAGCGCACCGAGAACGAGTTGCTTAAGACGCCTAACTTGGGTCGTAAATCGCTCAATGAAATTAAAGAAGTTTTGGCTTCGCGCGGTTTGACTTTGGGTATGAAGCTTGAAGCCTGGCCACCGGCCACACTAGACAAGCGTTGATTCGCTTGGATTGCAGGCCTGCAAAGGCCAGCGCTGCGGGCAGTACCTGATACGGCTGCCTTCGAATCAAAAAAAGGAAATCTACTATGCGCCACGGACACGGACTACGTAAACTCAACCGGACAAGCTCACACCGCTTGGCCATGCTGCGCAATATGATGAATTCGCTCATCGCGCACGAAGCTATTAAAACCACAGTACCCAAGGCCAAGGAATTGCGCCGCGTGGTCGAACCTATGATTACCTTGGCCAAAGAATCCACCGTGGCGAACCGCCGCCTGGCCTTTGACCGCCTTCGCGACCGCGACAGCGTGAGCAAATTGTTCGATGTACTTGGCCCGCGCTTCAAGGCCCGTCCCGGCGGCTACACCCGTATTTTGAAGATGGGTTTCCGCGTCGGCGACAACGCGCCCATGGCCCTGGTTGAACTGGTAGACCGTACCGAAGTTGCTGTCACCGATACGCCTGAAGTCTAATAAGCGCGTATAATCAAGTCCTTACCGCGCGATGGAGCAGCCTGGTAGCTCGTTGGGCTCATAACCCAAAGGTCGAAGGTTCAAATCCTTCTCGCGCAACCAATCAAACAGCTAAGCGCTGTAGTCAAAACGCCAACCGCAAGGTTGGCGTTTTGCTTTCTGGATTGGGCTTTATTCGTGGCGCTTTATTCGCTTAGCCCACCACCTGGTAATACAAATTTTGCGGGTGTTTAGCCTGTGCAAAAAACACCCAGCGTTCGGCAATCAGCGCGGGGGCTTGCAGCAAGGTTGCCCAGGCCCAAGGCCAAGTGCTAGCGCTGCTAAGTGCGCATAGCGCAAGCCCGATGGGAAGCACGAACAAACCCAAGACAAAAGCCCAGCGCACGTTACGCAAAACCAACTGGCTTGCGCCATGAAAAAACTCGCGGGTGTTAAACGCACCAGCTGACATGCCCATGGACTTTTGCACCAAGTGCTTAGCTTGTATTCCGGTGGCCGATTGCAACGTGGAGGCAGGGCGCAAACTGCTATTGCGGTGCAGGCTGAACCAGCGTACCAGGGCCGCCAGTAGCGTGGCCGCAGTCGCCCACGGAGCCAGCGCATTGAGCAACACCGCTTGCCCGCCAGAAGCCGCCAGTGCGCAGGCCAGCACGCTGCCCGATGCCATACCGATGAGGATGAAATTAGCCACCGTGCTCCAGTGCGCCCATTCCTGGATAAAGCGTAGGCAGGCGTAAATCATGGCGGTGCAGTACCAAAGCAGCAGCGCGCCAATGACGATGGCCCAGGGCAGTGCATGGGCCAACCCGCTTTCAGCCCCCGCATAGAGCGACAGCCACCACAGCGCTGTCAGGCCGATATAGGCGGGCAGCACAATGACTTCACGCGACATCCAAGACGTGCGCCACATCAGCACCGCGCGCCAGGCGCGCATCTTGTGGCCCAGGTGTAAAAACGAGGATGCCAAACCCGCTACCAGCAACACCAGACCCAGGGCAATGGCCTGCAGCAAAAAGCCGCTGTCTATGGACACACTGCCGATCTGCGCCAGCGCCAGCGCCACCAGCAGGCCTTGCGCCGCACCCGCCAAGGTGGTGAAAAACAAAATAGAGAATGCCGGATGCATGGCGCTTACTCCTTGCCCACAGGCGGCCTGGGCGATGTGGACGCTGCGGTGACGCGCCTTGGCAAATAGTGGTTCGCCGCTTGCGTGCCCCACTCCGGCATCAGCTGGTACCCGCCGAGCTCGGCAATGGCTTTGCTGACCACGCTTTCGGGGTCTTTGATATCGCCAAACAAGCGCGCATTGGTGGGGCAGGCTTGTACACAGGCGGGCTGGCGGTCGGCCTCGGGCAGTAGCGGGTCATACACCCGGTCCACGCACAAGGTGCACTTGGTCATGACCTGCCGCTCTTCATCCAATTCGCGCGCGCCATAGGGGCAAGCCCAGGCGCAGTATTTACAGCCTATGCATTTGTCGTAGTCCACCAGCACAATGCCGTCCTCTGCGCGCTTATAGCTCGCGCCTGTGGGACAGACCGGCACGCAAGGCGGGTCTTCGCAATGCAAACAGCTTTTGGGAAAGTGGATGGTGTCGGTGCCGGGAAATTCACCCGCCTCGTAGGTTTGCACGCGGTTGAAAAAAGTACCCGTCGGGTTGGCGCCATAGGCGTTCAAATCCGCCAGGGGCCCGGCGCTGCCCGACGTGTTCCATTGCTTGCAAGACGTTACACAGGCCTGGCAGCCCACGCACACATTCAGGTCAATCACCAACGCCAATTGCTTGGCCAAGGTTTCGCCTTGGCGCGCGCGCACCCGTACTGGGGGCGATGTATCTTGCGCCGCGCCACCCGCGCCTTCGGTGAGTTGCGATTGCAAGAGTTCTTTGAGCCACTGGATCATGATTTCTTGCCTCCTGCGAAATAGCGCAGCACCTGCGCGGCTTTACCCACCACGCCGGGGACTGCGGGCATGCTGTCCATTTGCGGAAAGGTCTCGCCCGCTTCATCGGGCGAAGCCGGGCGTATGCGCACCCGCACGTCATACCAACCGGCCTGGCCGGTGATCGGGTCGGAGTTGCTGACTGTGCCGCTGGGCGTGCCACGCATGGGCAGTTCTTCGGAAATCAGATGGTTGAGCAAAAAGCCTTTGCGCGCTTCGTCCGAGCCGGGGGCGAGCTGCCAGGCGCCGTCGGCTTTGCCAATGGCGTTCCAAGTCCAGACCGTGCCGGGTTCCACCGCTTCGCTGTGGCGCACCATGCAGCGCACTTGGCCCCATTGGCTTTCCACCCAGGCCCAGCCGCCATCGGCAATGCCAGCGGCCAGCGCGGTGCGCGGGTTGACGTTGAGGTAGTTGTGGCTGTGGATTTGGCGCAGCCAGGCGTTTTGCGAATCCCAGGAGTGGTACATGGCCATGGGCCGCTGGGTGATGGCGTTGAGCGGGTAGCTGCCCAGGTCGGTGGCGGCATCTTCCAAGGGCGCGTACCAAAAGGGCAGCGGGTCGAAATAGGTGTCTATGCGCTCGCGCAAATGCTCGGGCGGCTGGCGGCCCTCGGCTTTGCCTTGCGCAGCCAAGCGGAAGGATTGAAGCGTGTCGGAGTAAATCGCCAATTGCACCGGGTCATTCTTTTGGCGCCAGCCCTTTTCTTTGGCAAAGTCCAGGTACTCGCGGTTCCAGTTACGCATGTAGTGCATGCTTTCGGGCATGTGGTACTGAAACACGCAGTTGTTTTGTTCGTAGGCTTCCCACTGTTTGGGGTTGGGCTCGCCGCGCAAATGTTCGTCGCCGTTTTTGCCACGCCAACCCATTAAAAAACCGATGCCAGGCTGTGGCTGAAAGTTCACCACAAAGTCCGGATAGCCGGTGAACTTGCGCCCGCCTTCTGCGGTAGTGAAAGCCGGAAACTTTAAGCGCCCCGCCAGCTCGATTAACACCTCCTGAAAAGGTTTGCATTCACCCAGCGGTTTGACCACCGGCACGCGCACCGAATCGACCGGCCCGTCAAACTCCGAGATCGGGCGGTCCAGCATGCCCATCACATCGTGGCGTTCCAAATACGTGGTGTCGGGCAAGACCAGATCCGCAAAGGCCACGGTCTCGCTTTGGAAGGCGTCGCACACCACCAGAAAGGGAATCATGAATTCGCCGCTCTCGTCTTTGCGGTTAAGCATCTCGCGAATCGCCATGGTGTTCATGGTGCTGTTCCAAGCCATATTGGCCATGAACATCAACAAGGTGTCGATGCGGTAGGGGTCGCCGCGCGTGGCATTGGTGATGACGTTATGCATCAGCCCGTGCGCCGACAGCGGATGCTCCCAGGAGAAGGCGTGGTCGATGCGTATGGGCGAGCCGTCCGGGTTGATAGCCAGCTCGTCGGGGTGCGCTGGAAAGCCCAGCGGCGCGGCATTGAGCGGCGTGTTGGGTTGAATCATCTCCGGCGAATTAAATGCGCGGTAATTGGGCACGATGTGGCGCGGGTAGGGCGCTTTGTGCCGAAAGCCGCCGGGTGCATCGATAGTGCCCAGCACGCTCATCAACACCGCTAAAGCCCGCACGGTTTGAAAGCCATTGGAATGTGCCGCCAGGCCGCGCATGGCATGAAATGCGAGCGGACGGGCTTGCGTAGTCGGGTGCAGTTTGCCCCAGGCATCGGTCCAGGGGATGGGCAATTCAAAGGCTTGCTTCAAAGCCGCATGCCCCATCTCTTGCGCCAGCGCCACGATGCGATCGGAAGCAATGCCGGTAATGGCTGCGGCCCAGGCTGGCGTGCAGCTTGCCACGCGCTCTCGCAGCAACTGAAACGAGGGCGCCACCCGTGTGCCGTCGGCCAGGGTGTAGTTCCCTTCCAGGGCCGGGTCGCAGCCATCTGCAATACCTTCGGGGTAGGCGTTTAGCACGGTGCCGCTGGTCTTGTCAAAAATCAGTTTGTTGTGTGGGTTGCGACCATCGCCCGGCGGGCCTTTTTCCGGATTGGGGTCAAAGGCAAACAGGCCTTCACGCGCGCCCTCGTCCAGCACCACCAGTTGCGGCGCATTGGTAAAGCGTTTTAAGAAGGCATGGTCCAGTGTGTCGGTGCGGATCAACTCATGCAAGAGTGCCATCAAGAGCGCGCCGTCGGTGCCGGGCTTGATAGGAATCCATTCGTCCGCAATGGCCGAGTAGCCGGTACGTACCGGGTTGATCGAGATAAAGCGCCCGCCGTTGCGCTTGAATTTGGAGATCGCAATCTTCATGGGATTGCTGTGGTGGTCTTCCGCTGTGCCAATCATCACAAACACTTTGGCGCGCTCTAGGTCCGGCCCACCAAATTCCCAAAAGCTGCCGCCTATGCTGTAAATCATGCCTGCCGCCATATTTACCGAGCAAAAGCCGCCATGCGCGGCATAGTTGGGCGTGCCAAACTGGCGGGCAAACAAACCGGTGAGCGCCTGCATTTGGTCACGGCCTGTGAACAGCGCGAATTTTTTCGGATCGGTGGCGCGGATGTGGGCCAAGCGCGTGGTCAGTAGTTCGTAGGCGCGCTCCCAGCTAATGGGCTCAAACTCAGCGGCGCCGCGCGCGCTGCCCGCTTTGCGCAGCAGGGGCTGCGTGAGGCGTGCGGGCGACTTTTGTTTCATGATGCCCGAGGCCCCTTTGGCGCAAATCACACCTTGGTTGAGCGGATGGTTGGGGTTGCCATCGATATAGCGCACCTCGGGGCCGTCCTCGCCCTCGCGCAAATGCACGCGTA
>CANFJQ010000131.1 GCA_947447615.1 Comamonadaceae bacterium
ACCTGGCCCATTTCCTCGGGCGAGGTTTGCTTGACGCGCAGACGCGGGATATAGCCCAGGCGCACCGCTTGGGTGGCAATGGAAAAGGCTCCGGAGATCACGGCCTGCGAGGCGATGATGGTGGCCATTGCAGCCAATATGAGCATAGGAACCAAGGCCCAATCTGGCCCCAGGCGGTAAAACGGGTTGTCCAGCGCGCTCGGGTCACTGATCAGCAAAGCGCCCTGGCCATAGTAATTAAGTAGCAGGCAGGGAAATACCAAGAACAACCAGGCCCGCTGAATCGGCTGGCGCCCGAAATGGCCCATGTCGGCGTACAAAGCCTCGCCACCGGTCACCGCCAGCACCACCGAGCCCAAGATGGCGATCGAAATCCCCGGGTGTTCAGCCAACAAGCTGATACCAATCCAGGGGTTCAGCGCCGCAAAGACGACCGGGTGCTGCACAATTTCGGTCAAACCCAGTACGCCCAGGCAAATGAACCATACCAACATGATGGGCCCGAAGACGATACCGATCTTGCCAGTGCCAAAACGCTCCACGGCAAACAAGGCGGAAATCAGCGTCAGCGAAATCGGAATGATGAAGGGCTCTAGGTCGGGCGAAAGCACTTTCAGGCCTTCGACCGCGCTGAGCACCGAAATCGCCGGGGTGATCATGCTGTCGCCAAAAAACAAAGCGGCGCCCAAGGCGCCGGCCAGGGTCACGATCCAGCGGGCGCTCGAGCCCTCGCGAATACCGTTGGACACCAGCGAGGTCAGGGCAAAAATACCGCCCTCGCCTTTGTTGTCTGCCCGCATGATGATGAACACGTACTTGATCATCACCACCAGCACCAAAGCCCAGCTGATCAGCGATAAAACGCCCAGTACCGTGTGCGAAATGTCGGCACCGGCCGCGCCGCCCGCGGCTTCTACCGATACCTTGAGCGCGTACAGCGGTGAGGTACCGATGTCGCCAAAAACAACGCCTAAAGCGCCCAGAATAAGAGTCCCCAACTTGGTGGAGGAATGGTCGTGTTGGCCTGAATTTGACATTTTTTATGAATAAAAGTGACTAATTCATTCTAATTGACATGGCGCAAACAAGCTAGCCGTGCTGTGTGCTGACGATCCAGTGTGGCTAAAGGGCAACCGGGGGAGATCGGATCGCTTACGGCGATGGTCTGCGCGTTTGCTGACCCGCAGCCAGAACAAGCATGCGAAGAGAGACGCCGCCCTACGCCGTCTCGGCGGTCAGGTCGTGCAAATGCAGCAGGCGCTGGATAAAGTGCTCTATCCCGCCATCGACAAACTTTTGCAAGGCCAGGTGGCTGGTATTGCTGGCGATTTGGCGGAAATCACGCGCGCCGCGGCTGGTGGGCGCGTACTCCGTCACGGAAAAGTTGCGTTGGCCCGCTTCAACAATCAATTCGTCGTGGGACACGCTACCAAGGTAGTGCAGCGCCCTAGTTAAAAAGCGCTGGCTGATTTTGTCCAGCACATCAAACATTTTTTTGCCTTCAGCCTCGGTGGTCACGCCATTGACGATGATGTGAATCTCATCGAGCTTGAAGTCGCTGCACAGGACTTTGATCATCGCGTAGGCATCGGTCACGCCGGCCTGGTCATTGCGCACCACAATAATCCGGCGGCTTGTACTGGCCATAAAGGACAGCACCGACTGCTCCGTCCCCGGCGGCATATCGACAATCAGAAAATCGAGCTCGCTTTCCATGTCGCCAAACTGCTTGAGCACTCTGGACGCTTTGGACGGATTGAGCGTGGTCATGGCCTCGATGGTCGAGGCGCCCGCAATCAGGTTGATGCCGTAGCGGCGCTTGAGGATGATCTCACGCAAGGACTTGTCGCCATTTAAAAAATGGCCGAGGTGGAAGGGGCAGACGGTGCCCAGCGCGGTTTGGGCATTGTTGTAGCTGGAGTTGGCATCCAGAATCATTACCGCGTAGCCCATGTCGTGCAGGGCGACCGCCAGGTTGACCGATACCGTGGTTTTACCCACCCCTGGCTGGCCGCTGGTAATACCTAAAACTTGGCAATGGGTGGGTTTTTCCATGATCCGGCAGAGCTCCGTACACAAGTTTTTTTACATGCTATCACTTTTTTCAGTTTTAACAATTAGGAAAATGGCATTAGGAAAATGGCGTAAGTTCTCTAACTGCGATGCATAAGTGCGACATCTGCATCCGGGTTACCACAAATCTTGTGTTTTTGTTGGGAAAAGACACTTTCGCGACCCGGTTCCCCGGCTTCGTCCTTGGCAGACACCATTTCGGACCATAATCGTTTTCCCTATTTTTTGCGATTTACGCGATTTACACAGAATTGGAGACACTATGCAGCTAGGAATGATTGGTTTGGGGCGTATGGGCGGCAACATCGTGCGCAGGCTCATGCGCAATGGCCATACCTGCGTGGTGTATGACACCAACGCTGCCAGCGTGGCCCAACTCGCCAGCGAGGGCGCCACACCCAGCCAGGACATGGCCACCTTTATCAGCCAGCTGCAAAAACCGCGCGCCGTTTGGGTGATGCTGCCCGCAGGCGCTATCACCGAGGCGACGGTCAACACCCTGTCTGGCTTGCTGGAAGCGGGCGACACCATCATTGACGGCGGCAACTCCAATTACCAAGACGACGTGCGCCGCGCCAAGGCGCTGGCCGAAAAAGGCATCCGCTACATCGACGTGGGCACCAGCGGTGGCGTCTGGGGCCTGGATCGGGGCTATTGCATGATGATTGGCGGGGACAAAGCCGCTTTTGACCACCTAGACCCGATCTTCAAAACCCTGGCGCCAGGCGTCGGAACCATCGAAAAAACACCGGGCCGCGAAGGCCGCAAATCGACTGCCGAAGACGGTTACCTCTACACCGGCCCGGCCGGTTCGGGCCACTTTGTCAAGATGGTGCACAACGGCATCGAATACGGGCTGATGCAAGCTTACGGCGAAGGCCTGGACATTCTTAAAGGTGTAAACCAAGAAAGCATTCCCGCCGAGCGCCGCTACGACCTGAACTTAGCGGACATCACCGAACTCTGGCGCCGTGGCAGTGTGGTTTCGTCTTGGCTCTTGGATCTGACCGCTATTTCCCTGGCCGAAGACCCGGAACTCAAGTCCTACTCGGGCTACGTCGAAGACTCGGGCGAAGGCCGCTGGACTATCCAGGCCGCCATCGAAGAAGCCGTGCCCGCTGACGTGCTGACCGCCGCCTTGTATACCCGCTTTCGCTCGCGCAAAGAACACACGTTTGCAGAAAAAGTGCTCTCGGCGATGCGCAAGCAGTTTGGCGGCCACAAAGAACCCGGCAAAGCATAAGGAGCACCCGTGGCACAAGACATCGAACACGAAAAAACGCCGCACGGCGAACGCGCACCTGCCTGCACCGTCGTCATCTTTGGCGCCGGTGGCGACCTGACCAAGCGCTTGCTCATGCCAGCGCTTTACAACCTGGCACGCACCAACTTGCTGCCAAGCAACTTCGCCCTGATCGGCGTGGACCGGCTGGAAATGAGCGACGAGGCCTTTCGCAGCCATGTGGAAGAGTCGGTACGCGCATTCGCCGCCGACAAGCACTACGCCCAAACCCTGGACGAGGCCAATCTCAAGCGTCTGCTCTCCAGCATGACCTATTTGTCCGCCGATTTCGGGGCCGCTGCGTCCTACGTGGAGCTGGGCAAGCGCCTGGAAGCGGTCAAAACCAGCCACCATGTCAACGACAACGTGATGTTTTACCTAGCCGTCGGTGCGCGCTTTTTCGGCGGCATCGTCGATCAACTCGGCGCCGCCGGTCTGGTCAACGAGACCAATAACCAGTGGCGCCGCGTGGTGGTGGAAAAACCATTTGGTAGCGACCTGGCCTCGGCGCAAGCGCTCAACACCCAGTTGCGCCACAGCTTGGCCGAGTCGCAGATTTACCGCATGGACCACTTCCTGGGCAAGGAAACCGTGCAAAACATCATGCTCATGCGCTTTGCCAACGGCATCTTCGAGCCGCTATGGAACCGCGACCATATTGACCATGTGCAAATCACCGTGGCCGAGACCGTGGGCGTAGAAAAACGTGCGGCCTTTTACGAGACCACCGGCGCCATGCGCGACATGATGCCCAACCATGTCTTCCAGCTATTGGCCCTGACGGCCATGGAGTCGCCCGCCTCGTTTGACGCGGACGCGGTACGCAATGAAAAGACCAAAGTGCTGCAATCGGTGCACCGCGTCGATGCGGTGACCGACAGCGTGCGCGGCCAGTACAGCGCGGGCAGCCGCGACGGCCAGGCCCTGGCCGGTTATCTCAAGGAAGACGGCGTCAACCCCGGAAGTAAAACCGAGACCTATGTAGCCCTGAAGCTGGGCATCGACAACTGGCGCTGGGCGGGCGTGCCGTTTTACCTGCGCACCGGCAAAGCGATGGCCAAGCGCCAAAGCGAGATCGTCATCCAGTTCAAGCGCCCGCCGTTTTCGCTGTTTCGCGATACCGCAACCGAAGCCCTCACACCCAATGCGCTGGTCATCAAGCTGCAACCGGACGAAGGCGCCATGCTCACCTTCGGCGCCAAAATCCCCGGCCCGAAAATCGAAATCGGCCAGGTGCATATGGATTTCCACTACAAGGACTACTTCCAAAACGCGCCTAGTACCGGCTATGAAACCCTGATCTACGACTGCATGATCGGCGATGCCACGCTGTTCCAGCGCTCGGACAGCGTCATGGCCGGTTGGGACATCGTGCGCCCCTTGCAGGAATACTGGGCCGACCCCAAAGCGCCGCTGGCGCACTATGCGGCAGGCTCTGAAGGCCCGGCAGCGGCGGACGAACTGCTGGGCGCTAGCCATCGGGCTTGGCGGACGCTGACTTAGCAACGCAAACGAGGACTGAGCGACGCAGTCGGCGCCTGCGTACTCCCACTGCAGCTCTGCTAAGAACCGAGCGCTTGGAAGTCCTGACCGCTGCGGTTTCGCTGATTCGACCGAAATGCCTGGGAAAATTGTTTTATTTACTTAAATAATTTTTTAAGGTACTATCGCCAAAAATGAAACAGCTTGCACCGGATGTTGGATTCGCGTCGCAGCATGGCGAGGGTCATGACCGACCGGGGGCGCCATGAAGACTTGGGTTAAAAGCAATGATCGGTATGCCGACTGAATAGGTGTGCCACCCCGGTTTAGCAGTGGGCGCAGCGGCAGCCGGGAGCAACCAGCCATGGTAAATAATCGATTACTAGCGAGCAAAGAAGCTTCGCAGTCCAAACAGCTGGCACGCCCCAGCCGAACTTTCTTGAATTCGTACTGGGCCTTAGGCCTTATATCAATCGCACTGCTCACCGCTTGCGGTGGTGGTGGTGGTAGTGGTGGTGCCGGCGATGATAAAAACCCGGTCAATATCACTTTCGCGCCCTCAGCCCAGTTGGCTAAAACCTGCGCCAATCCCAACCTGAGTGCGGGTGAAAAGCAAGGCACCGTAGAAAATGAAAAAACGTGGATACGGTCCTTCATTGACGAGCGATACCTCTGGTATAGCGATGTTCCGAATGTGGATGCCAGCAAATACGCCACCGCGCAAGCCTACTTCGATGTACTAAAAACATCGAAAAAAAATAGTGCGGACAAAGATTTAGATCGATTCCATTTCTCATATCCCACAGGCCTTTGGAATCAATACAGCAACGGTGTTTCATTGGATTACGGTATCCAATGGGGCGCGCTAAGTAAGGACCCACCCCGGAACTATGTAGTCCTGAACGTCGAACCAAACAGCCCAGCGGGGCAGCTAGGGGTGCGCCGTGGAGATAAGCTTTTATCCGTGGACGGTACAAATATCGACGATGACGTAGCCCTTAACAAGGCCCTTGACCCTGACGACTCCACCCATGATTTTGTATTCCAAAGAGGCCAAACCAATAATGCGCCCATAAGTCTGAGAGCGGGTCAATACGACCTTACGCCTGTACGAGCAACTCAATTAATTCCGGGAACCACAGTTGGATATATCTACTTAGACTCTTTTTTACAGTTCAACACACAAAATATATTAGCAAGCGCGATTAGTGGCCTTAAAAGTCAAAACGCAAGGGACTTAGTCATTGACCTGCGATACAACGGCGGCGGACTTATCAGCGTCTCTAGCCAGCTTGCGTACATGATTGCCGGTCCCTCAGCAAGCAACAGGAAAACATTTTATAAGTTGGTTTATAACGACAAGCGCATTAAGGAAAACTACCCGTACCCATTCTTGCCCTACATACTAAAACCGGAATATGACTATGATTACAACAAGCAATTGCCCAGCCTGGACCTTCGCAGCGTAACTTTCTTGGTAGACCATGGCACCGCATCGGCCAGCGAAGCACTTATTAATGGCTTACGGGGTATTGGTATAAAAGTAAACTTGATTGGAAGCACTACGTACGGTAAACCCTATGGATTTAACCCACAAGCCAACTGCGGCCAGACCTATTTTGCCGTTGAATTTAAAGGTGAAAACAACCTAGGATTTTCTGACTATGATGCAGGTTTTACCCCTAATTGCTATGTGAAAGACGACCCTTCTTATGCATTAGGCGATCCCTCAGAGCCAAGGCTTGCAGCAGCACTCCAATATATGGCTACCGGAAAATGTTCTGCCAACCCTGTGACAGCCATGAAGGCCAGCATTCCAGCGATCAACACAAGCCCGGTTTTTGAACCAAATCCCATGCGCTTGCTCTCGATTCACACCAAGATAAAACCATGAGGATGCGCCAGGCGACTACCTATCTCGGCGGCATCTTGGCTCTGTATTTAAGCGCCTGCCAGACGCCCTTGGGTGCAAGTCCTGCGGTTTTGCGTACCGTCAATGAGTCTGCGCAGCAAGAAATTAACCTGGCCTTAAGCGATCTGCTGGGCGCATCAAGGGTGCTTGTCGACGTGACGCCATGGACCCGATCTGCCCTTTTGACTTTAGAACGGGCGTCACTGAAAGACCCTAAGGGTATGCTGGTTCAAGGGATGAACCTAGAAAAGCCCCAGGTTTTCCGTCTGAAAATTTACGTTGGGCAGTGCCGCATAGTTCAAGTCAATACAGGCCAAAGCCGAGCCCTCAAACAGGCTGATTGCCAGCCAGCGCCTGCATAAAGGCTTCACGGTGATTCGGCTAATTGAGCGACTCAATCCGGCAGCGCTTTTTGCTGCGCCTGGGCTTTGTCAGTAGCCGCTTGAATTTGCGATTGCATTAGGTCCATTTGCTGCTTGGCTTGTTGCGCCTCGTGGGCTTTGGCGCCAGCCACGGTGGCTGCGGTGGTGGCGGTCTCCAGGCCGCAGGCGCTAAGCGCTAAAACGCAAGCCAAAGCCATTCCGGCCATTCTCATTACCAATACGAAATTTCTCATTGTTTACTCCCTGAAAATCCCTTATCGGCGGGGCCGGACGGCCTAGGCAGGGCTGCACACATGGCCTCACCCAAGCCAGCAAATCCTAAACCGCTTGGACTAAACCCCGGCGCAGCACACAGCCGTTGATGCGCCAAACCCCATCGGCCTGGCGTAGCAAGGTGTAAATCGCTGTCCAGTCCGCGCCCTGTGCATCGCGCATTTCCACCGATTGCCAAACCTCATCGTTCTCCCAATACGGCACCTGAAAACTCAGGCTGGCCGGGCGGTACACCACCGGATAGGCAATGCGCACCATGTCCATGAAATTGCGCGCAGTGATAAACATTTTTTGAAT
>CANFJQ010000132.1 GCA_947447615.1 Comamonadaceae bacterium
CGTAGGCCACGGCAGCACCGCTTAAGGTATTTTGCAGGCGGGCGATGGCTTTGTGGTGGCGCGGGCCTTCGGTTGCGTCCGAGGCGTGTTGGCGGTGGTGTTGCAAGAGCGTTTGCACCTTGGCGCGGCAGACATCAAGCGCGCCAGCGAAGTTCAGGGCAATATAGGCTGAGTGGTCGGCCCGGGTTTGGCGGTATTCATCCGACCAGTAATTGAACAACTGCCACTGGTAAGTGCCTTTTTCGGGCATTTGGATTGCGGTTTTTTGCATAAGAGCCAAAAAGTGGAAGCCCCTGAGGGCACAAACGCCACAAGGAAAGTGACGCCCACCTATCACGCGCCAGCCCTGCGGGCGGTTGACAGCGCCTGTGTAAATTTTTGCATCCGGGGCGCGTGAGACGGTTTTTGCGCCCGCCCAGAGCAGCTTGGCACTAAAATCCGCATTCGCTCCCGGCCTTGACGGCCCTTATCTGAAAGTCTTTGTATGTCCAGCGCTCCCTCCCACGCCTCTGAAGACCATGAACATGACCCCATCGAAGACATCATCCCCATGATGCCTATCGTCCTGCCCATCGGTGGCGCCGTGCTCATGTTTTTGCTGGCTTTTATCGCCGTCAACATGGCCTAAATAGCCTTTTTGCTGCGTCTGCGCCTCGTATGGCCGCGCCGCAAACCAAGGCTTTTGCTGTTTCTATGGCCTTTGCCCACCATTTTTCTAAGCTCCCTGGCCGCCCGCTGGCCTGGATTGCCGTCCTGGGCTTGGCGTGGAGTGCATCAGCGCAGGCAGCCGAAACACCCCCTTCCTGCCCGCCCTTGCTGCAAAAGACATTCAATCGGCTGCAAGACGACGCCCCCCAAAACCTGTGCCAATACGCTGGCAAAGTGCTTCTGGTGGTCAACACCGCCAGCTATTGCGGCTTTACCCCGCAGTACGAGGGATTGGAAAAGCTCTATGCCCAGTATGGAAGCAAAGGCCTGGTGGTGCTGGGTTTCCCCTCGAATGACTTTGGCGAGCAAGAGCCTGGCAAAAGCAAGGACATCGCCGATTTTTGCTACAACACCTATGGCGTGAAGTTCCCGATGTTCGAGAAAACCGTAGTCAGCGGGAAAAGTGCCAACCCGCTGTTTGCCGAGCTATCCAAGGCCGGTGGCGGCAGCCCGAAGTGGAATTTTTATAAATACCTGGTCGGGCGCGATGGCAAGCTCATCGATAGTTACTCCAGCGTTACCAAACCCGACAGCAGCGGCCTGGTCAAAGACATCCAAAAAGCCCTGGCCCAGCCCTGAGCCGGCCCAGCCGCTGGTGGCAGCGCGACGCCTGCCCCCCCGCCCACAACAAAGCCCTGCGCTTGTAGCCCGCCGCTGAGCAGAGCCAAGCGCCTTCTTGGTCGCCTCGCAGCTTCGCGGCCGTGTGATGAACTGGCCCTCGTACCTCGGCTTTGCAGGGCCAAAACTATGCTTTTTACGCATAACTATCGGGTGTAACCACTATGTAACTTTGGTACCCCTTCCTAAAATCGATTCCCCGCAGGCCCGCCTGCGGAGGGTTTGCCAGAGCCTCGCCACGCTCGCTGACGGCGCTGTGGCAAACCGGATTTTTAACTTTAGGAGCCCCTTCCATGAACGCAACTTCTACCGCTGGACTAGACCTCAAGGTCCCCGCGTATGTAAAAAACCAAGGCCTGATCGCATGGGTAAGCGATATGGCGACTTTATGCAAACCCGCCGCCATTCACTGGTGCGATGGCTCGCAAGAGGAATACCAAATGTTGTGCCAGCGGCTGGTCGATGCCGGCACGTTTACCAAGCTCAATGCGGCAAAGCGTCCGAACAGTTTTTTAGCTTTGTCCGACCCCAGCGATGTGGCGCGCGTGGAAGATCGCACCTTTATTTGTAGCGAAAAAAAAGAAGACGCCGGCCCCACCAATAACTGGATGGCGCCCGCCGAGATGCGCGCCACTTTGCAGCCATTGTTCGACGGTTGCATGCGTGGACGCACCATGTATGTGGTGCCGTTTTCTATGGGTCCGCTGGGTTCGCACATCGCGCACATTGGCATTGAATTGAGCGACAGCGCGTACGTCGCCGTCAACCAGCGCATCATGACGCGCATGGGACGGGCGGTCTATGAGGTACTGGGCACAGACGGCGACTTCGTGCCTTGCATGCATACCGTAGGCGCGCCTTTGGATAAGGGCCAAGCCGATGTGAAATGGCCCTGCAACAAAACCAAGTACATCGTGCACTATCCGCAAACACGCGAAATCTGGTCTTACGGTTCGGGCTACGGCGGCAATGCTTTGCTGGGTAAAAAATGTTTTGCACTGCGCATCGCCTCCACCATGGGCCGCGCCGATGCCAGCGCCAACAGCACCGGCTGGCTGGCCGAGCACATGCTGATTTTGGGCGTGACCAATCCGCAAGGAAAAAAATACCATGTAGCGGCGGCCTTTCCCAGCGCCTGCGGAAAAACCAATTTTTCGATGCTGGTGCCACCCGCCGGTTTCGAAGGCTGGAAGGTCAGCACCATTGGGGATGACATTGCCTGGATCAAGCCGCACAGCGATGGCCGCATGTACGCCATCAACCCCGAAGCGGGTTATTTCGGCGTTGCGCCCGGCACCAATTACCACACCAACCCCAACTGCATGGCCAGCTTGGGCCACGACGTCATCTTCACCAACGTCGCACTGACCGACGACGGCGATGTGTGGTGGGAAGGCATGGAAAAAGACGACGGCAAATTACCTGTGCATTTGATCGATTGGCAGGGCAAAGACTGGACACCAGCGATTGCCAAAGAAACCGGCGCCAAAGCCGCACACCCGAACTCGCGCTTTACCGTGGCCGCCACCAACAACCCTGCGCTAGACAGCGCATGGGACGATGCCAACGGCGTGCCCATCGACGCGTTTATCTTTGGGGGTCGCCGCTCCACCACCGTGCCGCTGGTCACCGAAGCGCGCAACTGGGTAGAAGGCGTGTACATGGCGGCCACCATGGGCTCGGAAACCACGGCAGCCGCTGCCGGTCAACAAGGCGTAGTGCGGCGCGATCCCTTTGCCATGCTGCCGTTTACCGGCTACAACGTGAGTGACTATTTTCAGCACTGGCTCAACATCGGCCAAAAAATGGGCCAGGCCGGCGCCAAGCTACCGGCGATTTACTGCGTCAACTGGTTCCGCAAAGACGCCGACGGCAAATTTGTTTGGCCCGGCTATGGTGAAAACATGCGCGTGCTCAAGTGGATGATTGAGCGCATCGAAGGCAAAACCATGGGTGTGGATAACGGCTTTGGCATCAGCCCGGCTTTTGACGAAATCACCTGGACGGGCTTGGCGTTCACCAAGGCGCAGTTCGCCACCGTTACCAGCCTGGACAAGGCCGATTGGAAAACCGAAATCGCTTTGCACACCGAGTTGTTTAGGCAGTTGGCTTACCACCTGCCAGCGCAACTCGAAAACACCAAAGCGCAGTTGGAGCAGCGCCTGGCCGCTTAGTCCTTAGTTCGCTATCGCCGAGGTGATGGCCAGGCCCTTATGTGACAACAGGCCTGCATGGACTGCCACGGCGCTTCGCGCCTCGCAGTAACGCGGGTTTGTCCATCGCGCGGCGCTAGTCGCTTTCCGATTTACTTAATTTACATGGCGCGAACACCCGCACGCTGCATTGCGCGCAACGCTGGGGGTTGAGGCGCGCTTTGATAGCGGGCATCAAGTCATCGCCTAAGGTGAAGAAGTTTTCGGCGCCGATAGCGTCAAAAGCGCCACTTTTGCGCAGCATGGCCAGGGGCTCGTCTTTCATGTGAAAGATGTACAGGCCACCGCCTAGCGCGCGGCGGCGTTGCGCCTCTTGTGCCAGCCATTGCGCGCCACCCAGGTCTATAAAATTAATACCCGAGGCCACCAGCAGCACATGCACATGTGCGGGGTTTTGCGCGTCGATGGCTTGCATCGCTTCTTGCAAATGGTTCACCGCGCCAAAAAAAATAGAGCCATTTATGCGCACAATTTTGAGTTGGGGACAATCGGGCAAACCAGTGGCTGCGCTAAAGGCCGGCGGCACTTGGCCGGGGACGGGTTTGACATCGTCCACACCGGGCTGCGAGGTGCGTTTCAGGTAGAGCAACAGCGACAAGGCCACGCCGCTATAGATTGCAAATTCCAGTTGTACCGTGAGCGTAGCCAGCCAGGTTGCGGCCAGCACGGCGGACTCGGAACGGCTCACGCGCAAGATTTCGCCGATGTGGTGAAAGTCAATCAAACCCCAGGCCACCACAAACAAAATGCCTGCCATGGCAGCCACGGGCAGGTACTGCGCCAAGGGCGCGAGAAACAACATGATGAGTAGCAAAAACACGGCAGAAAAAATCGCCGCTAAAGGCGTTTGCGCGCCCGCCTGCACATTGAGGCCGCTGCGGTTGAAGGAGCCGCTCGAGGCATAGCCCGAGAAAAAAGCACCCACGATATTGGACAAACCTTGGCCAATAAATTCTTGGTTGCCATCGATACGTTGGCCCGTGTTCAAAGCCATGGAGCGCGCGATGGACACCGCTTCAGTCAAAGCCAAAAGCGCCACCGCCATGGCAATTGGCGCCAAAGTTTGGATGGTTTGCCAGTCAAAGTCCGGGCTGGACAGCGGCGGAAAGCCGATGCGCAGCGCGCCGATGCTGCCCACGCCGGTGTGCTCCAGGCCCCAGGTCTGGTTCATGGCATAGGCCAGCAGGCTGCCGCTGACCATGCCCACAATCATGTGCGGCACACGCAGCCACCAACGGCGCGCCGCCACACAGCACACTACAGTAAACAAGCTGACCGAGGTCACGAAGGGATTAATGTCCTGCGCCTGCTGCGCCAGGCCTTGCAGCACCGCGGCCACGGATGCGCCACGCGGTAGCGCAATACCGAAGAAATTTTTCACCTGACTGATCGCAATCAACACCGCTGCACCCGCGGTAAAGCCGACCACCACGGTATGCGATACAAAATTGACCAGGGTGCCCAGACGCAAACCGCCCAGCAGCAGCTGAAAAATACCCACCAAAAAAGTCAGCGTCAAAACCAGTTGCACATAGTGCGCGCTACCCGCTTCGGCCAGCGGGCTCATGGTGGCAAAGACGACGATAGAAATCGCCGTGGTCGGCCCGGACACCAGATGCCAGGACGAGCCCCACAAAGCGGCCACGATAGCGGGCAACATGGCTGCGTACAAACCGTACTCCGGCGGCATGCCGGCAATCGTGGCAAAGGCCACGCCTTGGGGCACCAAAATCAAGCTGCCGGTTAAGCCCGCGATCAGGTCGGCGCGCAAGCTGGCGCGGGCCACGCGCGGCCACCATTGCAAAAAGGGCAGCCAGCGCTGCAAACCAGAACTCATAAATTACCTTCACTGTAGGCTCGCGCAAGGCGGCCAGGAGGCCCGAAAGTAGCAGAAAACCGCCTAGGGATAAACCCGTGCCCCAACAGCCTGCGGCGCGTGATTGGCGCCATGGGGCAGTGCCAGAAATTTGCTCGCCAAAGACGGTTCTCCAGCGAAAAGCGCACCATTTTGCTCCAAGTTGCAGCACCAGCCTGGTGCAAAACTTGGGTTTTAACTGGCACTATAAAGGCATGCATCTGGCTCTAGTATGGGGGCGGTGCAGCGGCCAAACTCATAAGCTCATGCACTTGGCTTAGTTGCAGGGGCGTAGCATGGGCCTCGTTTCCCACGTTTATTCACTTGAAAGGTTGATCGATGAAAAAGACACTAGTTCCGGTAATCGCCAAATCCCTGATGGGCCTCATGGTCGCTGTGGGCCTGTCCACCGCGTTTGCGCAAGCCAAAAAAGAGGTGACCTTTGCACACCAGGACATGCAACTGCCCTACCGCATATTGATGGACGCTGAGCTGGAAAAAGCCACTGGTTACAAAATCAACTGGCGCATGTTCGGCGGCGGCGGCGAAGTGATCAAAGCCATGAGCTCGGGCGACGTGCAAATCGGCGAAGTGGGCTCCAGCCCCTTGGCCACTGCCACCAGCCAAGGCCAAGACCTGCGCTTGGTTTACATCTTGGACGATATTGCAGCGTCTGACCAGTTAATTTCGCGCAATGGCGCAGGCATCAACGGCTGGAAAGACCTCGTCGGGAAGAAAGTCGGTACGCCTTTCGCGTCCACCGCCCACTACTCCCTGATGGTGGGCCTGCGCCTGGAAGGCGTCGATGCCAAGAGCGTCAACGTGATGAACCTACCACCACCCGCCATCGCTGCGGCCTGGGAGCGTGGTGATATTGACGCGTCCTTCATCTGGGATCCGGTACTGTCCAAGATCAAGCGCAACGGCAAGAAAATTGCCGACTCCGGCGACATGGGCAAAAAAGGCTACCCCACGTTTGACGGCCTGGTCGTCGATGCCAAGTGGGCAGCCCAAAACCGCGACTTCGTAGTGGCAGCGATCAAGGCGATTAGCAAAGCGGACGCCGACTACCGCGCCAATGCAGCCAAGTGGACGGTAGGCTCACCCCAGGTCAAAGCCATTGCCAAGTGGACCAAAGCTGACGAAAAAGACGTACCTGAGGCCATGTCCGCGTTTGCTCTGCCTGATCCGGCTGCACAAATGTCCAACGCATGGTTGGGCGGCGGCACCGCCGGTGGCGCAGCCAAAACGCTTGAAAACAGCGCTAAGCTCTGGAAAGAAATCGGCCGTATCACCGATGTCAAGGCAGACTACAGCGTCTTTATCGATAGCAGCTACCTGCGCGATGCAATGAAGTAATCTGCACCAGCCTGGGCGAGGGCGCAAGCCCCTGGCTTGGGCTGTTTGCCAGCAAAGGGGCAACTTGCAATAAGTTTGCCCCTTTTTTCTTCTGTGTTTGATTTTTACGAGCTGTTATGCCTACATTGCAAATCAAAGACCTGACGGTGAATTACGCGGTCAAAGGCGGGATGCTGCAAGCACTGGCCCCCGTTAACTTGGAAATGAAGGGTGGCGATTTTGTCGTCGCGCTAGGCGCCTCAGGTTGCGGCAAGACCACGCTGCTCAACTGCATCGCCGGCTTTTTACCCCCCTCCAGCGGGGAAGTGCTGCTTAACGGCGCACATGTGGAAGGGCCAGGCGCAGACCGTGGCGTGGTGTTCCAAAAGCATGCGCTCATGCCCTGGCTGTCGGTAATGGATAACGTCTGCCTAGGCCTGCGCATGCGCGGCATGGGTAGTGCCGAGCGACGCCGCATCGGCGAAGAAAAACTAGCCCTGGTGGGCCTGGAAAAATACGCCGACCGTGCCGTGTATGAATTGTCCGGCGGTATGCAGCAGCGCGTGGGCATTGCCCGCGCCCTGGCCAGCGACCCGGAAGTGCTGCTGATGGACGAGCCCATGGGCGCGCTCGATGCATTTACCCGCGAGACGGTGCAAGAAATTTTGCTGCACGCCTGGGTCAAGTCCAACAAAATGGTTTTCTTTATCACCCACTCGGTAGAAGAGGCCTTGTTCTTAGCCACCCGGCTGATCGTGATGAGCCCCAGCCCGGGCCGCATTACCCACACCTACGACGACGTGCCTTTCTCGCGCCAGTTCCTGGAGCATGGTGACGCGCGCAAGGTCAAGTCCGAGCCCGAATTCATCCGCATGCGCGAAGAAGTGCTGTCCATCATCCACCAACGCGAGGCTGTCCATGTCTAATCCAAGCACTCCCGCACTGAAAACCAG
>CANFJQ010000133.1 GCA_947447615.1 Comamonadaceae bacterium
TATGGCCGCTTCGGTGCGCAAAATATCGCGCATGAAATTTACTGGGGCCACTGCAGGAATCGTGCTTGCGCTCATGCTATTTGTCTCCAATCAAGAACCATCTTCAAACAATCGGCATCGCCAAAGGCGGTGCGGTAGGCCGCATCGGCCTGGGTTGCTTCGTGTTGGTGGGTAATCAAGCCATCCAAGGACAAGCGACCGTCGCCTGCCAATGCAATCACTGCGGCCAAATCCGGCGGCGCCCATTGCGCGGCCACGCGGATGCGCGCTTCGCGCATAAAGGCCGGTGGGAAAACAAAAGACAGCGGCGCGTCGTAAAAGCCGGCCAGCACCACTTCGCCACCGGGGGCCAAGCGGCTGATCAAGTCATCTAGCAGCGAGGACACGCCGCTGACATCGCAAATGCATTGGTAATTACGCCGGCTATCAGCAGAGGGATCAATCACCTCGTAGCCCACCGCGCCACTGCGGCGTGCCGGGTTGGTGTCCCAGACCACGGGGGTGTGACCGGCCAGTACGGCCAAGCGCGCCATCATGCGGCCCAGTACGCCATGACCGACGATCAAATCAGGTTGACGCATACCCGGTGCGCTGTGCGCGTGGTAGGCGGTAGCCGCCAGTGCGAACAAGATGCCTTGCTCGGCCAGGGATTCCTTGATGGGGAGGGCGCGGGCCGATGGCACCACCAGGCGCGAGGCTGAGCCGCCAAACAAATTGCGTGCGTCGGTAAAGCATTGCGAGCCGGGCAGATAGACCTGGGTTCCCACGGCCACGGTGGCTTGGTCTCCGGCGGCCACTACGCGGCCCACGGTTTCATAGCCAGGCACCAGTGGATAACCCATGCCAGGGAAAGCGGGCATGGTGCCCTCCCACAACAGGCGCTCGGTGCCGGTGCTGATACCGCTGTACTCGACCTTGACCAACACGTCCGCCACGCCCATTTCGGGCAGTGTCAGACCGCTCAAAGCCAGGGCTTTGGGCTGTTGGAAAACAATCGCGTTAGCTTGCATGGGTGTATCGTTACATTGACATACGTCAATGTCAATCAATATTTACATTTGATGGGGTTTTTAAGGGTAAACCCTTACATTTACGCCCAATCAGAATCTGCGTTTGCAGCGGCATAGGGTTTGGAACGATTTCCAAATGCGCAAAACCGGCTTCGGCCATCATGTCCATCAGCTCGCGCGGCGTGCGCAAGCGGCCGGCGCCCATGGCCAGCAGGTAAAAGTGGAAATAGGCATCGCCCTGCGGTGTCTCGCCCGGCTCTTGCGCCATGGGCTCGGACAGCAACAAGGTGCCGCCTGGGGGCAGCGCCTGGTAAATCGAGGCCAAGAGGGTGCGCACATCGGCGTCCGGGTGGTCATGGGCCACGCGGATCAGGGTCACCAGGTCCGCGCCCTGGGGCAGCGGGTCTTTCAGGAAACTGCCGGGATGCACTTGGCTGCGCGACTCCAAGCCCTGGCGCGCAAAATTGGCCCGGGCCAGCGCCGCCACTTCGGGCAGGTCAAACAGCATGACTTGGAGGTGCTTGGCATGCAGTGCCAGACGCGACATAAACGTGCCTTGGCCGCCGCCCACGTCCAGCACGCAGCGGTGCTCGTCAAAACGGTAGCTGGCCAAAATCTCGTCCACCACAAAAGGCTGAGAGGCGGACATCAAATTGGAATAGCGGGCATACTTTTCGGCCTGGGCCTGCGCAGCCTGGGCCGCTTGCGCCGCTTGGGCGTCTTCGTCCAGGGTGTAAGGCCAGTACTGCGCCATGGCGCCGGCTTGTCCTGGGCCTTGCAGCATCGCCACCGGGTCTTGCATGTCCTGGTAGAGCACCGCGTGGTGTTCGATCATGGCGCGTATGCCCGCGTGGCCGGCCACCGGCGCACCGAGGGGGCCCAGGCCATAGCGGCCTTGGCTGCGCAGATTGAGCAGGCCCAGCGCCAGCGCCGATTGCAGCAAGCGCTGCAAACCGGCGGGCGGCAGCTTGGTCCATTGCGCCAACTCGTCTAAGGTGCGGGGCCGCTCGGCCACCGTTTCCAAAATGCGCAAGCGCACACAGGCCAGCAGCACCTGCGAATACACAAAACCGGCCATCAGATCAAACACCTGGCGCGCACGGCGGCGGGTAATCCAGCGCGTCAGCGGGTTGGACACGCTCCAGCGGTACAGGCTGTCGCTGGTCAGCCAGCGGTCCATCAGCGCGCCGATGCGGTCCGCCCAGGGCGATGTGCGCCCTTGCGCGCTAGGCTGCGAGGCCAGGTCCAATGTTTTCATACCGGGGTGTTCCTAAAAAACGGTGCAGCGGGCCGGGGTGCTCAGGCGCCCACGGTGGGCGAGGCGGGCGCGGTTTGCGGGGACTGCGAGGCAGCCTCGCGGTAGGCGTTGCAGGCGGCGCGCGGCACCAGGCGCTCAGACTCTTGCCACACCAGATCGCGCATGGCTTGCGCCGCAGGCCCTTCGGGAATCGAGTCAGCGGCGGCTTGAATCAGGGACTCAAAATGCTCGATCGCGCCGGACAAGCCCAGGTTGGCAATCGCATTGGGCCGTGCGTGCTGCGCGTCCTGTCCTACGGGTTTGCCCAGCAAATCGGCCTGGCCCATCACGTCGCGGATGTCGTCGGCTACTTGGTAGGCCTCGCCCAGGCAGTCGCCCAGTGCTTGCCACTGGCTCGGGTCCGCCCCGGCGCTCAGCGCTCCTGCGCAGGTGGCCGCCACAAACAGGGCCCCCGTTTTGGCCCGCTGGTATTGCATCAGCGACACGCGGGACTCAGATTCCCAGGCCTGACCGGCCACGATGCCGCCGGGCATGCCTACGCCCCCGGCGATGATTTTCAGCAGCCCTGGCAAGCGTGCGGGCGATTGGCCTGCGGCAGCCGCCAAGGTCTGGAAGGCCAGCACGATCAGCGCGTCTCCCGCCAGCACGGCCAAGGGTTGGCCAAACGCCCAGTGCACCGAGGCGCGGCCACGCCGGGTGGGTGCATCGTCAAAACAGGGAAGATCGTCATGCACCAGCGAGGCGCAGTGCAGCAATTCGATGGCGACAGCGGCCGCGTCGCTCAGCGCTGGGTCGTCCTGGCCACAGGCTTGGGCCACGGCCAGGCACAGCTGCGGGCGGATGCGCGCGCCGCCGGGAAACACCGCGTGGCGCACGGCCGAAGCCAGCTTGGGCGGACAGCTCGCGTCCTCTGCGGAGGCCAGTGCCATAGCCAGGGATTGTTCGATGCGGGTGATTGCCTTCATTGCGTGTCTCCATGCGTGTTATCGGGCCACGGTGTCAAGTGACAATTCTACTTGTCACTTGTTGATGTAAATCAATATAGACACTTACGGCGCAACTGTCAACGCGGGATTACGCGGGTTTCCCCTTTTTTTCTGAATGGCAGGCGCCATGCTTGCTGTTAGTGATACGTCCGCCAGGGCGGGTGCAAAGGCACCTCCGCAGCCCAAAGCAATGCATGGCCGTGCCCCTGGCCGTTGCGCGGGCCGGATTTACACCCGCATTTGCAGTCGTATAGGCTCTGCGTGCCTGCTTGGGTGTGACTGTGCGCCCCGCTTGGGGCGGTGTGGACTGCTAGCGTTCGAGGATATGCGTTAGCAGCAGCCGGGCCAAGGTGTCTGGCTGCTCTTCATGGGCCAAGTGGCCCATGCCCGGGAGGCGGGTCACTGGCGGTGGGGCTTGTCGCCTGAGCGACGCGCCAGCGCGCTCGGCGACCGATGGCGGCACGATCAAATCTTGCGCGCCCGCGATCAGGGTCAGCGCAGCCTCCAGCAGGGGCAGCCGTTTCCAAAACGCGTGCAAGTCCCAGTGCGCCATCATGGCCAGCGCACCAGCGCCATGCGCGGGCTGCGCGATGAGCTTTTGGTAAAGCGCACGCCCATGTGCGTCTAGCGTGGAGCCGGTGCCGTCCAGCAGCCTTTGCAGCACGGCGGGATGCGCCGCTTGCCAGGAAAACAGCTCGGGTACCAGCGGTGCCTTGGCCAGCAGTTTGGCCATGGGCGAAAACAACTGCCCGGCCAGGCCATCGAGCGGCAGCAGCGCGCCATTGAGCGAGATGATGCGCCGGGGCTGCACATGCCCGTCCAGCGACAGCATGCAGGCCACCGCCGCCCCCGCAGAGTGGCCCACAACGGTGTGCGGTGCGATGCCCATTTGCGCCAGCAACTCAGCCACCCCAGCGGCCATACCGGGCAGAGAAAACAGCGTGGCGACTTGCGAAGGCGCGGGCGTGGCGGTGAATGCGTGGCCCGGAAAGTCCAGCGCCAGCACGCTGCAGTGTGCAGCGAGCAGCGGGAATACATCGCGCCAGGAATGGGTGGAGGCACCGGTGCCGTGCAGCAGCAGCACCGTGGGCGCCTGCGCGTCGGCATGCGGCGCGTATTGCACATGCCAGCGCAAGCGCGGGGTTTGCACAAAGCGCGAGTGTTGGCGCAGCGGCCAATCGGCGCCGTCGCGTTCCCAGTCCAGGCCTTGGCGGGGCGGCATCGCGCGGGCCAATCAGCTGCGCCCGGCCACCGCGCGCACTGCTTGGTTCAGCGATTGCGCGCCGCCATAGGGCAGGGCCAGGTATTGCGCGCCCATGGCGGCGGCCAGTTGTTCGGCGCTGCTTTGGGGCTGGGGCGAAGTGTCCACCAGCAGCGCGCTCACCCCGCTGGCGCGCAATTGCGCTGCGGCTGCCAGCGCATCGCTGGTGGCCGGGCCACGGCCGGGACTGCCGTCGCGGGCGATATTGGCTTTGCCATCGGTTAGCAGCACCACGATAGGCGTCTCGCCTTTGCGTTTAATCTGCCCGGCCATCGCGGTGGCCGCGTCAATCGCCGAGGCCAGCGGCGTGCCGCCCCCGCCGGGCAGGCCCGCCAGGCTGCGCTTGGCGCGCGCTAGCGAGCGGGTTGGCGGCAACAAGATTTCGGCTACTTTGCCCCGAAAGGCCAGCACCGCCACGCTGTCGCGCCGCACATAGCAGTCGGCCAGCAGCAACTCCACCGCGCCCTTGGCTTCGGCCAGCCGGTTCAGCGCCGACGAGCCCGAGGCATCCACCACAAACACCGTGGTGGTTTGCCCGAGTTGGCGAAAGCGCGTGACATGGAAATCTCCTTTGCGCACCACGATGCGCGGCGCTTGGCCTGGCGGCAAGGTGCTCTTGCGCAGTCTTTGCCAAGGCGCGGCGGCGCGCAAAGTCTCCAGCACATTGATGCGCTGCCCGGCACGCGGCTCGCCCTTACGCGCCCCCACCGGGCGACCGCGCAAAGCGTTTTTTTGCTCCGCACCGGCGCTGCCCGAGGTGGGCGATGTAGCCCGCTGCAATGCGCCAATCTTCAGGCGCGCCAGCAAACCGGCGGGTATAGCTGCTTGCGCGGCTTCCAGCACGCGTTCGGCCAGTTCTTGGGCGTCCAGGGGCTGGCTGTCCGCGTCGTCCTTGTCTTCGTTCTTGGTGTCGTCTTGCGCGTCCTGGGGTGGCTCGGGCGGCGGTTCGGGCGCTGGGTTCTCGGTTGGCTCCGTTGGGCCTGCCTCCTCTTGCGGTGGCGCAGGTTCCTGCGGCTCGGGGGCAGGCGGCAGGCGGGTGGCACGTGGGGCTAGCACCAGGCGTGCGGCCACGGCAATGTGTTCTTCCTCTACTGTTTTGCTTGCGGCCAGCGCGGCTGCTGCGCGGGCGGCGCGCGCAGCAAACAGGCTGGCGCGCAGCGAATCAATGCCCAGCGCCATCGCCGCCGCGCACAAGGCTTGCACCGATTCTGGCGCCATCTGCACCTGCCCGATTCGCTGGCGTGCAGCTAACACTTCTTCGGCGGTCCACAGCGGGCTTTCCTCGTCCTGGCCTTGACTGTCCAGGCGCAGATGAAAAGCCAGGCGCTCGGCCAGGCTGGCGGGCAGTTGTTCGTCTTCGTCGGCGCCTTCGTCCAGGGCGACCAGGCCGACACGGGCGGCTAGTACGTTGTCCAAGCCGTCGCGTTGCAGCAGCACCTGGCCGCTGTCGAGCATGCTGCCAAAGCGCGCTGCCGCGCCCGCCGTCATGCGCTCGGCCATCGCCAGCACCAGCACGCCGCCGTTTGCCTGCGCCAGCAAGCCTTGCAGCGCCACCGGACGGCCCGCTTGCAGCGTGGCGCCCAGGTCCAGGCCGCCTAACAATGCGGTATCGCCGGTGTTCAAAGGCACGCGCCGCATGGGACTTGCCGCGGGCAATAGGGTGCGCAGCAGCGCCAGCCAATCGTCACGCGCAGCGCAAGCCGGGGCGCGCAAAGCCACTCCGCCCAGGCCCGCCGGGTCCACGGCAAACAGGGCGGCAATTGTGGCGACGTCGCCTTGCATGCTTGGGGCTTATTTTTGGGGCGCAGCGGCCAGCTCGGCCAGCGCCCGCTCCACGCGGGTAGAAGAGCCCGCGTCGTCGAGCGGATTGCGCCGCAAGCGGTGGCGCAAAGCGGGCGGCGCCACGCGCTGCAAATGCGCTTGCGTTACTGCCTTGTGGCCCTGCCACGCGGCCAGGGCGCGGGCGGCGCGCACCAGCGTCAAGTCACCGCGCAGTCCATCGGTGCCCAAGGCCATACACAGCTTGGCGGCAAAAGCACGGGCGCTATCAGGAATTTGTACATCGGCCAGGCGCTTGCGCCCGGCGACTATGCCTTTGCGCACTTTGTCGTCTTCTTTTTTCCACTGCTCGGTAAAGGCTTGCGGGTCTTGCTCAAAGGCGTCGCGCCGCTTCACCACCTCCACGCGCTCGTCCAAAGTGCCAGGCGTTTTTACTTCCACCGACAGGCCGAAGCGGTCGAGCAACTGCGGACGCAATTCGCCTTCTTCCGGGTTGCCGCTGCCGATCAGCACAAAGCGCGCCGGGTGGCGCACGCTCAGGCCTTCGCGCTCGACCACGTTTTCGCCGGAGGCGGCCACGTCGATCAGCAAGTCCACCAAATGGTCTTCCAGCAAATTGACTTCGTCGATGTACAAATAGCCCCGGTTGGCGCGCGCCAGCAGGCCGGGTTCAAAAGCCTTCACGCCTTGGGACAAAGCGCGCTCCAGGTCCAGCGCGCCCACCACGCGGTCTTCGGTGGCGCCCAGCGGCAGATCCACTACCGGCACGCCCACCAGCTGGCTGGCGTGGGCTTTGCCTTTGGCGGCGGCCAGGCAATCGGGGCAGCGGGCAGCGTCTGGATCGCAGCCGTAGCGGCAGCCGGTAACGGCGCGCATTTTGGGCAGCAAGGCAGCCAAAGCCCGCACAGCGGTGGATTTGCCGGTGCCCCTGTCACCAAAGACCAGCACGCCGCCAATCGTGGGATCGATGGCGGTGAGCACGATGGACAGCTTCATATCGTCCTGGCCGACGATGGCGGAAAAAGGAAAGGTCAAAGCCATGGATGTGTTGCCTGAGAAGATTCGCTAACGCACTGCGCAAGGTCGGCCGCGCTGCGCGCAGGGGCGCAAACCACGTTTGCCGCAAAACAGCCGGGACACAGGTGCAACATGCCTACATCCTAACCAATCGCCGCGCATCGGCGCTCGCTGGGCTGTCGGGCAGCAACATCGACGCGATTTTGAATGGGCTGGCGGGACATATCGAGCCAGTGATGACGCATTACCAATGGAGACCGCAGTTGCGCGACCCTGCCGATGAAATGGTGCTGGAAGCCGCCGCCAATGCGCAGGCGCAAGCCATCGTCACTTACAACGTGCGGGACTTCGGCCCCGCAA
>CANFJQ010000134.1 GCA_947447615.1 Comamonadaceae bacterium
AAACAAGGCTACCGCTTGGTCTATGGCGTTCAGGACGACAGCGTTCTGGTGATGGTCATGGCCCTTGATAAACGTGAAGACAGCGCCGTGTACCAGTCGGCGCTCGCGCGTGTTTCGGAAATGCTTTTGGAGCGTGCTAAAGCGGTGCCCAAACGGCATTGAGTCGACACGTAGCGGGCCTGCGATGAACGCTTACTCAGCCCTCATCCGCATCAAACGCCCCCGACACCACGCGGGCGATGGCTTCGCCGCCAAAGCCGCGGCTGGCTAAAAAGCGCACTTGCTTGGCGCGCTCGGCGGGGGTGGTGGCAGGGTTGCCGAATTTTTTGCGCCAGACTTCAAACGCGCGCGCTTGTTCGCTGGCGCGTAGTTGGTCCAAGGCCTGGGCCATGGCTTCGGGTTCCATGCCTTTGGCCTGCATTTCCTGGCGGATGCGGGCGCTGCCCAGCTTGGCGCTGCGGCGGTGGACCAGGGAGTCGACGGCGCGCTGCTCGCTTTGCAGGTCTTTGGCGGCCAGTTTGTCCAGTACGGCGGCGAGTTCGCCTGGCGTTTCCTCATGCGGGGCGAGTTTGCGCTGCAACTCGGCGCGCGAATGTTCGCGGCTGCTGAGCAGGCGCAGCGCGCGGCCGGTGAGGGAGAGCCTAGGGCCAGTGGCCATGGTGCGCGTTGGTAGAAAAGCGGGGAGCGAGCTGGAAGAAGTCCATCCGCCGCCGATGTCCGGCACCCGCTACCTGCGGGATACCGGGCGCCGGGGGCGGGCGCTGACCTGGCTTTAAGCAGCAGCTTCTGCCTTTTTGCCGCCTTTGGCTTTGGCTTCGGGCACTTCGGGTGCGCCCGCTATCAGCGGGATGCCCAGGGACTCGCGCACTTTGTTTTCGATTTCGGTAGACAGGGCGACGTTTTCGCGCAGGAATTCGCGCGCGTTGTCGCGGCCTTGACCGATTTTTTCGCCTTGGTAGGCGTACCAGGCGCCGGATTTTTCGATGATGTGGGCGTTTACGCCCATGTCGATGATTTCGCCATGGCGGCTGATGCCTTCGCCAAACAAGATGTCGAACTCGGCGGTCTTAAAGGGCGAGGCGACTTTGTTTTTCACCACCTTGACTTTGGTCTCGTTGCCGATGGCCTCGTCGCCTTTTTTGATGGTGCCGGTGCGGCGAATGTCCAGGCGGACCGAGGCGTAGAACTTGAGCGCATTGCCGCCGGTGGTGGTCTCGGGGCTGCCGAACATGACGCCGATCTTCATGCGGATCTGGTTGATGAAGATGACCATGCAATTGGTCTTTTTGATGTGCGCCGTCAGTTTGCGCAGCGCCTGGCTCATCAGCCGCGCTTGCAGGCCGGGCAGGGAGTCGCCCATTTCGCCTTCCAACTCGGCCTTGGGGGTAAGGGCGGCCACCGAGTCCACCACGATCAAGTCCACTGCGCCCGAGCGCACCAGGCTGTCCACAATCTCTAGCGCTTGCTCGCCGGTGTCGGGCTGGCTGATCAGCAGGTCTTGCAGGTTGACGCCCAGTTTTTGCGCGTACTGGATGTCCAGCGCGTGCTCGGCATCGACAAATGCGCACTGGCCGCCCAGTTTTTGCATTTCGGCGATCACTTGCAGGGTGAGCGTGGTTTTGCCAGAGGACTCCGGGCCGTAGATTTCGACCACCCGGCCGCGCGGCAGGCCGCCTACGCCCAGGGCAATGTCCAGGCCCAGCGAGCCGGTGGAGACGACCTGGATGTCCTCGATCACCTCGCCCTCGCCAAGGCGCATGATGGTGCCTTTGCCAAATTGCTTCTCGATTTGGGCAAGCGCTACTTGCAGGGCTTTGGCTTTTTCAGCGTTGGCGGCGAAATTTTTAACGGGTGCGTCCATGGTCATCTCCTGTGCATAAAAAGGTGGGTTACTTGCAGCAAACTAGCCTCTGGGATTAACTACAGGCTGGATGCTTGAACAGTAGTTTACGCGCATATTGAAACCTGTAAACTAAAATTTTAGTCAGTTTGTATTACTATATAGGGCCATGCAAGCAAGCCCGTCTTTGCCCCCGGATACCTGGCGCTACAACCATGTCGGCCACTGGCTGCGCCTGGCTTTGGAGCGCTTTGATGCGCGGGTGATGGCGCTCATGGCGCGCCACCCCGGCGTGTCTTTGGGCTTGTCCAATCTGGCGCAGCGCGGGCAGTTGACGGCGGCGCACTGGCATATCAGCCGCCATCTGCCGCCCGAGGGCGCCCGGCTGACGGAATTGGCCCAGCGCGCCGGTATGCGCAAGCAGGCCATGGCCACGCTAGTCAAGCAGTGCGAGGCCTGGGGCATGGTGCGGCGCGAGGACGATGCGCTGGATGCGCGGGCGCGCCGGGTGTGTTTTACGCCCACCGGCCTGGCCTGGCTGGCCGCCTACCGCGACAGCGTGGCCCAGGCCGAGGCCGAGCTGCGCGCCGCCGTGGGCGACGACATTGCCACGGTGGTGGCGCTGGGGCTGGAGGCCTACGGCGCTGCCGCCTAGAATGGCTTGGCCAACGCACTGACCACACATAGCGCGCACAGCGCAAGGAGACAAGCATGCGTATATTGATCGCCGAAGATGATCAGGTACTTGCCGACGGCTTGCTGCGCGCCTTGCGCAGCGCAGGCGCTGCGGTGGACCATGTGGCCAGTGGCAGCGAAGCCGACGCGGCGCTAATGACCAACTCCGAGTTTGATTTGCTGATTTTGGACCTAGGCCTGCCCAAGATGCACGGCCTGGAAGTGCTCAAGCGCTTACGGGCGCGCGGCTCCTCCTTGCCCGTGTTAATTTTGACGGCAGCTGACAGCGTGGAAGAGCGCGTCAAAGGCCTGGATTACGGCGCTGATGACTACATGGCCAAACCCTTTAGCCTGCAAGAGCTGGAAGCGCGCGCGCGCGCCCTGGTGCGCCGGGGCATGGGCGCGGCCAGCAGCAATATTAAGCATGGGCCGCTGGTGTATGACCAATCGGGGCGCGTGGCCACCATCGACGGCAAGATGGTGGAGCTGTCGGCGCGCGAGCTAGGCCTCTTGGAAGTGCTGCTCCAGCGGACCGGTCGCTTGGTCAGCAAAGACCAGCTGGTGGAGCGTTTGTGCGAATGGGGCGAAGAGGTGAGTAATAACGCCATCGAGGTGTACATCCACCGCTTGCGCAAGAAAATTGAAAAAGGCCCGATTCGCATCGCCACCGTGCGCGGCTTGGGCTATTGCCTGGAAAAAATCCCGAATTGAAAGTCTTCCAAAGCGAACAGCGCTCGCTGTTCGGCGAAATTCTGGACTGGATGCTCACGCCCATCCTGTTGCTGTGGCCGATCAGCTTGGTGCTGACCTGGCTGGTGGCGCAGGGCATTGCGGGTAAACCGTTTGACCGGGCGCTGGAATACAACGCGGGTGTGCTCGCCCAATACGTTACGGTGCAGCACGACCAGGTGCATTTTTCGCTGCCCCAACCCGCGCGCGAGTTGTTGCGCGCCGAAGACAGCGACACCGTGTATTACCAAGTGCTGGGCCCCCAGGGGCAGGTACTCAGTGGCGACGCCGCCTTGCCCGCACCTTTGCAGGACGAGCACAACCCGGTAGGCGAAGTACGACTGCGCGACCTGACCCTGGGCGGTGTGGACTTGAAAGTGGCCTCGATGTGGGTGCGCCTGGATATGCCGGGCAATCCGTTGGCACTGGTGCAGGTGGCCGAAACCATGGACAAGCGCGCGGTGCTGGCCACCGAAATCGTCAAAGGCGTGATGCTGCCGCAATTTGTGGTCTTGCCGGTGGCGGTGCTTTTGGTGTGGTTGGCGCTGGCGCAAGCCATCAAACCGCTCAATCGTTTGGAAGAAACCATTCGCGCGCGCAAACCCGATGACCTGAGTCCCTTGGACGCGCAAGCCGTGCCCATGGAAGTGGTGCCGCTGGTGGCCTCGGTGAACGACTTGCTCTTGCGCTTGAAAGACTCGATTGCCACGCAAAAACGCTTTCTGGCTGACGCGGCGCACCAGCTTAAAACCCCGCTAGCAGGCTTGCGCATGCAAGCCGATTTGGCGCAACGCCAAGACGCCAGCGCCCAGGAACTCAAACTATCGCTGCGCCAAATTGGCCGCTCCAGCATACGCGCTACGCATACGGTAAACCAATTGCTGGCCTTGGCGCGGGCTGAAAGCAGCGCGGCGGTGCTGGCGCACCAGCCCTGCGACATGGCGCGTTTGACCATGGACGTGGTGCGTGACTGTGCGCCGCGTGCGGTGGAAAACCAGATCGACATCGGCTACGAAGGCGCACAGCCCGGTAGCGTGGGCGTGAAGGTCAACGGCAATGCCACGCTCTTGCAAGAAATGGTGCGCAACTTGGTGGACAACGCCATTAACTACAGCCATCCTGCGCCGGGTGCCCAGGCGGTGATTACCGTGCGCTTGTTGGCCGATGTATTGGCCAAGACGCTGACGCTGCAAGTGGAAGACAGCGGCCCCGGCATTGCGCCTGCCGAGCGCGACTTGGTGTTCCAGCCCTTTTACCGCGCGCTGGGCAATGAAGCCGATGGATCGGGCCTGGGTCTGCCCATCGTGCTAGAGATCGCCAAGCAACACCGGGCCAGCGTCACCTTGAGCGACAGCCGCCCTGGACACACGCCACCGGGGGCGTGTTTTACAGTGCGACTGGACGCTGCATTGACATGATCCATGTGGATAATCGTATGCGTTTCTGGGAGTAAAAAATGAAGCAAGACAGCGCTAAACCAATACGTAAGCTCAAGCCATTACCCGGCCTCATTTTTGCCAGCCGTTGGCTGCAACTGCCGCTCTACCTGGGCCTGATCGCCGCACAGGGCGTGTATGTGTACCATTTTTGGGTGGAGTTGTCGCACCTGCTGGAGGCCGCTTTTGGCAACCAAGCAGCCTTGCAGGCGCTGGTTACCAGCATGGGCTACCAGTCCGCCGCGCCGCTGACCGCGCTCAATGAAACGCTGATCATGCTGGTGGTGCTGGCGCTGATTGACGTGGTGATGATCTCTAACCTGCTCATCATGGTGATCGTGGGCGGCTACGAAACCTTTGTTAGCCGCATGCATCTGGAGGGCCACCCGGACCAGCCCGAATGGTTAGACCATGTGAACGCCTCGGTGCTCAAAGTCAAACTGGGTACAGCCATTATTGGCATCAGCTCTATCCACTTGCTCAAGACCTTTATCAATGCCGCCAACTACGACACCAAAGTGCTGATGTGGCAAACCATTATTCATGTGACCTTTTTGCTCAGCGCGTTGGCGATTGCCTATACCGACAGAATTTTGAACACCACGCACAACGCGTCGCATTAAGCGCGCAAAAAGCAATGGCTGGCAGTTCGCAGCCTGGCGGGTGCGGCGGATTTTCTGCGCAGTCCAGCAAAGCGCGCCGTACTAAAACTGGTCCGGGTTCTTGCCCTTAAAGGGCGCGTAAAAAGCTTTGATACGAACCATATCGGCCTCGATGTCGCCGGTGGGCTCAAACATCGGGCCCAGGCCGCTGACCTTGTTGCCGTAGTCTAAAAACGACATCACGATAGGCACTTGCGCCCCCATGGCGATGTAATAAAAGCCAGTTTTCCAATAACGTACTTTGCTGCGCGTGCCCTCGGGCGGCACCACCAGTTGCACCGGCCCGCTCGCCGATTTCAGGGCCTCTGCCGAAGCCGCGACCAGGTTGTTCGCGTTTTCCCTTTGAACTGGAATGCCGCCCAGCCAGCGCATCAGCCCGCCAAAGGGGAAGCGGAAAATTTGCACCTTGCCCATCCAGTAAATATTCAGGCCCATCGCGAAGCCCACCATCAACATATAAGGCAAATCCCAGTTGCTGGTGTGGGGCGCGGCGATCAACACGCTTTTGCGTCCCTCGGGCGGAAGCTCACCCACCAATTTCCAGCCCGTGGCTTTCAAAAAACTTATCGAAATGACACGTAATACGGTGTTAACCACCGGTGTATCAAAAATTGTGCGATGCATCGGTGGCTGGTCCTTGTGTTTTAAAGCTAAGGGGGTGGCGTGGCCTCGTGGTCACCGTCGTGGCGGTGCGCGGGATCCACATGGGTCATCAGGTTGAGCACGCGGTGGCGCTGCATCACCGCCTGGCGGGCGGCTACGGCAATGTTGTGGCCTTCTTCGACGGTAAGCATGGCATCGACCTCGATATGCGCGTCGGCTACCACCATATCGCCCATCTTGCGGGTGCGCACGTCATGCACACCGGCCACACCGGGCGTGTTCATTAAGGTCTGGCGGATGGCTTCCACTTCACTTTCGTCCACCGCGCGGTCCATCAGGTCGTGCAACGCGTCCCAGCCAAAGCCCCAGCCCATTTTCGCGACCATCAGGCCCACGATCAGCGCGGCAATCGGATCGAGCAGCGGGTAGCCCATCAGGTTACCGATCAGGCCCAGCGCCACCACCAGGCTGGAGGCCGCGTCCGAGCGCGCATGCCAGGCATTGGCCACCAGCATGCCGGACTTGACGCGCTTGGCCACGCGCAGCATGTAGCGAAACAATAGTTCTTTGGACACCAGGGCCGCCAGCGCTACCCACAAGGCCGCCACATGGGCCGTAGGTATCGATTCAGGCGTTTGCAATTTGCCCACCGCCGACCAGACCATGCCCACGCCCACGCCCAGCAGCAAGAGGCCGAGTGCCAGGGAGGCCGCGTTTTCAAAACGCTGGTGGCCATAGGGATGGTCTTCGTCAGCGTCTTTTTGGCTGTGGCGACCAGCGATGAGTACGACAAAGTCGGCCACCAAATCCGATAGCGAATGGATGCCGTCCGCCACCAAACCTTGCGACTTGGCAGCGATACCGACCACGATCTGAACACTGGACAGCACGACATTGACCACCACGCTCACCCACGTGCTGCGCGCAGCCGCAGCCGCGCGTTGCGCTGGTGTGTGCGTGCTGTGTTCGGAGTCGTCGTCGATTTCGGAGAAGTTCATTGTGGCTTCGCAAGCGCCGCAGCGCTGGCCATTGGGGGGCCGCTGCTGCGGGTTTCCAACCTGCTGCTTGGCTTAGAGCTTAGCAGTGTTGCTTGACGGGCGGCTTTCAGCCCAGGTGCTTGCCAACAATGCCCGCCAGTTCAAACATATTGATGCTGGGTTTGCCGAAAACGGCTTGCAGCTTGGTATCGGCCAGGATGGTGCGCTTGTCCTTGGGGTCTTGTAGGCCCTGGGCTTTGATGTAGTCCCACAGTTTCTTGACCACTTCGGGCCGCGACACCGCGTCACTGCCGATGACGGCGGCCAGCGCCGCGCTGGGCGCTTTGCCTGCGGCAGTGCTGG
>CANFJQ010000135.1 GCA_947447615.1 Comamonadaceae bacterium
CCCATAATTTAAAGCTCGTCTTGCATCCAGTACCACTTGTACAGAAAGTGCTGCCCCAAACGCCGAAACGGCGCAAGGGCTTCGGAGCGGAACAGCTTGAAGAAATTCGGATATTCCAGGGGCGAACTGTATATGGGAAGTTGGAACACCGCCTGCCCTTGGTCTTTGCCCGCCACGCGCTGCGCAATGCGCTTGCCCGCCCAGGTGGAAAACGACACGCCGTTGCCGCCATAGCCCAGCGCATGCCACACGGTTTGCGTTGGGTCCGGGCGCGTCAGGCGCGGCATCATGTCATGGCTCACGTCTACCCAGCCCCACCAGGAATAGTCGATTTGGATACCGGCCAGGGGTGGAAACTTGCGCGCGATGGCATCGGTTAGCAGTTTTAGGTGCACCGGGCGCTCAGCATCGGCGCCGCTGATGGCGCTGCGGCTTCCTAGTTGCAGCCGGTTGTCGGGCAACAGGCGGTAGTAAAAACGCAGGGTGCGGGTGTCGGTCAAAAAGGTTTGCGACTTGAAATTCGTGGCATTGAGTTCGGCATCCGTCAACGGCCGTGTGACCACCGAGTTGGACAGAATGGGCAGCAACTTGTTTTTCAGAATCGGCGTCATGCGTTGGCCGGTGTAGCCACCGGTACAAACCACCACGCGCTTGGCGCGCACCACGCCGCCGGGGGTTTGCAAATGGTGCACGCCGTTGATGGTTTGCCAGCCTTGCACTGGGCTGGCGGTATGGACTTTGGCGCCCAAGGCGCGGGCTTTTTGCATCAGACCAAAGGTAAATTTCAGGGGGTGTACGCCCACGCCTTCGGGTTCCCACATGGCGGCGTGTGCGTCACGCTCGTCGCAATAGTTTTCGCGCAATTCTTCGGCGCTCATCATGCGTGTGCCATAGCCAAAGATGTCGCGGCGCACGCGGGTTTGCTCTTGCAAATACGCCACTTTGGATGCGCGGTGCGCCACATACAAATGCCCGCCGTCAAAGGCATTGCAATCAATCTCTTGCGTGAGCGCCCGAAAGTTCTCAAAGCCGGTGCGGATTTCGGTGTCCAGCTTTTTGGCCGTATCCAGGCCCCAGCGCTCAATCCATTGCGAGCGCGTGAGGCGCCCGCTGGCGTTTTGGCCTTGGCCGCCGCTGCGGCTGGAGCAGCCCCAAGCGGTTTGGTTGGCTTCCAGCACCACCGCGCCAATGCCATGGTCTTGCGCCAAATACAGCGCGGTGGACATGCCGGTAGAGCCGCCACCGATGACCACCACATCCACATCCATATCGCGCAGCACCGGGCCATCGTCCGGCGGCGGCTCACCGGCGCTGGCCACCCAGTAGGTGGGTGCGTAGTCACGCCCGGCGCCCGGCGTGGGCATGACCAGCGGGTCGTACTGCGGGTCGTAACGCGTATCGGTGGGACGGCTGGGAGGCAGGGCAGTTTGGCCCTGGAAATGCTGCGCGGTGCTCATGGCGGGGTGCTCGGTGGGTCAGGCGACGGGGGGCAAATTGGGGCGGGCTTTGCGAAATACGTTTTTCACGGCGATCTTGCCGTTTTTGAAAGTGAAGACGTCGACGCCATCGGTCTCGACGCGGCTGCCGTCGGCAGCGGTGCCGGTGTACGTCCATTGCGACACACCAAAGTCGCCATGCACAAAATGCACGCCATTGCGCCACTGTGCGTCCGGCAGCGTCGCCCAGCCCAGCGCAAAGGCCTTGCGTACCGCCTCATGGCCCACATGGCGGGCGCCGCAGGCATCGGGGCCACCGGCAGTCATGAACACGCAGTCTTCGCTCATGAAGCTCATCAGGCCATCGAGGTCATGGCGGTTCCAGGCTTCGCTAAAGGCTTCCAAGGTGGCGGTGGTAACAGGCGGGTGGCTCACAGACGTTCTCCAGAGATTCGGTTGGCACAAGTTTGAGCTAAGGATAGGGTTCCTGCCCGCCTGGCGCTAGAGCCAGATGCACTTATCGGGCAAGCCAGCCAGGCGCTGGAACGGACCGCGCTTCAGGCGAAAACCCTTAGGCAGCTATCGCAAGCGGTGTGATGTCCTTGGAAATGATTTTGGCGCTCAATTTTTCAGCTACCCGGAGGTCATAAGCAGCTTGCAGATTGAGCCACCCTTGCGCCTCGCTGCCAAAGTAGCGCTCCAAGCGCAGGGCTGTGTCTGCGGACACGCCCCGGTTGCCGTCCACAATTTCGCGCAATCGGGAGTAGGGCACGTGCAAGGCCAAGGACAGGGCGCGCACACTGATGCCCAGCGGTTTGATGTAGTCCTCCAGCAGAACTTCTCCGGGGTGGACGGGACGCATACCATTTTTAAACACTATGTACTCCTCTACTCTCCATTTAAATAAAGCCTAATGTGGATCCTCGATCCGAACATCAAATGGGCCGCTAGCTCCCCATTTGAAGGTCAGCCGCCACTGTCCGTTGATACGAACATGCCAGGCGCCGCCATAGGCTTTAAGGTCGTTTCCAGGCGGCGTCTTCATGAAGTTCAATGAGGGCGCCGCATCGAGCTGCACCAGCTTGCGCTCCGCGACGCGCTTGATATTGGCAAAGCGAGCACACTTGCCGGTTTCGAAAAATGCCTGTGTGTCAGCGCATGAAAAACCTTGAATCGCCATCCAATAATTCTAGCGATTAACTGGAGAACGGCTAATTATTTGTGAATCGCCACTGGGCTACCGCTGGGCAATGCGCCAAGCCAAAGCCGGACAAGCCCTGAGCGATCTGGCTCCCACTGGCCCCTTCTTTATACTGCCTGGCACTATGACCCAGCGCCAACGCACCAAAGACGCCCAATGGGAAAGCCTGTTTGCGCTGCCCGATAAACCAGCCCTGCCACTTCAGCAGCGCTTGCGCTTGTCGGTGGTGCAGGCGATTTTGGATGGCCGTTTGCCCGCTGGTGCTTTGTTGCCTTCATCGCGCGAACTGGCCCAGGTGCTGGGCCTGAGCCGTAACACCGTGACCGCCGCCTATGCGCATTTGATGGACGATGGCTTTATCGAATCGCGCCCGCGCAGCGGCGTCTTTGTGACCGACAACGCGCAGGCTGCCGCCAGCAAACCGCTGGCATTGGGTACCGGGCGCGGCAATGAGCCAGATACCAAATCCGAAGCACAAGCCGGGGCCGCACAGCCCGACTGGAGCCGCCGCGTGTTGCGCTCTTTGTCCGACCAGCGCACCTTGGCCAAGCCCGACCAATGGCGCCGCTATGCCTATCCGTTTGTCTACGGCACTTACGACCCGCAGCTGTTTCCATCTGAGGCGTTTCGCGAATGCTGCGTGCACAGCCTGGCGCGTGCGCACCTACCGCACTGGACGCCTGACTTTGAGCTGAGCGACGTGCCCGAGCTGGTCGAGCAAATTCGCTTGCGGCTACTGCCCAAGCGCGGCGTGTTTGCGCTGCCCGAAGAAATCCTGATTACGGTGGGTGCGCAGCATGCCTACTACCTGCTAGCTGAAGCCTTGTTTGATGAAAACCAGCGCGTGGGTTTGGAAGAGCCCGGCCACCCGCATGCACGCAATAGCTTTGCGCCGCGGCATCCGCAATGCCTTCCGCTGGCGGTCGATGCGCAAGGCTTGAAGGTAGACCGCTTGCCACCCTTGGACTATGTGTTTGTCACGCCCTCGCACCAAAGCCCGACCACTGCCACGCTGAGCATGGAGCGGCGTCGCCTGCTGTTGCAAAAAGCGCAGGACAAAGATTTTGTGGTGATTGAAGACGATTACGAAGCCGAAAATTTGTACGAAGGCGAGCCCATGCCCGCGCTCAAAAGTTTGGACAAAGTGGGGCGCGTGATTTATGTGGGCTCGGTATCCAAAAGCCTCTCGCCCTCATTGCGCTTGGGCTATATCGTGGCGCCCCGTGCTTTGATTGCCGAGCTGCGCGGCCTGCGCCACGCCATGGTGCGCCACCCCAGCGCCTTTTTGCAGCACACCTTTGCGCTGTTTTTATCCCTGGGCCACCATGACGCCCACGCCCGCCGCGTCAACCAGGCCATGCAAGAGCGCATGGCCCTGGTGGCGCGCGCGCTGCAACAGTATTTGCCGGATTTTCAATTCACGCTGCCATCGGGCGGCGCATCGGTATGGGTGCGCGCCCCGGCCTGGGTGGATTCGTCCGAACTAGCGTTGATTGCGCGCAAGCACGGCGTGCTGATTGAGGCGGGCGATGTGTTCTTTATGCACCCGCCCTATCCCTGCCCGTATTTCCGCTTACGCCTGTCGTCTATCGCCGCCGAGCAAATCGCCCCCGGAATTAAAGCCCTGGGCGCGGCGGTGGATGAACTGGCGATTGCGCGTGGTGCGCCCAAACGCGTGGTGTTGCGGGTGGCATAAACGCCTGGTGGCGCTGGTGCATGGCCATTGAAAGAATGATTTTTCTACGTGCGCACCTAGCTGTTGTGCGCCCCAATGCTTTTACGAGGTTTTGACTATGCGCTTCACTCTTTGGTTGCTTGCTGCGCTACTCACTTTGGTGCATGCAAGTGCATCCGCAAGCACCCTCGCGGACAGGCTGCTTTCTGCAGACTATGTGTTGCTGATGCGCCACGCCCTCGCGCCTGGTGTGGGCGATCCGCCAGGGTACTCCTTGGCCCGCTGCGAGAGCCAGCGCAACCTTGACGAACAGGGCAAACGCCAGGCCGTGCGCGCGGGGCAATGGCTGCGTCAGCAAGGTATCCACCATGCCACAGTGCTGAGCAGCGTATGGTGCCGCTGCCAGCAAACCGCAGAGCTACTGGCTTATGGCCCCGTCACCATTGAGCCCAGCCTGGCCTCTTTTTTCGATACGCCGGAGCGCGCCGCAACGCAGAATCAAGCGATGCAGCGTATGTTGGCGAACATGGCGTCACAAGCCAATCGCCGGCCATTGATATTGGTAACGCACCATGTCAATATCTTGGAATATGTTGGCGAGAACATAGGCTCTGGTGATATGGTGTTGGTGCGTTTTGATGCGCAAGGCCAGGTGTTGGAATATTCGCGTATCCCTAGCCCCTAAGGGATTCGTTTGTTAGCAGGCCAAACTTAAAAAGAGTGGGCTTATGCGCATCGAAAGAGACCCATGCATTCCGTAAAAATTTCTGTTGCCAACAAGGCCGATGTGGCAGCGATTGCGCATTTGTTTGACGCCTACCGGCAGTTCTATCAATACCCGTCGGACCTCGCGCTGGCTAGCCGCTACATCACAGAACGCGTCGAAAAAGCAGAGTCGGTTATTTTGCTGGCGCAAGACGCAAATGGAGAAGCGCTTGGTTTTTGCCAGCTCTACCCCACGTTTTGCTCGCTAGAAGCCAAGCCGATTTATGCTTTGTATGACCTCTATGTGGCCCCGGCAGCCAGAGGCGCAGGCATTGGCAACCTGCTGTTGTTAGCCGCCGAAGATAGCGCCCGCGCGCACGGCATGTGCCGCCTGGATTTGACGACCGCCAAAACCAATTTGCCTGCCCAAGCGGCGTATGAAGCTTTAGGCTGGGTGCGCGACGAGGTGTATTTTTCGTACAGCAAGGCGGTGAGCCCGCCCCCCTAATTCCAGCCAGGCGCTGGTGGGCGCTGGAGATTCCTATGCCAAGCGCAGGCCCATCAGGCCACGCAGGGCGCCCGACTGTTAAACCCGATACAGTTATTTGGCGTACCCACTCTAACCTCAGGAATTACCACTATGTCCTTCTTTCGCTTTATGCTTGCCGCCTGCCTGTTTGCCAGCACACTCGCCTTTGCCGCAGACACCAGCCCACCTGCACCGCGGGATACCGAACTCGAAAAAGCCAAATCTGCTATTTCGCGCAAAGACTGGGCCGCAGCCCAAGCCGTACTGGAGCCCTACACGGTCGCCAATCCGCGTAGCGCCGATGGCTTTAACCTATTAGGCTACAGCCTGCGCAATCTAAAAAAATACGATGAATCGCTTGTTGCCTATAAACAAGCGCTAACTTTAGACCCTAAGCATCGCGGTGCACACGAGTACATTGGTATTGCATACGTTCAGATGGGCCAGTTGGATAAGGCCAAAGAACATTTAGCCAGTTTGGACAAGATCTGCCCTTTTTCTTGCGATGAATACCGCGACCTGAAGAAAGCGATTGCCGAGGTCAAATAGTGAGCGCCAGAATTACCGGCTCGGCCGCCTGTTTGTCGCACTATCGATGCGCCCTGTGATCGTGACTTTTAGGGCCGAATAAATAGTAGCCCGATGCAAGTTCCGGCTAGTTGCTTCCCTTTAGCACGGTCACCTCAATCTCAATTTTCATGCGCGGGTCAATCAGGCCCGCGCTCACCATGGTTGCCGCCGGGCGCGCATGGCCAAGACACTGGCGAAGAACCGGCCAGCAGGCTTCAAAGTCGGCGGCATGGGGCAAGATGTAATTGACACGTACCACCTCATCCAAAGTGGCGCCGGCCTGCGCCAAGGCCGCGGCGATGTTCTTGAAGCATTGCCCCGCCTGTTCGGCCACATCGTCCGATATCGTCATGCTGGCGTAGTCAAAACCGGTAGTGCCGGATACGAAAACCCAGTCGCCTGCCACCACCGCGCGGGAATAGCTGATCTCGGTTTCAAAGCGCGAGCCGGAGCTGATGTGTTGTCTTTGCATAGTCTAAAAAAAGAAACGCCACTGTTAACGTGCGCAGTGGCGTTTCAATGTAGCCTTGTGGGCTTAGCGCGTCAAGCTTTGCGCTCCCGCACACTCTGCGCCAGCACACACAAAATCTCAAATAGCATGGTCGCGCCCACCAGCGCGGTGTTGCCGCTGGGGTCAAACGGTGGTGACACTTCCACCACATCACCGCCGACCAAATTCAGTCCGCGCAGGCCGCGTACCAGATGCTGCGCTTCCAGGGTGGTCATGCCGCCGATTTCGGGGGTGCCGGTGCCAGGCGCATAGACCGGGTCAAGCGCGTCCACGTCAAAGCTGACGTAGGTGGCGCCTGTGCCCACCACGCGGCGGGCTTCGGCGATGGTGGCTTCTACGCCCAGGGCATTGAACTCGTCGATGTCGATGACGCGGATACCTTGCTCTTGGCCCCAGGTGTCCTCGGCATCGCTATAGAGCGCGCCACGGATGCCGATTTGCACCGTGCGTTTGGGGTCGAGCAGACCTTCTTCCACAGCGCGTCGAAACGGCGTGCCGTGCGTGTATTTAAAGCCGCCGAAGTAGCCGTCCCATGTGTCGGTGTGCGCGTCAAAGTGCACCATGCCCAGCGGGCCGGTTTGTTTAACAATCGCGCGCATGACCGGCAGCGATACCAAATGGTCACCGCCAATCGACA
>CANFJQ010000136.1 GCA_947447615.1 Comamonadaceae bacterium
ACGGTGGTGGTCTACGCAAATACCAGCGCCGCAGTCAAAGCGCGGGCTGACTGGGTGGTCACTTCTAGCTGCGCACTAGATATCGTGCGCGCCCTTAAAGATGCCGGGCAAAAAATACTGTGGGCGCCGGACAAACATTTGGGCGGCTACATACAGCGCGAAACTGGCGCGGACATGGTGTTCTGGCAGGGCGCGTGCATCGTGCATGACGAGTTCAAGGCTTTTGAATTGCAGGCTCTTATGGCCGAGTACCCCCAGGCCGGTGTGCTGGTACACCCCGAATCGCCTGCGGACGTGGTGGCGCTGGCGCATGCCGTGGGCTCGACCTCGGCAATCTTGAAGGCCGCGCAGACCATGGATACCGACACCTTTATCGTGGCCACCGACAAAGGCATGTTGCACAAGTTGCGCACGCTCAACCCCGGCAAGACTTTTATCGAAGCCCCCACCGCCGGTAACAGCGCTACCTGCAAAAGCTGCGCGCACTGCCCTTGGATGGCGATGAACGGCTTGGCCGACGTGGCCCGTGCGCTGGAAACCGGTGCGGGCGAAGTGCATGTGGACAGCGCCATGGGCCTGCGTGCCCGCCTGCCTATAGACCGCATGCTGGCCTTTACGGCGGCCCTGAAAAACGGCCAGCCTACGGCGGGTCTGGTGCCGCACCTCGGGGCGGTGTAGCGCCTTTTTTTTCGGACTGCATTCGCCTCGTCGCCGGGGCTCAGCGCCGAGACCTTGGCATAGCAATTTGCGCAAGCGCTGACTGCGCATCCTCTGCGTATCGGGACCTAGGGAAAGTCCTGATATCGATTTGCATGAAATAAACAAATTTCGAGCTGCGAATCTAACGATTTGGGAATTATTGCGTTTAATAAATTAGCAAATATGAAATAATTACTTAAATAAATATCGTCAGGGGTCGTATGCCGAAATCCAATAAATCGCTAATTTTCACGTTTCGCGCTGGGCGATGGCCGCCAGCATTTTTCCTTCTCGGCCTTTTGCTGGCCTGCGGCGGTGGAGGTGGCGGAGACCAACTCAATCTCAATGGCTTAGGGTGTGACTCAATGCCCTCAGCGCCCAAGACCGAAGCCTGTGCAGGTGGGCAACTAGGAACACACACTTTTCAAACCGAAACAGCCAGTTGCAGCGCCAACAACGGAAAAATCATCGTCGATGACACCAGCGCCTGTTTAGCCAATACATCGGCTAACCGCATCAAGCTTGCCATGAAGGCGGGCGATAGCAGAATTTTGAAAGCGGAAGACGCAGCGCCTCTTATGGATAGGGCTTACCAAAGCTACAAGCTGAAAGTCCAAACGACAAATAAATTCCTAGATGATTTCTATCAAAATGACAGTACCGAATTTGCAATGGTCCAAGAGAGTTTATGGGTACAGCCAGGAGTAAGCAACTATGACAAGGTTTTCCCAATTGTGTTGGGCGACCAGGGCAATGTGATTGCATCCCTTAGTACTGTTGGGGACAATCGCGTTGTCGGGTATGGCTATGACATTCTTTCGGGTTTTGACTTGGACAATAACATCCAAGGAACTGCGCGGCCGCGTCAACCGGCGCATGCCCCGGTTATCAAACGCGTTTTGGCCTGGCTGGTTAAAGGCGACGCGTTGATAAATTGGTCAAACCAAGTTCCCGCTAATCTCAATATTGCATGGGGTAGCTTGCCGACAACATCGACGACTTTCACGACCCCTTCGGTTACTCAACTTAAAAAACCGCGGGCCGCTGCTGGATTGACGGCGCTGGGAATTCCCTATACCAATCTGGACTGCGACCCGCTAAGTGCTGCGGTAAAGGACTGTGCCGCGAAGGCGCAATTGGTAGTGCTGGGGGCATCCGACCAGTCCGCCACGGTCAAACCATTGTTGCCAACCCAATTGCAAAGAATTCAAGAAATTATGGCCGCCAAAATTCCTATTCTGTATTTGAGTGCGCACCCTAGCGGTGGCGCTACAAATGACTGGGCTGGCAAACAATTTGACGAAGACTTTGATCGTCTCAAAGCCCTTGGATTTAAATTTGGAACCACCGACAATGGAATGGACGTAAATCTAAGCAATTATTCCCCTCAAGATTCTGTAGCATCGGGAGTCACTTTAGCAAGTATCAAGGCGCGTCTGAATAAAGTTGAGGAATTGCTAAAAAGATTAAATGGCGATACGCCGCACGACCCTTATACATGGGCGCCTTGTCCCGACAAAGATGATTGTCCTAAGCCGCAAGGTTTTGTGGATGATATAGAAACTCCGACTAAATTATTGAAAGCAGATTTCGATATATTTAATAAAAAGTCGATGAATATTTTTAATGCGCCACAAACTTTGACTACGTTTCCCTTGCTCGCGCTTTGGGCAGACGCCTACCGGTTATCCATTAAGTACCCCTTATCGAAAGCGGAAGCTGCGAACTTTCAGCGTGCATACGTCGCTGATTCCATCATGTCCTATTTCCGTCCGGCAGGCGCGGGCCAGCCCGATCTGGGCAACCTGCTGCCGCCGCAAGCCAATAGCATCGTGGGCAGTGCCACGCCAGAAGACGTTCGGGTTACTTTGAACGGGACAGAAGGAAACACTGCTATCGGCCGCTTTGCCTTGCCTGGCCAGGCGATAACGTTCAAATTTTCCAAAGCGCCAAGCGCTGGCATTTTTAAGTTGTATGTCAATACGGCCACAGATACAAGTACCAAACTTTTTGCGAGCGCGTTTGATAACGCCGGCAGACCGGATCTAAGTTCTGGATACCGCAGACCACGCCAACCACAGAGTGCGAGTTTTAGGATATCTACAGACCCCGTCACCATCGTATCGCCCTATGGTGGCATGTTGCAGCTTAGTTTTTCTGGAGCAGCTGATCCAGCAGTTGCAGTTCAAATCCAAGGCACAGCCAAACATCCTTTTTATGACACCACGCAAGGGTCTGCGGACGCTAATGCGTTTTTAAGGGAAATTCAAAACAGTAAGTTGGGATGGTTCGAGATCAAAACGCCAGATACAGAAATACATTCTCTGATAAGCAAATTCACTGCTGGATTGTTACCCGATAAAACCAAGCCGATATCAACGGTGTACCCGAACCCGTCCAAACCTTATTTCAACAGCGCTACCAACAGTATCGATCTGGAAAAATATACTGCCGAGGCCAGAAAATACATCACTCAAGATGCTTTTCAGTTGTATGGAATACCGCCGGCAGGCCTTGAGCTTAGTAGCCATGTTCTTTCGGTTTGTGCAAGGCTTGGCTGGGACTGCACCAGTGCCACGATTCATAAAAAACGCCCTATCCAACATTTCCATATAGATTACGCAGCCGCATGTGGCGGAATGTGCTCAACGATCCCCATCACTTCGAGTGAAAGCTTAAACCCTCGTGGGTGGGGCGAAAGCCATGAGCTAGGGCATCTCTTGGTCAGGTTCAAGGTGTATGACTGGAAGACTTCAGAGGTAGTCAATAATATTTACCCACTGCATAAGAAATGGCGCATGCTCTTAGACCTCAAGCGAGATGCCGTCGGTTATTACAACGATTTGAGTGAACAGCAGCTTATTTTTGAGGCGCTGAAAAATGCCTATCACGCGCCACCAACGGGTATGAGTCAATTTTGGGCTGCTGAGGACGCTGCTTGGAACCTTGACAAGATGCCTGAAGGCGCATTTCTCAACTTTTATACGCAATGGCCATTGTTATATGCCAATATCTTACGCAATCAAAATTCAAATATGACAGAGACGGATGCGATTGAGGCGGGATGGAGTATTTATGCCCTGATGCACCTGCATCTGCGGCAGATAAACGCCTCTTCTAATTGGTCAGCCGACAAAACTAAATTGGGCTTTAGTAACTACGATCAAAAGCCTTCAACCAGCCACTCTGAAAAAAGTCCCGACAGAGGCGTTTACTTTCATCACGACTATCTGCTAGTGGCGCTGAGCCTGATTACCGGTTATGACCAAAGGCCTTTTTTTAAATTTTGGGGTATCAGTACCAACCAAATGGCGCAAGACCAGGTAGCTGCGTTCAGGGACGCAAACGGGCGACCCTTACCTCCGCAACCCTTGAATTTTTACGCTACCCGTTGTTCCGACGATTTCAGAGGCTTTGTAGTAATAGATATGACTAGATCGACCGCCGTATTTCCTTGGTCCAATGAATTTAGATTGGCAACGGATACCAGTTCTGTGATCAAGTCAAAGGAAAGCTTGCACCAGACGGCATGCTTGGCATCGGGGCGGCAGTAAAGCCCCGGTCGCCAAGCAGGGCTTGATTTAGGTGGCCGCGCAAAATGCGTAAGTCTTGTGCGGCCAGCGCAACGCCGCTGACATTTAGCAAGCGTTATTGAGTGCCTGCGCGCTATGCCCGCTCAAGCGCACTACCTTATCCGCTCCGGCCGTCGCAGCCTGCGAATGCGTTACCAAAACCAAGGCAGCACCGTGTTGCCGGGTTTGGGCGATCAGGGCGTCCATGACCAAGGTGGCGGTGTCCGGGTCCAGGTTGCCGGTAGGCTCATCGGCCAAGAGCAAGGCCGGGCGGTGTACCAGGGCGCGGGCAATCGCGACGCGTTGCAGTTGCCCGCCGCTCAGGGTTTGCGGCAGACGCGCACCCATCTCGCCCAGGCCCACGGCATCCAGCATGGCTTGTACGCGCTGTGGGTCGGGCGTGCCTAGCAGCAGCAAGGGTAGGCCTACGTTTTGCGCCACGTCCAAGTGTGGCAGCACATGAAAGGCCTGGAATACAAAGCCAATGTGCTGGCGCCGCACGGCCGCCAGCGCGGTGTCGCTGAGTTCGCCCAGGTCTTGGCCTTGTAGCAGTACGCGGCCACTGTCCCAAGTGTCCAATCCGGCCATGCAATTGAGCAAGGTGGATTTGCCCACGCCCGAATCGCCCATGATGGCGACAAATTCGCCCGCGCCTACGGTAAGCGACACATCACGAAACACCGGTTTGTCGCCGTAGCTTTTGCAGAGCGATTCAATGTGCAGGGTCATAAAGCAGTTCGTTGTAAAGACAATGTAGCTGGGGTTGCGGCGCGCACATCAGCAGCGCATACACCTGCGGGAGCAGGTAAATGCCAAAGCCGCGAAAGCCACTGCAAGCGCCGCACGCCCATCCGCAGAGCGCAGGCCTTGCGGCATGCCCGGCCCAATTGCTGCACGCTGGTGGCTCATACGGTAGCCGCTCGCACCAAGCGCCGGGCCGTGCGCAGGGTGGTGGCCAGCGCATCGGCGTGGTCGCAAGCAATCACATGGCGCTGCGGCATAGCGCGCAGCCAGGTAATCTGGCGCTTGGCCAGTTGGCGCGTGGCAAAAATGCTTTTATCGCGTAGTTGGGCGGCGGGCGATAGGCCGTCCAGCACCTCCCACACCTGGCGGTAGCCCACGCAGCGCATGGCAGGCAACGCGGCATGCAAATCGCCACGGGCGCGCAGGCCTTGCACTTCCTGTACCAGGCCTTGCGCCAGCATGGCGTCAAAGCGCTCGGCGATGCGTGCATGCAGCCAGGCGCGGTCTTGCGGTTCCAGCGAAATCAGCGGCGCCTTGGGATTGGTTGGGTCTTTAGCCGGTGCGCTGACCAGGTCGGAGGCTTGGCTGCGCAATTGCAATTGCGAAAGCGGCACGCCCGCGCTGCGCCATACCTCCAGGGCGCGGCCAATGCGTTGGCTGTCTGCCGGGGCCAGGCGCGCGGCGGTGGTCGGGTCTACCTGCGCAAGTTGGGCATGCAGGGCGGGCCAACCCAGCGCCTGGGCCTCTTGTTCAATCGCGGCGCGGATCTGCGCGTCGGCTGCGGGCATGGCGTCCAAAGGCTCGAACAAGGCTTTGAAATACAGCATGGTGCCACCCACCAACAAAGGCAGCTTGCCACGCGCGCTGATGGCGCGAATCAGACTGGCGGCGTCGCGCGCAAACTCGGCGGCGTTGTAGGCTTGCAGCGGGTCGCGGATATTGATCAGGTGGTGCGGCACGGCCGCCAGTTCATGCGCCCTTGGTTTGGCCGTGCCTATATCCATGCCTTGATAGACCAGGGCCGAATCGACGCTAATGATTTCGCAATCGAATTCGCGTGCAATCGCCAAGGCCGCCGCTGTCTTACCCGCAGCGGTCGGGCCGGCAATGGAGAGGTAAAAAGGCAGCGGGTCTTGCATGGGCGAGGTGTTGGTCATGGCACTTGTGGAGGGCTCGACGCCGACCCGGATGTGTCCGCTGCCAAAACACCGTCTGCGCCGCTCGCAGCATCGGCACAACGCTGATCGGCAATCACCTTGAGCATGACCAGCAAGCCCAGCGCTGCCACCATCAGAGCCACCACCAGCGCGATCCAAAAACCGGTGGCCTGCATAGCCACCACTGGGCGCCAAGGCGCCCAATCGGGCGCGACACCCAGCACATAGCCCAAAGGCAGGGATACCAGCCAAAACGCCGTCAGGTGCAGCAGCATGGGCGCGCGGGTGATCTTGTAGCCGCGAATCGCACCGCTGAGCACCACTTGCGCCGAGTCGGAAAACTGAAACACCGCCGCGAAAAACAAAAGCGGAATGGCCACTGCCAGCACCGCCGCGTCTTCGGTATAAAACTGCGCGATCTCTGCGCCAAAAATTCCTGTGAACAAAGCCGAAGCCGTGGCAAACACCATGGCCGTGCCCAAGCCTACCCAAGCGCGGTAGCGCGCGCCTTGGGCATCGCCCGCGCCCAGCGACTGGCCCACGCGGGTCAGCACCGCCACGCTCAAGCTCATCGGCACCATAAAAAGCAGCGACGCAAAATTCAACGCGATCTGGTGCGCCGCCACTTGCGCGCTACCAAAGCGCGCTACCAGCAGGGCGATCAAGGCAAAGGCACTGGTTTCGGCAAAAAATGTCAGACCAATCGGCAGGCCCAGCCGAAACAGCGCCACCTGCATGGGCCGCTGCGGCCATTCGAAATGGGTAAACGGATAGGTGGGCCGGTGCGCCGCGCTGCGGCTCACCCATAGCAACATGCCCAGCAGGTTGAACCACACCGACGCCAGCGTAGCCCAGGCGCAACCCAAACCACCCATGGGTTCAAACCCCCAATGCCCAAATACCAACACCCAACTGAGCAGTACATTGAGTGCCAGCGCCAGCAGCGCCACCACCATCATGGGCTTGGTCTGGTTGATGCTGGCGCTGTAGCCATAGAGCACGCGGTAGGCGGCAAAAGCGGGCAGGCCAAAACTGGTAA
>CANFJQ010000137.1 GCA_947447615.1 Comamonadaceae bacterium
AGGCGCGCAAATTCGTATTGCTGGGGCAGGGGCTGGGCCAGCAGGCCGCCTTCGGCCAGGCGCAGTAGCACCCAGTCGTAAAACGGGCGCTGGTCTTCAAACTCCAGGGTGCAGATGCTATGGGTAATTTGCTCCAGCGCGTCTTCCAGCGGGTGGGCGTAGGTGTACATCGGGTAGATGCACCAGGTGTCGCCGGTGTTGTGGTGCGTGGCGCGGCGGATGCGGTAAATGGCCGGGTCGCGCATATTGATGTTGGGGCTGGCCATATCGATCTTGGCGCGCAGCACCATGGCGCCATCGGCGTGCAGGCCATCGCGCATTTCGCGAAAGCGGGCCAGGTTGTCCGCCGGGCTGCGGCCTCTGAAGGGGCTGTTGACGCCGGGCTTGCCGAAGTCACCCCGGTTGGCACGCATTTCGTCGGGGCTTTGCTCGTCCACATAGGCGTGTCCGGCCTCGATCAAATATTCCGCAGCGCGGTACATAAACCCAAAATAGTCGCTGGCCTGGAAAAGATGCGAAGTGCCGTTGGCGTCCCAGCCAAAGCCCAACCAGCGCACCGCGTCCAGAATGGAATCGACGTATTCGGTGTCTTCTTTTTCCGGGTTGGTGTCGTCAAAGCGCATGTGGCACACGCCGCCATAGTCGCGCGCCAGCCCAAAGTTCAGGCAAATGCTTTTGGCGTGGCCCACATGCAGGTAGCCATTGGGCTCGGGCGGAAAGCGGGTGCGGATGCGGGCCGGGTCGGGTGCGCCCGCGCCATGGTGGGCGGCGTCGCCGGGGCTGCCAGCCCAGCGGCGGCTGGCATACGTGCCCCGCGCCAGGTCTGCGTCGATGATCTGGCGCAGAAAATTACTAGGTTTGTTGCTATCGGCTTCGGGAGCGGTATGGGGCACGGTCATGCGGGGATTTTAGGCGTGGTGCTTGGGCCTTAAACCAATACACGCCGGCGCGGCCAGTGCCCCTGGCTTGCTTAGCCTGCGTGAAAACGCACACCGCGCGGAATCAGCCTGTTTTCATACGCCTGGCGGGTCAGTTCTTCTCGGAAATCAGGGTGGGCAATGGAAATCAAGGCCAGGGCGCGCTCGGGCACGGACTTGCCCTTGAGGTTGACTATGCCGTATTCGGTGACCACGTACATCATGTCTGTGCGTGGTGTGGTCACGATATTGCCCGGCGTCAGGGAGAGCGCTATGCGGCTTTTGCGCTCGCCGCGCTTATCGTAGGTGGACGACAAACACATAAAGGATTGGCCGCCTTCGGAGGCATAGGCGCCGCGCACAAATTGCAGCTGACCTCCGGTGCCGCTGATGTGACGCAAACCGTCGGACTCCGACGCCGCCTGTCCCTGCAAGTCGATTTGCGTGGTGTTGTTGATGGCCACGACCCGCTGGTTGCGCATGATGGAGTGCGGCAAATTGGTCTCGTCCACCGGCAGGCACGCCATATCGGGGTTGCGGTGCAAGCTGTCATAGTAAGCCTGCGAACCCAGGCCAAAAGAAAACGCCATCTTGCCGGTATGCACCTGCTTGCGGGCATTGGTGATTTTTCCGGCGTGGTAGAGCGCCATCATGCCTTCCGTCAGCATTTCAGAATGCACACCCAGATCGCGTGCGTTGCTATGCAGCAATTGCTCGCAAACCGCATTAGGCATGCCGCCTATGCCGATTTGCAGACAGGCGCCGTCTTCAATTTCAGCAGCTATCAGTTTGCCTACCGCAATGTCGACTTCGCTCGCGGGCGGATTGGGCAGTACCGGCGCGGGCTGGTTGTCGCCTTCAATGATGTAGTCCACTTCGCTAATGTGAATACCGTTATTTACGCCCAATACATAAGGTAGTCCATCGGTGATTTCCACCATCACCACCCGCGCCCGCTCAATAATCGCGCGGTGCCACAAATTGGCGGCGCTGAGATTGAAATACCCTTGGTCGTCCATACGACAAGTTTTCAATACAACGATGTCAACCGGTTCAATAAACCGGCGGTAATAGTCGGGGATTTCGCCCAAATTAACGGGCAGGTAGTTGGCTCGCCCTGCGTCATGCAATTTGCGGTCATACCCAGAGAAATGCATGCTGAACAAATGAAAATGCTTTCCCTCCGGGTCTTGGTCAATCACCGCCCGCGGACGCATGGTGATACACGAGCGGAATTTCACGTCATGTAACTCTTCTTTGCGCATTGCCAGCGCTTTATCAAAAACGTCTGGCTGGCATAGCGTGGCGCCATAGTCGATCCACATGCCGGACTTGACCATGGATGCGGCTTGGGTAGCTGAAATATTTTGTGCAGCGTGCTGGGCTTGGCGTAGTGACATGGGTTTTATCCTCCTGGTTTGAATTGGGGTTTTATCGCGGGTCAGGGCCTTTGGGTTCCCTGTAGCAAAAGACTGTTGAAAACAAAAAACGTTATCAATATACATAATAAAAACAATTTTTGTTAATTGCCGAGAAAGCGGCGCCAAAAGTGGCCCCATCGCTGCCAAGCCCTGATGGCGGACCAGCATCTGCCCTGGGCCCTTCGCCGTTTTACAAAAGTCCCAGCCATTGGCCCCAAATTAACTGCCCCAGATAACGGCTGGGCAGTAGGGTAAACGCCCCCGCTGTGACGCAGGCGCCCAAGTACAGCGAGACCATGGTTTTCCGGTGTACCGCGATATTGCCCTTGTGCAGCGCAGAAAAACTGGTCCACAAACTCAGCAGCGTGACCGGAATCAGCAGATGGATGGGCGTGTAGCCTTCGATATTGGGCAATTTGTAATCGCGGATAAATATACCGCTGATACTGGCGCCCAGCATAAGGGTGACAAAGCCGTAGCCAAAAGCGCGGTGCACGCGGGGCCGCAGCACCTCGCCTTTGCGCGCCCAGATGGCGACCGGGCCGAGCGCCACCGCGCCCAAGGCGGCGCTCATGTGGACGGCGATAAGGGGGGACATTTGCATGGAACAATTCCTTCCAAGTAATGGGATTGGCGCCCAATAAAACCTAAAAAGTACATTTAGCAGGCGAATTGCTTGGCGGGTTCATTTTTTTTAACCTTTCAATGGGTCTTAAATCGATAGGAATACACGCGGCTTAGCGGCAGCACTTCGGGGTGGCCTTGCAAATGGACTTGCATATGCCCCAATTCATTGCGCTCCATGCGGGCGATGCAGTCGGCGCGCACCACGGTGCTACGGTGGATTTGCCAAAACGTGTCCGGGTCCAGTTGCGCCAGCAGTTCTTTCAGCGGAGTGCGCAGCAGGTATTCGCGCGTTGCGCACACTGCGCGCACGTACTTGTCGGCGGCTTGCAAAAACAGCACCTCGGCCAGGGGCACGCGGTGCACCGTGTTGCCTACGCTCGCTTGCAAGGCCTGCAAGGGCGCAGTTTGCGGATGGTGGGACGCGGCCAATTGGCGCAGTAATTGCAAGCCCTGGGCCAGCGCGGCGTCGGGCGCCAGGGGTATTTGCAGGCGCGCTTGCAAGCGCTGCACAGTTTGCGCCAAGCGCGGGCGCTGCACCGGTTTGAGCACATAGTCCGCCGCCTGCGCTTCAAAGGCCGCCAGCGCGTATTGCTCATAAGCAGTTACAAACACCAGGGCCGGAAAGCGGTGCTGCGCTGGCCATTGGTCTAGCAAGTCGTGCGCGGCTTCCAGCCCGTCCATGCCGGGCATGCGGATATCAAAAAACAAAACATCGGGGTGCAAGCGCAATGCCGACGCCACGGCGGATGCACCATCGCCCACCCAACCGACGATGTGCAGCTGCGGCCAGAGGAATGCCAATTCCGTTTGCAAGGCTTGCGCCAGCAAGGGCTCGTCTTCGGCGATCAGGGCGGTGGGCATCGTGTGGGCTCAGGCTTGAAGGGGTATGCGCACTGTGGCTAGCGTGCCGCCGCCTGGCACTGCGCGAATAAAAAAGTCGGCACGCGCTCCGTACAAAGTGTGCAAGCGTTCGCGCACTTGTTGCAGGCCAAAGCCAGTCGCTGCGTCCTTCGGCCCGGCGGTGTAGCCCGCGCCTTTGTCGCCCACGGTGATGACCAGTGTTTTACCTTGCTGTATTGCGCTGACGGTCAATGCACCGCCAGCTACCAGCGGCTCCAAGCCGTGGACGATGCCGTTTTCTACCAGCGGCTGTAAGAGCATGGGTGCGATAGGCTGGCTGGCCAGCGCGGGCGGCAAGTTCAGTTGGTAGTGCAGGCGTGGCCCCATGCGAATCGACATGAGCGCCAGGTAGTCATCCAGCCGGGCGAACTCTTGGGCCAGGCTGTGCGGTGCGTCGGCGCTGCGGCTGTGTTGCAGGGTGGCGCGTAAAAAGTTGATTAAATGGTCCAGCATGGTTTGTGCCCGCACGGGGTCGCTGGCGATCAGGCTGCGCAAATTGGCCAGGGTGTTGAAAAGCATATGCGGCTCTAGCTGCGCTTGCAGCAGACGCAGCTGGGCCTGGGTGTTTTGGTGCTGTGCGGCTTGCAAACGCTCGGTCAAAAAGCGCGCTTTGCCCCGGCTGTAAAAATAGTAATTCACTGCCAGGCTGGCCAAGGCGCTAACGCCGATAGACCGGTGCAAATGCTTGGTGGCCATGGCGCTGCCATCGAAGGTGGACCAGCCAAACCAGTAATCGGCCAGCGCCGAACCCAAGGCAAAGCTAATCGCCATGGCGCCAACCGGCAGCAGCACAGCGCTGGCCCCGGCAGGCCAACCCGTAAGGCGCGCACTGGGGAAGAGCCCGCGCCCCAAGTCCACCATCGCCCAGCACAGCAGGCCAATGCACAGCGAATACACCAAAGGCACTTCAAACGCCAGGCCCGGCAAAAAAAGGTGCTGCACGGTGGCGATACCCACGCACACGAGCAGCGTTTGCAGCAATCGCTTGGCTAAGCTGCGCGCTGAAAAATCGAGCATGTCTGGGTTGGCTAATGGTGCCCCGCCCGATGCACTTGCTGTAGGACTGGATGCGGAATGGGCAGGTGACTGGGTATCCATAATCAGGGTGAAAGATGGTGCTGAAAAAACGTGGCAATAGCGTCAAAGCCATTTTGCCTTTGGGCAGCGCTAAAGCCCATTGTGGGGTAGCCGCCGCGCATTTGCAGCGCACCCACTTGTTGGGCTATCGCGTCTGGCCAGGGTGCAAGCCAATCAAAGTGGCCGGACACCGGCACATGCGCCAGGCGTTCGCAATGCTTGCACTGGGATAACAAATAGTCGCTATGAAACTGCGGTGCCAACACCTGGTCTTGCCCGGCGCTGACCACGCCCACGGGGATGTTGATCGATTGCAGGCTTTTGGCGGTGAAGGGCGCCACCACCGGCACCAACACAGTGGCTGCGGCTATGCGCGTGTCGGGACGGCGCTCGCTGCTACTGCCTTTTGCCAGACCACCATGCAGTTCTGATAAATACGCGGGCTGCATGAAGTTTGGCGTCATGCCGCCCAGCGCAAACTGCGCTCTGCGTTTGACTACTTGCAAGCGATCTTGTCCCAGGCCATTAAGGCAAAAGCCGATGTCTGCGTCCAAGTGTGCGTTGCAATGGTCAATCAGCGATTGCACATTCCATTGGGCACCGGCTAAGGATAAAGCGCTGACGCCACCCGCAGACATGCCATGCACGCCGACGCGCTGTGTGTCTATGCGCCCCTGCCAAAGTGGGTCAGCGGCCACGGCGTCTATGGTTTCCGGGATTTCTTGGGGCCGTGTTTGCCAGCTGACAGGCCCAGCGGCGTTTGCGTCGCGGTAGTTGTCACCCCTGTGCAGCGGCTGCGCCACGACAAAGCCTGCGCGCGCTAGCGTGGCGGCCAGGGTGTGGTCTGCCAAAGGGCTGCCTCCAGTGCCGTGCGAGAGCACCACCAGGCCATGCTTTCCGGGCGTCAGCTCGCCACCCAAGGCTAGGTCCACTTCGAACGGGCCAAGGCGGGTGACTTGCGCGTTGGCGGGCGTGGGGTAGACCAAGGTAATGGGCATGCCTTTACTTGTGATCTCGCGCATGCCTACCTGGGCTTGCGCTTGGTTGGCAAAATTGAAGGCGCCAAGTAGGGTGGCGCCAAGCAGCAAATTGCGTAGCGCTGTAGTGGACGAATGAATGCGCGTCGATTGGTGTTGCATTGGTATTTCCCTTGATGGATGTGTTTCCAGTCCCGCGTGACAGTGCAGTGCTGGTGCCGCTAGCTTGCCCCCCGCGCCCTTTTCCAACAAGCGCTTTGCGACGAAGACCCGGTTTGGGCCGATAAAGCACCTTAGGCACCGCGTCGCCGCCTCGGGGTATGGCGGCCAAAGTGGCCCTGAAGGCCAGATGGTCGGCACTGGTAAGGTATGCCCACCTGTCGGCTAAACTTTGCCGATGGCACCCACAGTTTTGAGGGACGGGAAATTCCGTCTATTCTTCTTTTCGCGGGAGGAGTCGCGCATGCATGTGCATGTCGCCCACCCGGATGGGGAGGCTAAAATTTGGCTGAGCCCCACCATCGCCCTGGCCGACCACACCGGATTATCGGAGCGACAGATACGAGAGGCGCTTGCAATCGTGCAAGCCCACACGACGGAGATTGAAAATGCCTGGAAGCAGCACTTTGGAAGTTGAAGTCACCCATGTTTCCAAGCATGGGTTTTGGGTTCTCGTGGGAGCGGAGGAGTTGTTAGTTTCTTTCGAGCACTTTCCCTGGTTTAGGCAAGCGACTATTGCGCAAATTTCTACTTTGGAATGGCCAACTAAAAACCATTTGTATTGGCCCCAGCTTGATATCGACTTGTCTTTGGAGTCGATCCGCGATCCCCAGGCATTCCCCCTCATTTCCAAAGCAGCTGGCTTGCCAAGTCACTGAAATTCCGGCAGACCTGGCCCACGACGGCCAATGTGCCGCAAGCGTCAAAAGCACGCTTTGACTAAAACCTCGCATTGGTTCGCATGCGCATACTTGCATCCCAAGGCTTAGCAAGCTGCTAGTGAGTCGGTGCGACAATCCCCCCCGCCCCCTGTGGCCGATGAACTTTTTAGAAATGGTGCGGTATGGAATTGGACAGTGTGCTTTTGCTCAAAGCGGCGGTGATGGGGATCGTGGAGGGGCTGACCGAGTTTTTGCCGATTTCATCGACCGGGCATTTGATACTGG
>CANFJQ010000138.1 GCA_947447615.1 Comamonadaceae bacterium
AGCCTTTAACCGTGATTGACCCCCACCTGAAGTGGCAGTTGCGGCGCAAGCTCAAGCAAATTCACCGCGAACTCAAACTCACGCTGGTCTATGTCACGCATGACCAGGTAGAGGCCCTGACCTTCGCGCAGCAAGTAGTGGTCATGACGCGCGGGCGCGCAGTGCAAATGGGCACGGCGGCGCAGTTATTCGAGCGGCCTTCGCATACCTTTGTCGGCCATTTCATTGGCTCACCGGGCATGAATTTCCTGCCTGCGCACATGGGGCCGCAGGGCTTGCAAGTGTGTGGTGTGGCCTTGCCACTGGCGGCTGCGCATGGCGATTTGCCCCATGGGGATTTGAAGCTGGGCATACGCCCCGAATACGTACGCTGCGCAGGGAGTAGTTTTGAAGGCGCGCTGGCCATGCAAGTGCAGCAAGTGCAAGATGTGGGCACCCACTTCATCGTCACCGCCAACCTGCAAGGGCAGGTGTTCAAAGCGCGCCTAGCGATGATGGCAGAACCGTTTGCCGTGGGTAGCACGGTGTGGTGCCAGGTGCTCAATGACAAAAGCTGTTTTTACCGCAACGAGGAGATCGTGGCATGAGCGCGAGCAACAAGCCGGTCAACCAAAAGGCCTGGTTCCTCATACTTCCGGTGCTGGTGTGCGTGGCTTTTTCCGCCATCCTGCCTTTGATGACGGTAGTGAACTACTCGGTACAAGACATTATTTCGCCCGAGCGCCGTATTTTTGTGGGCACGGAGTGGTTTGTCGCCATCATGCGCGATGAAGAGTTGCACGGCGCTTTGCTGCGCCAGATTACGTTTTCGCTGGCGGTGTTGCTGATCGAAATTCCGGTGGGTATTGCGCTGGCTTTGTCCATGCCAGCCCAGGGTTGGCGGGCCTCGGTCGTGCTGGTGGTGGTGTCGCTGTCGCTACTGATTCCCTGGAACGTGGTGGGCACGATCTGGCAAATATTTGGGCGTTCGGATATTGGTCTCATGGGCGCGGCCTTGCAAGGCTTGGGCATCGAATACAGCTATACCGGCAATGCTATGCACGCCTGGTTGACGGTGTTGCTGATGGATGTGTGGCACTGGACGCCGCTGGTCGCGCTCTTAGGCTATGCCGGTTTGCGCTCGATCCCCGATGCCTATTACCAAGCCGCCAGCATTGATGGCGCGAGCAAGTTAGCTGTGTTTTGGTATGTACAACTGCCCAAGATGCGCGGCGTATTAATGATTGCCGTGCTGCTGCGTTTTATGGACAGCTTCATGATTTACACCGAGCCTTTTGTACTCACTGGCGGCGGACCGGGCAATGCCACCACCTTCTTGTCGCAGTTCCTCACGCAAAAAGCCGTAGGCCAGTTTGACTTGGGGCCGGCGGCTGCCTTCTCGCTCATTTACTTCCTGATTATTTTGTTGTTGTGCTTTATTTTGTTTAACTGGATGCAGCGTGTCGGCACCCAAGCCAAGGAGACCGACCATGCATGAGCAGCGGTTTCATAAGCGCTCGATCTTTTTGATCGCCTATATGGTGTTTGCCTTGCTGCCGGTGTATTGGATGGTCAATATGTCCTTCAAGACCAATACCGAAATTTTGGCGAACTTTGCCTTATTTCCTCAGCACTTCACCTGGGAGAACTACCAGCTCATACTGACCGATGTGTCCTGGTATTCCGGATATATCAATAGCCTGATTTACGTGGCTATGAATACGGTGGTGTCTCTTACGGTAGCCTTGCCTGCGGCCTATGCTTTTTCGCGCTACAGCTTTTTAGGAGACAAGCATGTGTTCTTCTGGCTGCTCACCAACCGCATGACGCCGCCAGCCGTTTTTCTGCTGCCTTTTTTTCAGCTCTATACCACCGTGGGTCTGATGGATACGCACCTGGCGGTAGCCATGGCGCATCTACTGTTTAACGTGCCTTTGGCGGTGTGGATTTTGGAAGGCTTTATGAGCGGCATTCCGCGCGAGATCGACGAAACCGCGTATATCGACGGCTATTCCTTCCCCCGGTTTTTTGTGCGCATTTTTCTGCCGCTGATAAAAGCGGGCGTGGGCGTGGCAGCTTTCTTTTGCTTCATGTTTAGCTGGGTGGAATTGCTGCTGGCGCGCACGCTGACCAGTGTCAATGCCAAGCCGATTGTGGCCACCATGACGCGCACGGTGTCTGCGGCCGGCATGGATTGGGCCACCCTGGCCGCTGCCGGCGTGCTGACGATTGTGCCGGGCGCCATCGTGATCTGGTTTGTACGCAACTACATCGCCAAGGGCTTCGCCATGGGGCGGGTGTAAAGCGCCATGCACAAGGAGATGCATCATGTTTGAGTGGATGGCCTGGACGACGCCGGTCGCGGTATTTTTTATTTGCATTGCCTTGATGCTTGCGGGTATGACGGTGTGGGAGATCAAGTCACCTACGGTGATGCGCAAAGGCTTCTTGCCCATAGCAACCACCCGGGGCGACCGTTTGTTTATCGGATTGCTTTGCGCCGCTTATGTGAACTTGGCGTTTCTGGGTTTAAGCGGGCGCCTTGCTCAATGGTTGGGCCTTCTCGAAGACCCGTCGATTTGGTTTAGTTTTGTTCTGTCCATGGCCGTGTTGGCCTTGGTCATGCGTAAAGGTTAATTGGAGCGTGTGAAGGATCGGTTCCCTTTTCCCCTGGAGCCGAAGCAGCCTTTGAAAGTAGGGGGTGTTCATCAATTGAGGAGACATAGCATGAAGTTACGGTATTCAATGGTGTCTGTCGCAGTCGCCTGCTTGCTGTCAAACAGCGCGTGGGCAGACGAGGCAGCAGCTAAAAAATGGATCGACAGCGAATTTCAACCATCTACGCTGAGCAAGGAAAAGCAGCTAGATGAAATGAAATGGTTTATCGAAGCGGCCAAAAAGCTGCAAGCCAAGGGTGTGAAGGAAATTTCGGTCGTTTCAGAGACCCTCACAACCCACGAGTATGAGTCCAAGACGTTGGCTAAAGCGTTTGAAGAAATCACCGGGATCAAGGTCAAGCATGATTTGATTCAAGAGGGCGACGTGGTTGAAAAACTGCAGACCTCGATGCAATCGGGCAAGTCGATCTATGACGGCTGGATTAGCGATTCCGACCTGATCGGCACCCACTACCGTTACGGCAAGATCTTGAACCTGACCGATTACATGACCGGCGCTGGCAAGGACTACACCAACCCGGGTCTGGATATCAAAGACTTTATCGGCACCAGCTTTACTACCGCGCCTGATGGCAAGCTGTACCAATTGCCGACGCAGCAATTCGCTAATTTGTACTGGTTCCGCGCGGATTTGTTTGAGCGCAAAGACCTCAAAGACAAGTTCAAAGCCAAATACGGCTATGACTTAGGCGTGCCGCTCAATTGGAGTGCTTACGAGGACATTGCCGCCTTCTTTAGCGTGGACGTAAAAACTATCGATGGCAAGCCTATCTATGGCCACATGGACTACGGCAAGAAAGACCCTTCGTTGGGCTGGCGTTTCACCGACGCATGGCTGTCGATGGCGGGCTCTGCTGACATTGGCATACCCAACGGTCTGCCGGTCGATGAGTGGGGCATTCGCGTAGCCGATGACAAGTGCACACCGGTGGGCGCTTCGGTATCCCGTGGTGGCGCAACCAACTCACCGGCTGCCGTCTATGCCTTGACCAAGTACATCGACTGGATGAAGAAGTATTCACCTAAGGAAGCCATTGGCATGACCTTCGGCGAAGCCGGTCCGGTACCTGCCCAGGGGCAGATTGCGCAACAAATCTTCTGGTACACCGCGTTTACCGCAGACATGATCAAGCCCGGCCTGCCGGTGGTCAATGCCGACGGCACACCGAAATGGCGTATGGCCCCCGGCCCGAACGGCCCGTACTGGAAGCAAGGCATGCAAAACGGCTACCAGGACGTAGGTTCATGGACTTTCTTCAAAGACCACGACGCGGACAAAGTCGCAGCGGCCTGGCTCTATGCCCAGTTTGTGACAGCTAAAACCACCTCTCTGAAGAAAACTGTGGTCGGCCTGACCCCCATCCGCGAGAGCGACATCCAGTCCAAAACCATGACCGACATGGCGCCTAAGTTGGGTGGATTGGTGGAGTTCTACCGTAGCCCCGCCCGCGTGGCCTGGACGCCTACCGGCACCAATGTGCCTGACTATCCCAAGTTAGCCCAGCTCTGGTGGAAAAACGTGGCGGTGGCGGTAACGGGTGAGAAGACTCCGCAAGCCGCAATGGACAACCTGGCCGAGGAAATGGACCAAGTGATGGGCCGTTTGGAGCGCGCAGGTATGGCCAAGTGCGCGCCTAAGCTCAACCCCAAGAGCGATCCTTCCAAATGGCTAAGCGACAAGGGTGCGCCATGGAAGAAGCTGGCGAATGAAAAGCCAAAGGGCGAGACCATCGCCTATGACACGCTGCTCAATGCGTGGAAAGCCGGCAAGGTTCGCTAAGCCGCTGCGGGCCTAGGGCCCGTGTTTTTAGTGGCCGTCTGGCTTAGCGCCGGGCGGCCACGCTCCCCGAATTTCAAGGATGTGCCCTTAGCCGGTGGGATGCGGCACGTCCCTTTGTTTTGATTTATGGCCAACCAGCACCCTGCATCACCCGCGCCACGCGCCCAAATTCTTGCCCGATTGGGTGAGGATGCGGTGTATGACGTGGCTGTGGTCGGTGGTGGCTCGACCGGCCTGGGCATTGCGCTCGATGCGGCGATGCGCGGCCTCAAAGTCGTGCTCATCGAGTCGCATGATTTTGCCAAGGGCACTTCATCGCGCTCCACCAAACTGGTCCATGGCGGCGTGCGCTACCTGGGGCAGGGCAACGTCTCCCTGGTGCGCGAAGCCTTGCATGAGCGACGCACTTTGCTTCAGAGCGCGCCCCACATCGCGCAGCCGCTGGACTTTGTCGTGCCCGCCTACCGCTGGTGGGAAAAGCCGTTTTACGGCGTGGGCCTCAAGCTCTATGACCAGTTGGCTGGCGACGCAGGCCTGGGCAAGACCGAGCTACTGGGCAATGCGGCGACTCTGGCCTTGATTCCCGGCGCGCGCACCCAAGGGCTGCGTGGCGGAGTCCGCTATTGGGACGGGCAGTTCAATGACGCTCGTCTAGCCATTGCCATCGCCCGCACCGCTGCACAACACAGCGCATTGCTGGTCAACTACTGCCGGGCTGATGCCTTGTTGTATGAAAGCGGCCGCGTCGCCGGGCTGCAATGCACCGATACCCGCAGCGGCACGTCCTACCGTATCCGAAGCCAATGCGTGATTAACGCAACCGGGGTGTGGGTGGATGCGCTGCGCGAAAAAGACGCGCAGCAGGAGCACGCATCCGCCTTCAACCCCCTGGTAGCGCCCAGCCAGGGCGTGCATTTGGTCGTGGACCGGAGTTTTCTGGACGGCGATACCGCCCTTATGGTGCCCAAAACCTCGGACGGGCGGGTGCTTTTTGCCGTGCCCTGGCTAGGCAAAGTCATTTTGGGCACCACCGACACCCCGCGCCAGGACTTGTCCCGCGAGCCGCAGGCCTTCAAGCAAGAGGTGGACTTTATTTTGGGCGAGGCAGCGCATTACCTGCGCCGCGCACCCACCCGCGCCGACGTACGCAGCATCTGGGTGGGCTTGCGCCCCCTGGTCAAACACCAAGACGACCAAGACACCAAGACGCTGAGCCGGGAACACACCGTCGCCATTAGCCGGTCGGGCTTGGTTACGGTTACAGGGGGCAAATGGACGACCTACCGGGTAATGGCCGAGGATGTGCTGGCTGTCTGCCAGGAGGCCCGCTTACTGGCAACTTTGCCCACTTGCTCGACCCAGGAGGCTCAGATGGTAGGTGCGCCCTCGGCGCAATCCCCTGTTACTTCGCTGAGCCTACCGCCCGGCTTGCATTCCTATGGCGCCGAACAATCGTTAGTCCAGTCCCTGCCGGGAGCGGACCGTTGGATCAGCCCAGGCTTGTCCGAGGCCATGGTTCGTTTCGCGCTGCGCTACGAATACGCGCTGACGGTGGAAGACGTGTTGGCGCGGCGCTCCCGCCTCCTGTTCCTGGATGCGCAGCAAGCCGCGAGCGTGGCCGGCCAAGCGGCCGCGCTGATCGCCGAAGAACTGGGCCAGGACGGCGGCGAGGCCGATTTCCTGGAAATTTGCGCCCATTTTTCGCTGGTTCCGTGAAAAGAACAGGTAAAAAGCTGGGGAGGCTGCGAAAAATAGTGCATAATCGCGGGCTTCGCTTGTAAAAGCTGAAGATCCTGCCCACATGGAGTCAGCCCGAACGGTTCGGGTTGAGGACAGCGGGCCCAAGACTGACTGGTACGCGTTTTCTCGGTAATCCGAGGTAGCGCTTCCGGTGCAAGTTGGGAAAAACTGACATGATCCAAACTGAATCTCGACTGGAAGTCGCCGATAACACCGGCGCGAAATCGGTCCTCTGTATCAAGGTGCTGGGTGGCTCACGCCGCCGTTACGCCAGTGTAGGGGACATCATCAAGGTGAGCATCAAAGAAGCTGCACCGCGCTCCCGCGTCAAAAAAGGCGAGGTCTACAGCGCCGTAGTGGTTCGCACCGCCAAAGGCATCCGCCGCGCGGACGGCTCGCTGGTGAAGTTTGATGGCAATGCGGCAGTGTTGCTTAACGCCAAGCTTGAGCCTATCGGCACTCGCATCTTCGGACCGGTTACGCGTGAATTGCGTACCGAGAAGTTCATGAAGATCGTGTCCTTGGCTCCCGAAGTTTTGTAAGGACAGGCTATGAACAAGATTCGCAAGGGCGATCAAGTGATCGTCATCGCAGGACGGGACAAAGGTAAGCGCGGCGTCGTGACATTGCGTAGCGACGAATCGCATGTGCTCGTTGAAGGTGTGAACCAGGTCAAAAAGCACACCAAGCCCAACCCCCTCAAGGGAACGACCGGTGGCATCGTGGACAAAACCATGCCTATTCACCAGTCCAATATCGCTATCTTCAACGTCGCATCTGGCAAGGCGGACCGTGTGGGTATCAAGCTACAGGCCGATGGCAAGCGCGTTCGCGTTTACAAGTCCAGCGGCGAAGAAATCAAGGCGGCATAAACATGGCACGTTTACAACAACACTACCGC
>CANFJQ010000139.1 GCA_947447615.1 Comamonadaceae bacterium
CGTGGCTTTGTCTTCAACCATTCGATGCTGCGCGTGAAAGATCCGCAAGTGGCATTGGCTTTTTACACCGGCATTTTGGGCATGCGCTTATTGCGCAAACTCGATTTTCCGGAACTGAAGTTTTCACTCTACTTTTTGCACCGCGCGGTAGAAGGAGGAACCGTGCCGCAAGAAGAGGGTGAGCGCACAGCCTGGAGTTTTTCCCAGCGCGGCATATTGGAGCTGACCCATAACTGGGGCACCGAGACGGATCCTGAATTTAAGTACCACGATGGCAACGCCCAGCCGCAAGGCTTCGGGCACATCTGTTTTTCGGTGCCAGACCTGGACGCCGCAGTAGCTTGGTTTGACCAGCACCAGGTGCAATTTGTGAAGCGCCCAGACCAAGGAAAGATGAAAGACGTCGCCTTTATCAAAGACCCCGACGGCTATTGGATCGAGATTGTCGAGCCCGGTCGTTTAAAGAATTTGGGGCGTTGAGATGGCGAAGACTTACACCAGACGGTCTGCACGCATTGCACAAACCGCAGCGCTATGTTCGGCGGCAGTGCTGTTGTCGGGCGTAGCCCTGGCCAATGAGGCCTTGGCGCAAAAAAATAACTGCCTAGGCTGCCATGCGGTCGCCCATAAATTGGTGGGCCCCGCCTACAAAGACGTTGCTGCTAAATACGCCGGGCAGGCGGACGCGCAAGCCCTTGTGATGGAAAGCATACGCAATGGCAGCGCTGGCAAATGGGGCGATTTGCCCATGCCACCGCACCCTAAGTTGTCCGATGCGGATCTGAAAAAACTAGCGATCTGGGTGCTCAGCGCCAAGTAAACCGCGCGACACAACGCCGCGCGCCACTTCCTCCCAAGCAACCCTGGGTCTCTATGCCCAATATCGGAACATGGTGAACGCTGTAACCCCTGAAGCCCTCGGCTGGCCTGAGCACCAAGCGGTTGCCTATCTGCCCGGTTCGCTGCCCATGGGCGGTGTCGTGCCTATGACGCCGGTGTTTGCGTTTACGCAGCAAGCACCCGCGCTACGCTTGCAAGCGCAGCCCTCATTGCAGCCGGTGCGGCGCGATATTGCACTGGGTGGTTTGCTGGCTTTTGTAATCGACGATGTGCTCAGCCCAGACGAGGCCGATGCCATGGTACAGGCCACCGAGCTTTTGGGCTACCGCGAGGCGGCGCCAGGCATCGTCACGCCGCCGGGCATGCGCATGAATAAGTCCGTGCATTGGCTCGCCGATGCCGGCCTGATGGAGCCGCTGGCCCGGCGCATCGGGCCATTATTGCCCCGCGAGATTGATGGCAAGCCCTTGTTCGGGCAATTGAGCCAGCGTATCAATATGTACCGCTACGATGCGATGGACGTGTTTAAGCGCCACACCGACGGCGACTGGCCTGGCTACAGCCTAAGCCCGCAGCGCGACCAGATGCTGGAGTGGCCTGGCGCTTTGCGTTCTTGCCTCACCATGCTGTTGTACCTCAACGGCCCGCGCGACGGTGTGCAGGGCGGCGACACCCGGCTGTTCCGGCCTGACGGCGGCTATATCGATGTGTCGCCGGTCAAAGGCGCTGCCCTGTTTTTCCGCCACGGCTTTGGCCCTGGCTCGGTGCTGCATGAGGGACGCCAGGTGGTGGGCGCGGTGTCTAAATACGTGGCGCGGATCAATGTGATGTACGTCCAGGGCTAAGGGGCGCAGCTAGCAGGCCTGCTCAAGGCAGGATCTGGTAATGCGCGTCGTGAATCTGGCAGTCTTTGCCGTTGATTGGCAGCATGTCTTGCGGGCATGCGGAAAAGGCCACTACGCAGTCCATCTCGGCACGAAAACTGACGCTGTCGCCTGCGTGGCCAACCGGTTCGGCAAACGACAACGCATTGCCGTTTTGAATCGGGATGTTCATAAACAAATTGAACGGCGCCGGATGCACTACGCGCGCAAGGCCGATGTGGGCCAATGCGTGCCCCAGGTTGTCGGTGCAGTTGTCATGAAATCCTTTGGCGCCCAACTGCTCGTAGCGGTAGCGGTCGCAGGAGGCGATCAGTGTGTCGTGCACGCCCGGTGATGTGTCTTCCACCATAGTCAAAATCACGCGCCGCTGGTTGGTGTACAGGCTGTCACCCACCTGCGGAGTGATTTTGCACAGCATGCCGCGCGTGTGCTCCATGGACATACATTCGCCCAGGTCCGGGTAGTTAAAAGCCCAAAAGTCCACGACCTGGGAGCCGTGGGTATTGATAACCCGCAGGACTTGACCGGCCTGCATACGGGCCGCGCTGCCCTTGCGGGCGGGAATTACTTGAATGGTTTCTGCGTGGGCCATGGGGGGTTCCAATCGAAAAGAATATTCAGCACGTTATTACCGCGCTGCGGTGTCAAGGGTTCTGCATCAAATGCAGCGCCATCGCATGGTAGGCCGGGATTGAGTGCGGGTCTATGCCCAAATTGCCCGCGATATGGTGCGATCCGTAGCGCGCGATCACCATCTCGGCTTTCGGGTCGATGTAGAGGGCCTGGCCGTGAATGCCGCGTGCCATATAAGCGCCGTGTGGGTTGTGCGAGATCCACCACATGCTGCGGTAGCTCCAGCCTGGCAGGGTGTGGTAATTGGCATGCGCAAATTTTGCGGGGTCTGCGCCGCGGCGAATGGTGTGTACTACTTCAGATGGAATGACTTGCGTACCCTGGGCGCGTCCATCCTGGCGCATCAATTCGCCAAAGCGCGCCAGATCGCGCAAGGTGGTGTTCAGCCCGGCGCCCGCGAACTCGGTACCTGCGGAGTCCACGGTGATGTAAGCGTCTTGCTCCACACCCAAACGGGACCAGATGGCTTGCGACAAATAGTCGGCCAGGGACAGGCCGGTGATGCGGCGGATGATCCAGCCCAGCGTATCGGTATTGATGGTTTTGTAAGAAAAACCAGTATCGTGCGCGCCTGCTTTTTTGACGGTTTGCAAGAAGGCGTAAAAATTATCTGGCCCGCTGTAGCCCGGCGGGCGCACCAAGAATCCGCCGGCCCGGGCATGGTGCCAGATATCGGCATGCGGGTCGGTGTAGTCCTCGCTGTATTGCAAGCTGGTCGTCATATCCATGACCTGGCGCACCGTGGCGTCGCCGAATGCACTGCCCGCCAGTTCAGGCACGTAATGCGTGACCAAGGCTGCCTCGTCCAGTTTGCCTTCGTGTACCAGGCATGCGGCTAAGGTGCCGAAAAAAGACTTGGTCACAGAAAACGCAATATGCGGCGTATCGGGATCAAGCGCACCGAGGTAGCGCTCATAGACCAGCTTGCCCTGGTGCAGTACCACGATGCCATCGACGTAATTGGTCAGCAAAGACTGGTCCCAGCGCATCGGGCTGGTGGCGCCGATGGGCTGAAAAAGCACGGCATCAAGGTCTGTACGTTCGGCCCGCACCAAAGGCGCGATCGGCCCGTGTCCGCGCGAGACGACCTTGGTGGGCACCAGGCTACGGAAATTGCTATTGGCCCAGCGGTTTTGCGGAAAGCGCAGCATGCTGGCGTCTTCAAAGCGCACCCGCTTTTCCAAGGGTGGCGGGGTACCCACCATCCAGGCCATGTGGCGGGGGTCGCTTTGGACTGCATCCAGAGGCGGCGTAATGGAATGCGCAGAGCTTGCCATAGTCATTTCTTTCAATAAAGCTCGAAAATGAAGGCCAGGGCCTGTTGATGGGCCGGCTGCCGATGCACTTTAGCGGCTAATCGGTGGCCGTTGCCGGGGAATTTGCTAGGGTAAACACTATTCCTTGCCTGGAAAGCTGGAGTATCTTGGTCATTTACCTTCGAGGCAATTGGGCGGTTTTTGCTGTTGCGCCTCAAAATGGCCAAACCACGGATTCTGGGAAGGAATACTCTTTTATTCGCCAGGAGGCCGTGCAACCCTGTGAATAAAGGCTAAACCCATGAGCTTCAACCCCTTCGCACCGGCGCACCAACTGGCCGCTGCCATCCGGCAGCAAAAAATCGGCAGCCTGGAGTTGCTTAACTCCTACCTCAAACGCGTCGAGCGCTTCAACCCGGCGCTCAACGCCATCGTGGCGCTTGACATTGAGAACGCTAAAAAGCAAGCGCGCGCCGCCGACCGCATGACGCGGCGCGGCGAAAGCAGCGGCCCTTTGCACGGTTTGCCCATGACGATCAAGGAGTCGTTTGACATGCGCGGCTTGCCCAGCACCTGGGGCCGGTTGGACATGAAGCAGCATTTGCCCGCCACCGACGCGGATGCCGTCAAACGTTACCGCGCAGCGGGTGCAGTTATCTTCGGCAAAACCAATGTGCCGACCATGCTGGCCGACTGGCAAACCTTTAACCCGGTTTACGGCACCACCAACAACCCCTGGGATGTGTCGCGGGTGCCCGGTGGTTCATCCGGCGGTTCGGCGGCGGCGCTGGCCGCTGGGTTGACTGCGCTGGATACAGGCAGCGACATAGGCGCGTCCATCCGCGACCCGGCGCATTACTGCGGTGTCTATGGTCACAAACCTACCTTCGGTTTGTGTTCCATGGAAGGCCATACGCTTCCCGCTTTTTTGTCGCCCGATGACCTGTGTGTGGCAGGGCCGCTGGCCCGTAGCGCGCGCGACTTAGAAATTGCGCTGGGCATCATGGCCGGTGGCGATGATGTGCATGCGCGCGGCTGGCGTATCAATCTGAAAAAACCGGTGAAGAAGCACTGGAAAGAGTTCAAGGTAGCGGTGCTGAAAACCGCAACCACCGCTCCGGTGGACAGGGCGGTGCAAAACCGCATGCAAGCCGTCGCCGATTTTCTGGGCAAGGCCGGCGCCAAGGTCAGCGACAGCGCCAGGCCGGACATCGATTTGCATGAGGCGCACAAGACTTTCATTTTGCTGTTGCGCGCCGCGACTGCGCGCAATCTGGCGCCAAAGCAGTTTCGCGGCGTACAAGATCGTGCAGCCGCACTGGAACCTAAGCGCGATGACTACGAGGCCTGGATGCTGCGCGGGTGTGTCTTATCGCACTACGAATGGCTGCTATTGCACGAACAGCGCTACCGCATGCAATTGCAGTGGGAAGCATTTTTCAAAGACTACGATTTCTTGTTGTGCCCGACCGCCACGACCACGGCATTTGCGCATAACCAAAAGGGCGAACGCTGGGAGCGCATGATCGATGTAAATGGCAAACCCCAGCCGACCACCACGCAATTGTTCTGGGCCGGTTATTCGGGCATGGCTTATTTGCCCTCCACCGTCGCTCCGGCAGGTTTGACCGAAACAGGGCTGCCCTGTGGCGTCCAAATCATCGGCCCACAATACGGCGACCTCTTGTGCATCGACATGGCTAAACGGCTGGAGAAGGAATTTGCCGCTTTTCAAGCCCCGCCGGCTTACGTCTAAACAGGGTGGACGCCCCCTTATTTGAATCAAAAAAGGAGATAAGGCGGATTATCAAAGTACTAAACTAACAGTAATTTGATATTTTCAAAATGAAAACGATCGCCATTTTCATACACCACCCCACCTGCTCGACGGATTCGGTCAACGGCTTAATTGCCGCTTTGTCGCCGCTGGCGCGTATCAAGTTGTTTACCCGGCATAAGGTGGTCTCCGGATTTTTTGACGATGTCGATTTGGTGGTATTTCCCGGTGGCGATGGGGAGGCGACCGTATTTCGCAGCCTGCTTAAACTCAATATGCCCGATGTGCGCGCTTTTATGCAGCGTGGCGGCAAGTACCTGGGTATTTGCATGGGCGCGTATTGGGCCGATGCCTATTATTTCAATTTACTGAAAAGCACGCGTTGTGTGCAATACATCAAACGCCCCCGGGCTGATATACGCGCGTCCTATGGCACCACAGCCCCGGTGCAATGGCGTGGCCAACAAGAGCGCATGTATTTTTATGACGGCCCCACCTTTGTGAATGGCCAATTTGAAACCGTAGCCAGCTATGCGAATGGTGACCCTATGGCGATAGTGCAGGGGGCCGTGGGTTTGGTCGGCTGCCATCTGGAGAGCCAGGCCCATTGGTACACCAAAAAATACATGCAGCCCCAATGGCACGCCAACGCGCACCATTTCTTGTTGGCGCAATTTGTGGCGGATTATTTGCTGCACGCTCGGCAAATACCCTTGTTTTAGCGCAGTCCTTTGTACTACCTTGCGGTGTCAAGCTAAAAATCGATGCGCTGGCTAGATAACTGCCGATAGTGTCTGGCCCGAGTAAGTTGAAAATTGGATATTGGACAAAAAATCGCGCCGACCCGATGCGGTGGCCACGCTAGCGTAGGGTGCAAATCCAATAGCTTCCCATTCTTTGGATAAAGCCAAGCTAAGCGGCATTCCGTATTCGCTCGAGGCGCTGGCCATGATGTCGGCTTCGTTAAGCAGCACCGTGGCCCAGTCGGTATTCCATCCAAAAGGGAGCCCGGCGACGCGCGCATGGTTTTCTCGCACCAAGGTGAAGTCTGAGCGTAGGATGATGGTGCGGATACGCTCTATCCAAACCTCGCTTAAATGCATGGACTGCATCAAGGGCAGCAAGGCGTTCACGGAGGCCGATTCGATATCCGACGTATGCCGGTTGACGCGACCGGGATGGTGAAAATCATGGGAGACCGCAATCAGTAAAAGCGCCGCTTGCCAGGCGCTATCAGGCGCTGCGCCATGCTGTGCCTCCAAGCTGCATTGCAGGGTGATTGTGGTCAATGAATCCGCAAAATGGAGTCGGTTGTGGTAGTGGGGCTCTGGGGTTTCAGTTCCACACCCGTTTTCAGCCTCTATTTGACGCGCAACGGCTAGTGCCAAATCAAGCAATAAACGGGTTTGCGAATCGTCCTGACCTGCCCCCCACTAGCCGTACCAACGTAAAGTTTGTGAAGTCCGTCACCATGGAGAATGACGGACATGAAGAAGAGCAGATTTACCGACGAACAGATCATTGGTTTCTTGAGGCAGGCCGAAGCGGGCATGCCAATCAAGGAGTTGTGCCGCAGCGGCGGC
>CANFJQ010000140.1 GCA_947447615.1 Comamonadaceae bacterium
ATGGCGCGTATGCGGGCCAGCAATTCGCGCGGTTCAAAAGGCTTGGGCAGGTAGTCGTCGGCGCCGATTTCCAGGCCGATCACGCGGTCCATGGGGTCGCCCTTGGCCGTGAGCATCAGCACCGGCGTGCTGGCCTGGGGGCCTTCCAACGCACGGATGCGCCTGCACACTTCCAAGCCGTCGATATCCGGCAGCATCAAGTCCAAAATGACCAGGTCATAAGCTGGACTTGCTGATAGTTTGTGGCTCAACATATCCAGGCCTATTTGCCCGGTGGGCGCATGTCCGACCTTGAATGCGTTTTGCTCTAGGTATTCAGCCACCATACCCGCCAGGCGGGCATCGTCTTCAATCATTAACAGGTGTTGGGTCATGCGGGAAGTCTAGTCCTGTGCAGACACAGATTAATGCCTGCCCGCAGTAGGCATCGTAAAGTTGGGTAAACCTTTAGGCGCTTGCCAAAGCGCTTGCCCCGCTCAATCGGCGTTGGGCGGGCTTTGGCTTGACCTTGGCGCTGGCGTCTGCAGCCGCGAGGCCAGCCATACCAACAGCAGTACAGGCAAGCCCAGCAAGGCAGTGGCGTTGAAAAAATCGGCGTAACCGAAAGCATCCACATACTTGCCTGAAAAACCCGCGACAAACTTGGGTAGCAAAAGCATCATGGAACTGAACAAGGCATATTGCGTGGCCGAATACTGCACATTCGTCAAGGACGATAAGTAGGCGATAAAGGCCGACGATGCAATGCCGCTGGCCAAGTTGTCCGCCGATACCACCCAGATCAGCGCGGTGACATCATGGCCCCGCGTGCTCAGCCAGGCAAATAACAAATTGGTGGCGGCGCTGAGCGCAGCGCCCAGCATCAGCACCCGCATCACGCCTATGCGTAGCGCCAATGCGCCGCCCACAAAAGCGCCGACCAAGGTCATGACGACGCCATAAACCTTGGTCACCGCAGCCACTTCGTCTTTACTAAAGCCCATGTCCACATAAAACGGGTTGGCCATGATGCCCATCACCACATCGCTGATACGGTAGCTGGCAATCAGGGCGAGTATCAGCGCGGCCTGCCAACGGTAACGCTTCAAAAAATCTGCAAAAGGTGCGACCAGCGCGCCTTGCAGCCATTGCCGGATGCCTTTGCTCGGCGCGATAGGCGCTGCCACCGGCTCGCGCGACAAGAGCACCGTCAGCACACCGGGCAACATGCTCAGCGCCATGACCACATAGGCTATTTGCCATGGCCCGTGTTGGTAGGGCGCTGCCGCACCCGCGACCGCAGCGGGAACCTCGGCCCGTGCGGCGATCCACAAAGCACCGGCACCGGACCAGATCATGGCCAAGCGGTAGCCGGTTTGGTAGGTGGCCGCTAAGGCCGCCTGGTGCTCTACATCGGCCGATTCGATACGGAAAGCGTCCAGCGCGATGTCTTGTGTGGCAGATGCAAAAGCCACCGCCACCGCACACCACACCACCGGGGCCAGCGCGACTTGCGGATCCGTCATGGCCATGCACACCAGCGCCACCATGATGACGGCTTGCGACAACAAGAGCCAACTGCGCCTGCGCCCCAGCGCGCGCGTGAGCCACGGGATAGGCATGCGATCGACCAAGGGCGACCAGACCCATTTAAAGCCATAGGCCAGGCCGACCCAGCTGAGAAAGCCAATGGTGGTGCGGTCAATACCGGCCTCGCGCAACCAAAAACTCAGGGTGCCAAACACCAGCAGCAAGGGCAAGCCCGCCGAAAAACCCAGCGACAGCATGCGCAAAGAGGCGGGTTCAGCATAAATTTTTAAGGTTTGCAGCCAGGTGGCTTTGGGTGCATCGGAAAGAGGCGCCGGTGTGGGATCAGTCATCAGGGAATAATACCCACTGTCGTCAAGGAGATCGGGCAAATGCAAGGGTGGTCAATAACAGGGATGGGTGTGCGCGGCATCGTGGCGCGGATGGGCCTGTGCCTGCTCGCGGCAGTGTCTGTAGCGCAGACAGTACAGGCGCAAACGCGCGAAGGCGTGCAGGTCGGCGAGACCTCGGCATTTGCCAAGATTGTCCCTGCCGACCAGGTCGAGCGCAGCGCCGCCCTGCAATACCAGCAAACTTTAGCCCAAGCGTCCAAACAGCGCGCTTTAGGACCGGCAGACCACCCACAGGTGCAGCGCTTGCGCACCATCATGGATCGGCTTATTCCTTACACCGCTGAATGGAACCCGCGCGCCCAGCAATGGAAATGGGAAGTCAACCTGATTGGCTCCAACCAGATCAACGCCTATTGCATGCCCGGCGGCAAGATTGCGTTTTACACCGGCATCCTGAACAAGCTGCAACTCACGGACGACGAAGTGGCCATGGTGATGGGCCATGAAATCGCCCATGCATTGCGCGAACATGCGCGCGAGCGCATGGGCAAGGGCCAGGTCACCGAGTTTGCGGCGCGTCTGGGCGGCTCTTTGCTATCGGGCCTCTTGGGCATTGACCCGCGCGTGGGCGATGCGGTAGCGCAAACCGGCGCCAATTTGGCGTCGCTCAAGTTCGGCCGTGAAGACGAGTCTGAAGCTGATTTGGTGGGCATGGAACTAGCCGCGCGGGCCGGATATGACCCGCGCGCCGGTGTGAGCTTGTGGCAAAAAATGGCGGCCAACAACAAAGGCGCGCCGCCCGAATGGTTGTCCACCCACCCCTCTGGCAATACGCGCATTGCAGAGATCGAGGCCAACTTGCCCAAGGTCATGCCTTTGTACGAGCGGGCCAAAAAGCCCGCTGCCAGCGACACCAGCAGCCAATAATTCAGCCTCGGCACAAGCGCTTTGCGCAGCGCGCAGCAAGCCTGTCCCACGCGCGGCTCGTGGCCACTCCAATCACTTGTGTATGGTGTAAAGTCGCGGCCTCCAACTGCGGGGCCTGCGCCCAATCTCTATGGAACAAGCCATCTCCCTGCCCATCCACGGCGACGTGCTGCGCACCCCCGAAGCCCGGTTTGCCAACTTGCCGGACTTTGCCTACCAGCCCCATTACACCGAAGTCGGTATTTTGCGCATCGCGCATATCGATGAAGGCCCGCGCGATGGGCCGCTGGTGCTGCTGATGCATGGCGAACCGGCCTGGTCATTTCTGTACCGCAAGATGATTCCGGTTTTTGTGGCGGCGGGCATGCGCGTAGTGGCGCCAGACCTGGTGGGTTTTGGCCGGTCTGACAAACTGGAAGACGCGGCGGACTATTCCTATTTCAACCATGTGCAATGGATGAAGGCCTGGGTGCAAGCCAATGATTTGCAGCACGTCACTTTTTTCGGACAGGACTGGGGCTCTTTGGTCGGCCTGCGCGTCGTGGCGGAAATGCCGGACCGGTTTGATCGTGTGGTGCTGGCCAACGGCGGTTTGCCCACGGGCATGGATGCATTGCCAAAGGCCTTCAAAATATGGCGCGCTTTTGCGCGTTACAGCCCTTGGTTTCCAATTGGCCGGATTGTCAAAACCGGTTGCCATAAAGGGCTGACGCCCGCCGAAGAAGCCGCGTATGACGCGCCCTTTCCGAGCCGCAAATACACCGTGGCTGCGCGCGTGTTCCCTGGCTTTGTACCCTCCACGCCGGACGACCCCGAACGCGAGCGCAACCTGGCCGCCTGGGAAGTATTTAAGCAGTGGGAAAAGCCTTTTCTCACGCTGTTTAGCACGCGCGACCCGGTCACCAAAAACGGCGAGTTCATGTGGCAAAAACGCGTACCTGGCGCGCAAGGGCAGGACCATTTCAAAATTCGTGGCGCTGGACACTTTTTGCAAGAAGACAAAGGCGAGGAAGTGGCGCAACACATCATCCGCTTTATACGCGCTACGCAAGCCGCCACGCCGGTAGAGGCTTGAAGACATGGCTGCCGAGCGAACCACGCTGCGAGCCAGCAAGCAGGCCGATTGAGCGCAGACATCTTGCCGGTTGCGCACCGACGGCTTATGCCATTGCAAGGTGCACAGCGCCATGCGCAATAGCTGCCACAAGCGCCCTGTCAGTTTGAAAGCGCTTAATGGGGCATGAACGCCACGCCAAACGCCGCCGCACCTACCGGATACCAGACCAAGCAGGAAAGTATTGCAGTCCACGGCGTAGACAACATCCTGATCCGCTCTCTATTGGACAAGCAGCAATTTCACGACCCGTATGAGGAGGCCTTGCAACAAGGCATTTCATCGGCAGCCTGGCCGTTGTTCGGCTTGCTTTGGCCCTCGGGCCTGCACCTGGCTGAGCGCCTGGCGAAAAGACCGGTGCAGGCAGGTGAACGTATTTTGGAAGTGGGCTGCGGACTGGCGCTGGCCAGCCTGGTGGGCCATAGGCGCGGCGCCGATGTCACCGCCAGCGACTGCCACCCAATGGCTGCCGGCTTTATGCTGGAAAACCTGCGCATCAATGGGCTGCTTCCTTTGCAATACCGCCATGGCCGCTGGGGCGCGCTGCCCGCGTACGACGGGCCTTCGGCGCCCATCGCCCCAGGGCCACCCACGTTGATTCCTTATGCACGTATGGGCGTCGCAGCGCCGGTGCAAGGGCGCTTCGATCTGATCATGGGCAGCGACATCTTGTACGAACGTGACGAGGCTGGCACCCTTCCCGCCTTCATCGAAGAGCATGCCGCCCACGCCTGTGAAGTTTGGGTGGTAGATCCGAACCGGGGTAACCGTGCGCACTTTCACCGGCATATGGCAGCCTTGGGTTTTGTGCTCAAAGAATATGCCTTGACCTTGGCCGCAACCTCCGCCTGGGCCGCTTACAAAGGCCGCATGCTGAGTTATCAGCGCAATTGAAGGCGGGACTGCGCTCTCAGTCTTTGGCGTGCAAGGTTTTAACGCCCACGTTCGCGCTGCGCAATCCACACCGTAGAAGCCAAAATCACCATCGCGCCCAAGATGGTCGAGTGGCTAGGGATGTCGCCAAATACCAACCATCCCATGAGCGAGGCCCAAAGCAAATCCAGAAAGCGCAAAGTCTGCGTAGCCGAAATATCAGCCACCCGAAAACCGCGCGTTAATAAATAGTGGGCGCCCGATCCCAGAACGCCCGCAGCTAAAAAACCCAGCCATTGCATCGGTGTCGGGTCAGTCCAATGCAAGAGCCCCAAGGGCAGGCTGAGCACCGTCACCGAGATCGCCTGCCACAACACAATCGCGCCCGCGCTTTCGGTACGCGTAAGCGACTTAGTCAATAAAAACGAAGCGGCAAACAAGGGCGAGGACGCCAGCATGACCAAAAAATAAACACCGCCCGAAGCCGACAAGTGCGGGCCGACCACCACCAACACACCAGCAAAACCGAACAAGGCGGCGATCCACCGGTCGGCATACATTTTTTCGCCCAGAAACCAGGCGGCACCAATCATGATGAAGATGGGGCCGGTAAAGCCAATGGCCGTCATATCGGCCAAACCGATACGCGGCAAAGCGGTGAACCAAAACACCAGCCCTAAGGTGTGTACTGCGCCACGCCACCACTGGCCCTGCATATTTACCGGACGGTATGCGGCATAGCCTTGGCGCAGCACCAAGGGCAGAATCACCAGGGTACCCGCAAGGTAGCGCAGAAACTGTGCTTGAAAGGGGTCAAGTGACAGCGTGATGTTACGCACAATCGTGTTGAGCAAAGAGAACACGATGCCACTGGCCGCCACCCACAGCATGCCGCGCCAGACCGGGGGCAGCAAAAACATGCGCATACGCGCATGGCGGCGTGCCAGAGCCACACGGGCCAGCGCGCGACGCGTCAAAGAGGGGGCAGTGCCTACGCGCACGGACTGGCAAAGGAAGTCATGAAGCCTTCCAGTATAGGCTTCGATAAACCATCCGCAGTCAGATAAGACTAACCAAAGAGCTGACCGCGCGCGGCATCGGTAATGGCCAGCACACAAGGGTGTGTGATGCGCCGCTCCACTGAAACGGCAAAGAATTCTTCGACCAGTTCATCGCTGCGTCCGACACATTGCACCCCGAATTGGGAAGCCGTTTCCTGCTCCATCACGCTTGGCACCATGAACACGCCACGGCCCTCGCGCCCAAAGGCGGTCATCAAAGCGCCATCGTCAAATTCGCCGATCACGCGGGGAGCGATGTTGTGGCGGGTGAACCAAGCTTCGAGTTGCTGACGCACCGAGGCCTGCGCACCTTGGATCAGCAAAGGCGCCGCATTCAGACAATCGGGAAACCGGCCCTGCAAGTTGGCCGCCACTGCCGCTGTACACATAAAGGACATGCTGCTGCGCCCTAAGGGGTGGTTAAAGGCGCGCACATTGATGCGCCGTGACATGGGTTCGTCGGCAATCACCAGATCCAGGCGGTTGAGCGCCAATTGCGACAACAGGTCGGGGAACTTGCCTTCGCTGCACGCCATGCGCACCGGCGCTGGGACCGCCAAGGCCGGCTCTAACAAGCGGTAGGCCACGGATTTATTCACCGAATCGGCCACGCCGACCCGAAATTCCAGCACCGGCGCGCCGCCATGGGCCTGGCGCACCGCCGATTCCAGCTCATTGCCCAGGGTAAATATTTGGTCGGCATAACCAAGCGCCAGGCGTCCGTGTTCGGTCAGCTCCAGGTTGCGCCCGCTTTTCTTAAAGAGCTTGCGGCCCAGCCAGTCTTCCAGCAGATGAATTTGCCCCGAAAGCGTTTGCGGCGTGGTGTGCAACTGCTCGCCGGCCCGCATTACGCCGCCGGATTTGGCGGTAACCCAGAAGTAATAAAGGTGTTTAAAGTTCATTGCCAGTCTTTGCTCCCACTGATATTCAGGGGGAAGGTATTCCATTAACTTCGTAATTATCGAAGTAAATCACTTAAAAATACGAATTTACACGAAGCATAGGTGTTTTTATAGTCTGCTTTCCCCCGGCGCGCGCGCGTGTCGGTTTTGCACGTCCCGTGCGCTAGACGAAAGGACTATGTATGCGATTAAGTACCCGTGGCCGTTTTGCGATCAACGCCATGATTGACCTGG
>CANFJQ010000141.1 GCA_947447615.1 Comamonadaceae bacterium
ACATCGGTAGCGCGGCTGTATTCCCAAATGCTGCCCGGCTCGAACATGAGTGGCATGCTGGCCAATAAATCAGCAAATTGCGCATTGCTATGGCCGCGCGTCGTGGTGCGCAGGCCTGCTTCGTCATACATTTTTTGTACCGGTGACTGGCCCAAAAACTCGTAGGTCATACCTGCCGTGTGGCGCAATAAGTCATACACCGTCATCGCCGCGCGGGGTGGACGCAATTGCATCTGGCCGTTTTCCATGTGCGCCACTTGCACCTGGGCAAAAGCAGGCAGGTAGCGCGCCACTGGGTCACTCAAAAACAAGCGTCCCTGCTCTACCAGTTGCATGGTGGCGACCGACACCAAAGGCTTGGTCATGGAGTAAATCCGAAAGATAGCGTCCTTCGTCATCGTCGCGCCGCTGGCCGGGTCCAGTTGGCCTACAGCCTCGTGCAACACCACTTTGCCTTGGCGGGCAATTAGTGCCACCGCGCCGGGCAATCGGCCCTTGGCCACCTCGGCCTGCAAAGTGTCCAAGAGACGCGCGCTGCGTGCCGGGTCAAAGCCCAGGGATGCGAGTGGTGCAGTGGGTAGGGGATGGGATGCGGTCATAAATGCGATTTGATTTGATAAGTGAAGGATGTGCCATACGGCACGTCATTGCGAGGCTGTTGGCCATGGCAATCCATAGAGATGTGTAGCCAATCAAAATTTTCTAGTCGCTTAAGGCGCATTGGCTTGACCGGCTGCGCTTCGCGCCGCTTCTTGCTCTTGCAAAAAACGCCACATCACTTTGCCGGCCCCGCTTTTGGGCAGTGCGTCCAAAAACTCGACGTCCCGCGGTACTTTATAGACGGCCATATTCTCGCGGCACCAGTCGATGATGTCTTGCTCGCGCACCTGACCTTTGTACGTGCCGCGCAGCACCACCATGGCTTTGACCGACTCACCGCGATAGGCATCGTGCGTGGCGATGATGCAGGCCTCTTGAATGGCGGGGTGGCGAAACATCAGCGCCTCCACTTCCGCAGGCCACACCTTAAAGCCCGAGGCATTGATCATGCGTTTAAGCCTATCGGTCATGAAGAAATAACCGTCTTCATCGACCCGGCCCAAATCGCCCGAGCGGAAATACACCTGGCCGTCCACTTCCACAAAAGCCTGGGCGCTAGCCTCGGGTCGGCGCCAATAGCCTTTAAAAATTTGCGGCCCGCGCATGATGATCTCGCCGGACTCGCCCACCGGCAATTGGCGCAGCGTGTCAGGGTCCACCACGCGCGCATCCACGCCGATAAAGGGAATACCCAGGCATTGCTGCTTGGGCGCGTCAGGCGGATTGCTGTGCGAAGGCGCTGCGGTTTCGGTAAGGCCATAGCCTTCGGCATAGCGCAGGCCATATTGCTCTTGCAAACGCTGCGCCACGGCTTGCGGCATGGCCGCGCCACCGCCGCCTATATAGACCATGCTGGACAAGTCAAAACTATCCACGTTCGGGCTACCCAGCAGGTCGATCACCATGGTGGGGATATTCGTCCAGTGCGTTACGCGCCATTGCGCGATCAGGCGCGCGGCCAGTTCGCGGTCCCAGCGCGGCATCAGCACCATAGTCGCGCCGCAATAAATATTGGTGTGCATCAGGCTGACCATGCCGGTGATGTGGAACATGGGCACCACCATCAAGGTGGTGTTTTCCATGCTGCCGTTGCCCCACATGGCGCTGCTAATCGCGTTGTGCATGATGCTGGCGTGCGTATGCATGCAGCCCTTGGGCAGGCCGGTAGTGCCGCTGGTGTAGGGCAACACCGCCAAATCGTCCGGACCGACTTGCAGCGCAGACGGTGCATCCGTGCAGACCAGCGCGTCAGCCCAGGCATGTACCTGGCCACCACGCAGCGCAGGCATGGCATGGCGGGTGAGCAACCAATCGGCCCAGGCGGCGGGCGGCGCATCGTCACCCTCTGCCGGATCAAAGGCGTCGGTGAAATGGCTGACCACCACATGCGCCAAGCCTTGGCCCGCGTCCAGTGCATTGCTGGCGGAGGCTAATTCACCGGCCAGGTCAGAAGTCGTCACCGCCACTTTGGCCTCTGGGTCGAGGATGTAGTGCTTCAGTTCCTCGGCCCGGTTCATCGGGTTGACCGGCACCACCACCGCATTGGCGCGCAGAATGCCGAAATGCGCGATCACCAATTGCGGGCAGTTTTGCATCAACAGCACCACGCGGTCGCCGGGCCGCACGCCCAGGCCTTGCAAATAGGCAGCAAAAGCTTCGGCCTGCGCCATCAGCTGCGCGTAGTGGGTTTGCCGGCCAAAGAAGTTAATCGCAGTTTTGCCAGGATAGCGCCGCGCGCTGGTGGCCAGGTTGTCCCATAAAGCGGTTTGCGGCGGGGTGATGTTTTTGGGTAGGCGTTTGGGCCAGAAGCGGTAATGGGCTTTGTCAACTGAATCTGCCATGCTTATCCCTTTTATGACGGTCTCACTTCATTGTGGCGCAGACCCTGTGCGGCTGCAAAGATGGGCTGAAGATAAGCGGCGCAGCGCACCATGGCAATGCGCGCTGTCACGCTTGGGACGGCCAGACGCTGCGACCTCAGAATTACCTTATTCTTCCCAGCGCAACTTTGTAAAGTTATATTCGCGCCGTGGGGCACAATGGCGGCTCCGCTTCCCTAGCGCTGTCAGGCCCACAACCCTGGAGCATCCCCCGTTTTTTTGGAGTGTTCACTATGAAATTCAAACCCGTTCACGGCCTTGGCGCTGTATTTACGCTGGCTGCGATGCTGGCCGCTGCACCCGCGCATGCAGGGAAAACCCTAGATGCCATCAAAGCTCGCGGCCAAGTGATTTGCGGCGTGCACACCGGTCTGGCCGGTTTTAGCGCAGCCGATTCCAATGGCAAATGGTCTGGCATCGACGTGGACATCTGCCGCGCCGTAGCCGCCGCCACCTTGGGCGACCCGGAAAAAGTCAAATTTGTACCGCTGACCGCGCAAGCCCGTTTTGCCGCCGTGCAGTCCGGCGAAGTCGATGTGCTCTCGCGCAACACCACCTTCACCCTGACCCGCGACGCTTCCATTGGCCTGAGCCAAACCGCCGTGGTCTATTACGACGGCCAGGGCTTTATGGTGCCGGTCAAGAGCAAGATCAAGAGCGCCAAACAGCTCAAAGGCCAAACCGTGTGCGTGCAATCGGGCACCACCACCGAGAAAAACCTGACCGACTTTTCTAAAGCCAATGCCTTGAACATCAAACCCGTGGTGTTCGAAAAGCTCGATGCCGTGGAAGGTGCTTACTTCTCAGGCCGTTGCATCGCCTACACCACCGACGCGTCCGGCCTGGCTTCGGTGCGTAACAAGTCTGCTAAAAATCCTGCCGACCACCTGATCATGCCCGAGCTGATTTCCAAAGAGCCCTTAGGCCCGATGGTGCGCCGCGGCGATGACGAGTGGACCGCGATTGTGAAGTGGACCATCTACGGCCTGCTGGAAGCCGAAGAAAACGGTGTGACCCAAGCCAACCTGGACGACCTGAAGGCCAATAGCAAAGACCCCATAGTCGGACGCATTTTGGGCACTACCGAAGACACCGGCAAGCTGCTGGGTCTGGAGAAAGAGTGGCTGGCCAATGCCATCAAAGCCACCGGTAACTACGGCGAGATTTTTGAGCGCAATGTCGGTCCCAAATCAGCCCTGCAATTGCCACGCGGCCTGAACAATTTGTGGAACAAAGGCGGCATCCAGTACGCGCCTCCTATCCGCTAAGCCAGTGGGCCGCAAGCGGCCTGGCACAGACCTGAGGGCAGTTGCACCGCATGTTGCACTGCCCTTTTTCTGTAACAGGCGCCTGCAAAATCACTTCAAAAACGCACCTTTTTGTATGAGCGCAGTACCCACACCACCCGCAAAAAACCGCTGGTCCTGGCGCAGCCAGGCCTTTCGCGCGCTGGTGTACCAGGTGCTGGCGGTGGGCGTGATTGCGCTCATCGTTTGGTTTTTGGCGCACAACACCGCCACCAATATGCGCCAGCGTGGCATCCAAAGCGGTTTTGGATTTTTACTAGGCACGGCCGGATTTGACATTGGCGAGAGCCTGTTTGCTTTTGATTCCGGCGAGTCGTATTTGCAGGCCTATCTGGTGGGCGTGACCAATACCTTGCGCGTCGCCATTTTGGGCATAGTGCTGACCACGCTATTGGGCACCTTGCTGGGTATAGGGCGCTTTTCGCGCAATGCTTTGGTGCGCGGACTATGCCGCATTTATGTCGAGATCTTCCGCAATATTCCGCTACTGCTGCAACTCTTGATGTGGTATTTGTTTTTTACCGAAGTGCTGCCTGATGCCACCGAGGCTTGGACGCTGGGGCCGCTATTTTTAAGTAAGGGCGGACTGAACTTTCCGATTCCGGTATGGGCCAGCGGCCATGTATGGGCGGCATGGGGGCTGCTCGCGGGTGTGTGCGCGGGGTGGCTCTGGCGTGGCCGTGCGCGGAGGCGTTTTGAAGAAACGGGTCAGCCACAGAGCATGTTTTGGGCGCCGCTGGCTTGGGTATTTATAGGCGCCTTCGTCGGCTGGTTGCTGGGCGGCGCACCTACCGAGATCAATGCGCCGATGAAAGGCGAATTTGCGATTGAAAACGGCGGCGCGCTCACGCCCGAATTTTTAGCGCTGCTGGTGGGCCTGACGATTTACACCGCCGCTTTTGTGGCCGAAGTAGTGCGCGGGGGCATCCAGTCAGTCTCGCTGGGCCAAGCGGAAGCGGCCAGCGCGTTGGGCTTGTCGCAAGGCCAAAGCATGCGGCTGGTGATGTTGCCCCAAGCCCTGCGCATGATCATCCCGCCCATGACCAACCAGTACCTGAACCTGACCAAAAATTCTTCACTGGCCGTGGCGATTGGCTACCCGGATGTGGTCTCGATTGCCAATACGGCCATCAACCAAACGGGCCGCGCGGTGGAATGTATTGCCCTCATCATGCTGGTGTACCTCAGCACCTCGCTGCTCACCTCCTTGCTCATGAACTGGTACAACGCGCGCGCCGCGATCAAAGAGCGTTAAGGACAAAGCACATATGTCCACTTTTAACGCCATCGCGCCCCGCCCTGCCCCGCAGTCCAACAGCGGGCCGGTGGCCTGGTGCAAAGCCAATTTATTCCACAACTGGAAAACCAGCACCGGCACGCTGCTGATCGGGCTGATTTTGCTGTGGCTGCTGCCGCACTTGTTTCAGTGGGCTGTTACCAATGCCGTGTGGTACGGCAATTACGAAACTTGTCACGCGGCCAGCGGCGCTTGCTGGGCCGTGGTGCGCGAAAAGTTTCGCTTTATTTTGTTTGGCCGCTACCCCCATGAGGAACACTGGCGCGCTTTGCTGTGTACCGCCATGTTGCTCGGCCTGATTTTGGCCAGCTGCACCCGCGCGTTTTGGCGGCCTTGGCTGGTGGCCTTGTGGGCGGGCGTATTGGTGCTGTATCTAGCGCTCATGCGCGGCGGCTTTGCCGGTCTGCGCTTTGTAGAGACCGATTTGTGGAGCGGCTTGCCCCTCACCATTTTGCTGGCCTCGCTGTCCATGGTGATGGCTTTCCCGATTGCGGTGTGCATCGCGCTGGGCCGGCGCTCGGGCATGCCGGCCATACGCAGCCTGTGCACGGTGTATGTGGAGCTGATACGCGGCGTGCCGCTGATCTCGGTGCTGTTTATGGCCTCGTTCATGTTTCCGCTCTTGATGCCGCAAGGCTTCAATATCGACGTGCTGATCCGCGTGCTGGCGGGCATCACCTTGTTTGCTGCGGCCTATATGGCCGAGGTAATTCGCGGCGGCTTGCAAGCCATACCCAAAGGCCAGATGGAAGCGGCCGCCACGCTGGGGCTGAGCTACTGGCAAACCCAGCGCATGATTGTGCTGCCCCAAGCGCTGGCCATGGTGGTGCCGGGCATCATGAACAACTTTATTTCCACGTTTAAAGACACCTCGCTGGTGGCTATCGTGAGCCTTTATGAGCTGACCGGCGCCATGGGCATGGCCATGAATTCGGAAGCCGACTGGCGCCCCTTCCGTATCGAGGGCTACTTGTTTATCGCCCTGATTTATTTTGTGTTTTGTTATTCGATGTCGCTTTACAGCCAATGGATAGAAGCGCAAGTGAACAAAAGCAAACAGCGTTAAGGACAGCCATGACCGAGCCCATCATCACCTTCGACAAAGTCAATAAATGGTATGGCAATAACTTCCATGTGTTGCGTGACATCGACTTGCAAGTGGGCGCGGGCGAGCGCATCGTGGTGTGCGGACCCTCGGGCTCGGGTAAATCCACACTCATTCGCTGCATCAACCGCCTGGAAGAGCACCAGCAAGGCCGACTAGTGGTGGATGGCGTGGAGATCACCGACGACCTGAAGGCGATTGACGATGTGCGCAAAAAAGTAGGCATGGTATTTCAGCAGTTCAATTTGTTTCCGCACCTCACGGTGCTGGAGAACCTGACGCTATCGCCCATGTGGGTGGGCCGCATGCCCAAAAAAGAAGCCGAAGAAAAAGCCATGGAGCAATTGCGCCGCGTGCGCATTGCCGAGCAGGCGCTTAAATACCCACTGCAACTGAGTGGCGGCCAGCAGCAAAGGGTGGCCATTGCCCGCGCTTTGTGCCTGACGCCTAAAATCATGCTGTTCGACGAGCCGACCTCGGCGCTGGACCCCGAGATGATCAAAGAAGTGCTCGATGTGATGATCGAGATGGCTGAGCAAGGCATCACCATGGTGTGCGTGACCCATGAAATGGGTTTTGCCAAGGCCGTGGCCGACCGGGTCATCTTTATGGACGAGGGGCAGATCGTGGAACAAAACACGCCCGAGGCGTTTTTCAACAACCCGCAAAGTGAGCGCAGCCGCGACTTCCTGTCCAAAATACTAGGCCATTGATTTGAACCACATCCCCCGCACCGAGGACCTTGCCGCAT
>CANFJQ010000142.1 GCA_947447615.1 Comamonadaceae bacterium
CTGATGAGGCCAATGCCGTCCATCAAGAATGGCAGGTTCATGGTAAAGCGCATCTGGCCACTGTTAACGTCGGTGCCGATCAGGCCCAGCAACACGCCGATCAAAGTCATGGCTAAACCATTGAGAATGCTGCCGGTGGTGACGAAGCTGACGCAAAAGAAGCCAAACAGCATCAGGGCACAATAGTCCGCCGGGCCGAACATCAGACCCACCTCGCCCAGTAGCGGCGACAGCGTCGCCAGCACCACAATCGCAATCGTGCCGCCAATAAAGCTCGAGATACCGGCCGTAAACAAGGCCAGGCCCGTCTTGCCTTTGAGCGTCATTTGGTACCCGTCAATACAGGCCACGATACTGGCCGCATGGGGTATTTTCATGGTGATCGCACTGACGCTATCGCCATATTGCGCGCCGTAGTAAATACCGGCCAACATGATCAAGGAGCCGTCGGTTGGAATGGAGTAGGTCAGCGGCAGCAGCAAGCTGATGGTGGACAAAGGCCCTAGGCCCGGCAGCAGGCCGATCAGGGTGCCGACCACGCAACCGATCGCGCAGTACATCAAGTTTTGAATCGTCAGCGCATGGTCGAACCCGAGCGCGAGGTTTTGAAAGATGTCCATCAGAAAAGCGGCAGGTTAAGGTGAAGCAAGTATTTAAAACCACATGCGATCAGCGTCAGGCCAATGGCAATTTTGACATTGCGCTGGAGCGAATTATTTCGTCCAGCGTAGGACGCGGAAAACGCGAGAAAGAAAATTCCAATCAGCATATTCGCATGTTCGGATATGAAGGCAAATCCGGCCAGGCTAAAAATAATGATCAGAATATTGCGGAAGTTGTAGTCAATCGGCACAGGCTTCACGTAACGCGCCTTAACCACGGAAGCAAGTCCGATCAAAAGCAATAAGCCGCTCACTACCGCAGGGAAAAGACCGGGGCCTGCGCGGCTGAAATCGCCGATTTTGTAACCGAATGAAGTAAGGCCAAAAGCAAGCGATATGGCCACCAGAAACAGGCCTCGCACTAGATTTAAATTGTTCATTTGTCCAATAGTTTTCTCAAAACTCGTTACTGCACTTACCACTCAGGGTAACCAAATACCCGGCTCATCTGGAACCAAGCAGGGTTTATCTACAAAGTCTGCGGATAGGGCGGGTCCTATACCTACTCCGAATTCACTCACACAACATCATAAAGCGCTCTTGGCGCGTATCCGGCAAATTTGACCGGATTCATACGGGTAAACCCGATGTTTAAGCGCGGAATAGCTGCAACTAACTAAATATAAAAGAGACAAGCGTGGCGCCAATCGTGCGGCCCCGCGCAGCGTCTATCAGTTTATCGCTTCTTAAACGCCACCACGCGTTGATGTTGCTCACCCAAGCCCTCAATGCCCAGGGCAATGGTGTCGCCAGCCTTCAGGTAGGAAGGCGCGGGCTTGCCATTTTTCTTCATGCCCATGCCCACACCCGGGGGGGTGCCGGTTGTAATAACGTCACCGGGCATCAAGGTCATGAATTCGCTGACGTAGCTGACCAGCTTGGCCACCGTGAAGATCATGGTCTTGGTATTGCCGGTTTGCATGCGCACGCCGTTGACGTCGAGCCACATGCCCAGGCGCTGGGGCTTGGGCACTTCGTCGCGGGTGACCAGCCAGGGGCCGATGGGGCCGAAGGTGTCGCAACCCTTGCCCTTGTCCCAGGTGCCGCCGCGCTCGATCTGGAATTCGCGCTCGGACAGGTCATTGATGGTGCAATAGCCCGCCACATAGTCCAGCGCCCGCGCCTGGGACACATGGCTGGCGCGCGTGCCGATGACCACGCCCAGCTCCACTTCCCAGTCGGTTTTGACCGAATTTTTGGGCAGCATGACATCGTCGTTAGGGCCTTGTACGCAGCTATTAGCCTTCATAAAGACCACTGGCTCTTGCGGGATCGGCATGTTGGACTCGGCGGCGTGGTCCGCATAGTTCAGGCCGATGGCAATGAACTTGCCGACCTGGCTGATCGGGCAGCCCACGCGGGGCTTGCCGCGCACCAGAGGCAGTTTATCGGTCTTGATGCGGGCGAGCTTGGCCAGCACTTTGTCGTTCAAATGGTCTGGCGTGATGTCCTGGATGTGCCCGGACAAATCGCGTAATTTTCCCTCGGCGTCGATCAGACCCGGCTTTTCACGGCCGACTGCGCCGTAACGTACTAGTTTCATACTTGCTCCTGTTAAAAAAATTTAAACCACTGGCTTTAAGACCCGCACCCATTGCCGCGCCGGCAGGCCCCATTGTTCTTGAATGTAATCACCGCGCGCGGCCCAGGTGGCGCGCGGGGGACGCGTGGCAGTGCGCTGCGCCAGTACCACGGTGTTGCCCTGACGGGTGGCTTTGAAAGCCCAGATCGCATCACGCCCGAAGGCACTGGCAATGCGCTCCACGCTGCGGTCAAAGCTGGAACTGCGGCCAAACAAATTCACCGTCATGCAGCCGTCTTCGGTCAGGGTGCGGCGGCAGTCGGCATAAAAGTCCGGGCTGTCCAGGATCGGCGCTGCGGCCTCGTGGTCGTACAAATCGACGTGCAAGGCATCGACCACGCCCTGCCAGCGCTTGTGGCGTATCTCCTGGGCCGCATCGGCCAGGATGATTTTCATACGCGGGTTGTCCATGGGCAAATGAAACCAGCCCCGGCAGGCGTGCAGCACTTGCGGGTTGAGCTCGATGGCGGTGGTGCGCATGCCCATTTCCAGCGCACAAAACTTGGTGAGCGAGCCCGCGCCCAAGCCCAATTGCAAAGCCTGGCGCTTGGGGGCGGTAGACGGGTCCATGAGCATGAGCCAGGCCATCATGCGCTGTATATATTCATGCACCAGCGCCGTGGGTTCGTCCATCAACATAGAGCCCTGAATCCAGATGCTGCCCAAATGGAGGTGGCGGATAGCGCCTTCTTCCGAAAAATTGACTTCGGGCAGTTCGTCGTGGGCAGAGGGTTTCAAGCGGATACCAGTGGGGCAAAGAAGCGCTGTTTATACCAGTGCGGCGATTTTGGGCAGCGCATGCAGCGTATTGCGCCAGACGGCCTTACGTAACTCCTCCAGCGCCAACGCGCGTAAACCGGCGACCACATTCGCGATGCGCGGTACCTGGTCGGGCGTGTTGCGGCCCTGGGCCAGGCCTTGGGCGCGCTCTGCGGCGCTGCGGTACAGCCAGTGCGGCGGTATGTCCGGCGCATCGGTCTCCAGCACCAGAGCCTCCAGCGGCAGGCTGCGCGCCAAGCTGCGCAATTGCAATGCACGCTCAAAAGTCACCGCGCCGCCAAAGCCGAGTTTGAAACCCAGCTCCACAAAATGCTGTGCCTGCGCGTCGCTGCCATTAAAGGCATGGGCAATGCCCCGCCAACGGTAGCCGCCTTGGCCCACGGCGCGCAAGTATTTGAGCAAGCGGTCCGCGCTGCGGCGCACATGCAGCACCACCGGCAAGTCATGCTTGCGGGCCAGCGCCAGTTGCGCGCGGTAAAAAAATTCCTGCTTCTCGCGCATCGCCGGGGTGCATAAGTCGGGCACAAAAAAATCTAAGCCGATTTCACCGACTGCCACCAGGCGCGGGTCTGCGCTATGGGCAGTCAGGGCTGCATCCAGCGCGTCCAAGTCCGCCATATCGGCCTGCGGCACATACAGCGGATGAATGCCCATGCCGTAGCTGTCGTCCTGGGAATGTGCCAGCGCGCGCACCGTATCCCAATTAGCCCGCTCTACCGCTGGGATAAAACAATGCGCTACCGCCGCTGCGCGCGTTTGCAACTGCACTTGCACGCGGTCCGTAGCAAACTCGTGCGCGTCGAGGTGGGCGTGGCTGTCTATCCACATGCAATGCGCACTACAGCAAAGTCATGGTTTGCGGGCCTTGACCCAATCGGCAATCTGCTGCACCACTTGCGCTTCCATGCCGATAAAGCCGTGGTAATGCAAAGCTGCGCAGGGATCGCCAGTGGGGTTTTGGCCGCCATCGAGCATCAGCGTTGCATGCGCCGGGCTCGCGTTTAACTTCGGCTCAATTATCTTGGCCAGCGCAGGTGTACAAAATTTACAAGCGTCCTGGGTATGGTGTACTACCAGCACGGGAACCATGATTTTTTCTAGCGCCTGGCCAGGGACTGCACCGGTAACAGCCCCGGCAGTGATCGAGGAGGTCAGCACCAAGCCGGCGATCAAGCCCTCCTCGCGCATGGCAATCACCGCTGCGGTGCCCGATACCGTGCCCCTGCTGGTGCCGACCAACCATACCGGCACATTCCAGCGCTCTTTAGCCTGCTGCACGACTTTACGGATATCGTCGATGTGCGCGGCAGACACGCGAAAAGGGTAATCCATATCGTTCATATCGCTAGGCCGTGCCATCAGCGCGATATTGAAGCCTTGGGCTGCAAACAATTGCCCACTACGCACCAAAAAATTCGAGCCATCAGGCCAACCCTCAGCGCCTATGCGCCCTATGCCACCTGCACCGCCGGGTAATAAGATAAGTGTCGCTACTGCATTGGGCGTGGTACTAAAAAACACCGGAATCTGCGCATCCGGGCGGGCCGATGCCATACGCTGCAACTGGCCATCCTGCGCGGCCCACAGTACGGGGCAGCCTGCAAGGATTAACAGGCCAATAGCTATGCGCACTGACTTGGGAAAAGAAAAAATTCCAGTCATAAGAACCCCAACGTTTTAATTCTCTTATTGCAAAACACCATGATCTAAACGCAGCCGCCGGCTGCATTTGGCTGCCAGCGCAGGGTCGTGGCTGACCAACACAAAGGCGGTGCCTTGATCGCGCGCCAGTTGCAGCATCAGGTCAAACACCCCATCGGCAGTGCTGCGGTCCAGGTTGCCGGTGGGTTCATCGGCCAATACACAGTCGGGCTGCGTGACCAGGGCACGGGCAATGGCAACCCGCTGGCGCTCGCCGCCAGACAATTGGGCAGGCCGGTGCGCAGCACGTTGCGCCAGGCCTACTTTGTCCAGCATCGCCATGGCGGCTTTGCGCGCATCCGCTGCATCACTGCGGCGCAGCGTCAGGGGCATGGCCACATTGTCGAGTGCGCTGAACTCGGGCAGCAAGTGGTGAAATTGGTAGACAAAGCCCAGATGCCGGTTGCGCAAGCGCCCTTGGGCCGCTGCATCGAGCGACGCCAAAGCCTGGCCGCAAAGCGTGACGCTGCCGCTGCTGGGCGCATCGAGCCCGCCTAGCAAATGCAAGAGCGTGCTCTTGCCCGAACCCGAAGCGCCGACAATCGCCACCGTCTCGCCCCGGCGCACTTGCAAATCCACACCGCGCAACACGGTCACGTCGAGGCGGCCTTCATGAAAACGTTTGCTCAGGCCAGTGCAACTGAGCAGAACATCGCCAGAAAATTGCATCGCCTCACTCATAGCGCAGCGCCTCCGCCGGGTTGACTTGCGAAGCGCGCCAGCTAGGATAAATCGTGGCGACAAAAGATAAAACCAAACTGATGATGGCAATGGGCACGATGTCACCAGACTGCGGCTCGCTGGGCATGCGGCTGATCAGATAGATATCTTTGGGCAAAAAGCTAGCGCCTAGCGCGTGTTCAATCGCCGGAACGATGACATCGATATGCAGGGCTACGCCCAAACCGAGCAGCAAACCGGTCAAGGTGCCGATGACGCCCACCATGGCGCCTTGCACTACAAAGATGCCCATGATGCTGGCCGGGCTGGCGCCCAGGGTGCGCAGTATGGCGATGTCGGCACGCTTGTCGGTCACCGTCATAACTAGGGTACTGACCAAGTTGAATGCCGCTACGGCCACGATCAGCGTAAGGATGATGAACATCATGCGCTTTTCCACCTGCACCGCCGCAAACCAGGTGCGATTTTGTTGCGACCAGTCGCGCACATAGACGCCCGCCCCCAAGGCGGTTTGCAAGTCAGCGGCTACCGCGCGGGCTTGGTGCAAATCGCGCAGCTTCAGTCGCACGCCACTAGGCCCTTCCAGGCGGAAGATGCGCGCTGCGTCCTCCCAATGGACCAGCGCCAGCGTGGAGTCGTACTCAAAATGCCCCGAATCAAAAGTACCCAGCACTTCCATTTGTTTGAGGCGCGGCACCACACCAGCGGGGGTGAGCTGGCCGCTAGGCGCTATCAAGGTCACCGGGTCGCCTACGCGCACGCCCAAGGCCCGCGCCAGTTCGCTACCCAGCACCACGCCAAACTTGCCCGTTTGCAGGCGCTGCAAAACGGCACGCTGCTCCGGGTTGCCCAACTCGGTGACCTCGGGCTCTAGCACCGGGTCGATGCCGCGCACCAGCACGCCGCGCATATCTTCGCCACGCGCCAACAAAGCCTGCGCTGCAATAAAAGGGGCTGCGCCTAACACCTGCGGGTTTTGGCGCGCTTGCAAAAGCATGTGTGCCGCATCGGGCAAGGCCGCGCCGTCTTGGGCATAAATCTCAATATGCGAGACCACGCTGAGCATGCGGTCGCGCACCTCGCGCTGAAAACCGTTCATGACGCTGAGCACAATAATCAGCGCCGCCACGCCCAGCGCAATGCCCAGCATGGACACGCCGGAAATAAAGGAGATAAAGCCGTTGCGCCGCGTACTGCGGCCCGCACGGGTGTAGCGCCAGCCGATGCGCAATTCAAAGGGAAGGTTTATCACGGGCGGATTGTGGCAGCTTCCCAAGGCGGGACGCCTTAAAAGGCGGTTAGCCCAGCTCCCAGCTTGGCTCAGTGGCAGCGCACACCAGCGCTTGGGCAAAGGCGTGCAGGACAATCGGGGCATGCATATCGTGATTTCCCATGCCGCAGCGCCCGGCCCGCGCTGCCGCACCGCCAGCGCCGCGCTACAACTGCCGCATCTGCAAGCGCTGCTGCGGCAGGCCGGTGCGCAGACACTGCACACCGGAAGCTCAGACACATTGACGCCGC
>CANFJQ010000143.1 GCA_947447615.1 Comamonadaceae bacterium
CTGGTCGCTCACCTGCTGCTGCAAGGTAATACGCGGATCGAACATCACCCGCAATAAGCCAATGATTTTTAAATCGTCATTCAAATTGGCTTTCACTTGCTTGATGGTGTTGACCAGGTCGGTCAGGCCTTCCAAAGCGAAGTATTCGCACTGCATGGGCACGATCACGCCATGCGCGCAGCATAGGCCGTTGAGCGTGAGCATGGAGAGCGAGGGCGGGCAGTCAATCAGCACAAAGTCATACTGGCTATTGACCTCGGCCAAAGCGGCTTTGAGGCGGCGCTCGCGGCGCTCTAGCTCCACCATCTCGACCTCGGCACCGGCCAACTCGCGGTTGGCGCCCAAGATGTCGTAGCTGCATTTGGCCGCAATCAGTTTGTCGCTGCGGGTGATGGCATCAGCCATGCTGGCTGATTCGAGCAGGACGTCATACACCGAGAGCTTCAAGGTGCGCTTGTCCACGCCCGAGCCCATGGTGGCGTTGCCTTGCGGGTCCAGGTCCACCATCAGCACGCGCTGGCCTTGCAGCGCCAGACCGGCCGCCAGGTTAACGGTGGTGGTGGTTTTGCCGACGCCACCTTTTTGGTTGGCAACACAAAATATCTGGGCCATGGGCTGTCTCAGTAAAAGTCGTTCAACAAGGGGGCGGGTTCAGCAGGGCAGCGGGATTTTGTGGCGGGGCAAGAAGCCGGGCGGCTATTGCGACACCACCAGCTTGACGCCAAAGCCAATCAATACCACGCCAGCCAGCTTTTCCAGCGCCTGGCTGATTCTGGGGCTGGCGCGCACGCGCTCGGCAAAAAAGTAAGTCAGCAACGTGGCGGCCAGGCCGTACAAAAAAGTGAGGGCGGCAATCGTCGCCGCCATAAAGCCATAAGTGAGCACGCCCTGCTGCTGCACTGGGTCCACAAACAGCGGGAAAAAGGCCATGTAAAACAAAATGGCTTTGGGGTTGAGCAAGGTGATAAACAAGGCTTGGCGTAAAAACTGGCTGGGCCGGATCTCGATGGGCGAAGGCGCACCGGGCTTGGCAAACAACATATAAGCGCCCAGCCAGGCTAGGTAAGCCGCGCCCGCCCATTGCACTAGATGAAACGCCGTCGGGTAGTGGCTGAGCAAGGCGGCCACGCCGGCCACCGCCATCCACATCAAGACTTGGTCGCCAAGGATCACGCCTAGCGTCGCCGCCAAGCCGCCGCGTATGCCGCCTTTGCCCGTGGAGAGCACCAGTGCCAAATTGCCCGGCCCGGGAATCAGAAGAAATATCAGCACGGCAGCCACAAAAGTGCCGTAATCGGTGACGCCCAGCATCGCAAACCCTCAGGAAACAAGGGGGCGAGTTTACGTGATCAAACGTTTCACGTGGAACAAGGCTTGGGGGGCTGACGTTCGCGCCGCAGCGCGGGACATTTGGTCATGCGCGTGGTCTGCACAAGCCAGTGGCGCAAGCTTTCAATGGCTTGCGCGGCGCATCCAGACGATGCAGCGCTGGGCGTCCAGGCCCGGCACCTGCAAAGGTTCCACGTGGAACACCTGCGCTTGTTGGGGCAGCGCCTGGATTTCTTCATCCGGGGTTTTGCCCTTCATCGCCATCCAGACGCCGCCGGGCAGCAAGGCTTTGTCCGAGCCAGCCACCAAATCCGGCAAAGACGAGAAGGCGCGAGCGCTGACCACTTGGTAGGCCGCGGTCAAGCTTTCCACCCGCGCATGCAGGCCGCGCAGATTAGCCAGCCCCAGGCTGAGCGCGGCTTGCTGGATAAAGCTGGACTTCTTGGCCACCGTGTCTACGCAATCCACCTGCAACTCCGGCAGGCAGATTGCCAACACCAGGCCGGGCAAACCGGCGCCTGAGCCCACATCGAGCAAGCGGATCGGCTCCGTCATCGCCAGGTTTGCCATTTGTGCACGAAGTGGCGTGACCACGGCCAGGCAATCCAAAAGATGGTGGCTGAGCATGGCTTGCGGCTCGCGCACCGCCGTCAGGTTATAGACCTGGTTCCATTTTTGCAGGAGGGCCAGGTAGTCCAGCAAGGCTTGGCGTTGCGCCGGGCTCAGGTCTAAAGCCAGCGCTTCCAGCCCTGCATCCAAGCCCGCCGCCAGGCTGATGCTCACTGCGCGGCCTCGGTCGCAGGCTGGGGCGGCTTGGCGGCAAACTCGCGGAAGTTGCCTTTTTTCAGGTGGATGAGCAAGAGCGAAATCGTGGCCGGTGTGATGCCGGACATGCGCGAGGCCTGGCCCAGGGTTTCGGGGCGCTGCTTGTTCAGGCGCTGGCGCGCCTCAATACTGAGCGCGGAGACCTGCATATAGTCCAAAGTCTCAGGCAAGCGCAGGTTTTCGTAATGCGCAGCGCGGCCCACGTCCTCTTTTTGCCGGTCGATGTAGCCAGCGTACTTGATGGCAATCTCCACCTGCTCGATGACGCTTTGCACAAACACATCCTGCGCCGGGGCAAGCACCACTTCAGCAGACACCTCGCCCTGCCCTGCCGACACCGGCAAATCTGGATTTGCAAACCGGCCACCGGCCATGGCCATCAAATCCGCGTAGCCCACTTCGGGGCGGCGCAAGAGATCGGCCAGGCTGTATTCATGTTCCAAAGCCTTGCCCAGCACGCGCTCGGCCTCGGGTGCGGCCAGGTTTTTCGGGCTGACCCACAGGCTGCGCAGGCGCTCGGTTTCACGTGAAACAGCGTCTTGCTTGCGGCTAAACGCCTCCCAGCGCGCGTCGTCCACCAGGCCCAGCGCGCGGCCTACCGTGGTCAGGCGGGCGTCGGCATTGTCTTCGCGCAACTGCAAGCGGAACTCGGCGCGGCTGGTGAACATGCGGTAAGGCTCGGTCACGCCCTTGGTTATCAGGTCATCCACCAGCACGCCGATATAAGCCTGGTCGCGCGCGGGCAGCCAGGTGTCACCGGCGTAGCTGGTGCGGGCACCGGCTTGCAAGGCGGCGTTGATACCGGCGAACAAACCTTGGGCCGCCGCCTCTTCGTAGCCGGTGGTGCCGTTGATCTGCCCAGCGAAAAACAGGCCTTGGATAGCGCGGGTCTCGAAACTGCTTTTGAGCTCGCGCGGGTCAAAGTAGTCGTACTCGATGGCATAGCCGGGCCGCAAAATATGCGCCTTCTCCAGCCCCGCCATGCTGCGCACCAAGTCGTACTGCACATCAAAAGGCAAGCTGGTGGAGATGCCGTTGGGGTAGTACTCGTGGGTGCTCAGGCCCTCGGGCTCCAGGAAAATCTGGTGGCTTTCCTTATCGGCAAAGCGATTCACCTTATCTTCCACGCTAGGGCAATAACGTGGGCCCACGCCCTCAATGGTGCCGGTAAACATGGGGCTGCGGTCAAAACCGCTGCGGATGATCTCGTGCGTGCGCGCATTGGTATGCGTAATCCAGCACGGCACTTGCTGCGGGTGCTGCGCTGCCCTGCCCATGAAGCTAAATACCGGCAACTGCGCGCTCATACCGCCAGGCATGCCGTCGCCCGGCTGCTCCAGGCAGCGCGAGAAATCGATGCTGCGCCCATCCAGACGCGGCGGCGTGCCCGTCTTCAGGCGACCTTGCGCCAGCTTCAGCTCTTTCAGGCGCGCACTCAGGCGGGCCGCTGGCGGATCCCCGGCACGGCCCGCGCCGTAGTTGTTCATGCCGACGTGGATCTTGCCGTCCAAAAACGTGCCCGCCGTCAGCACCACCGTAGTCGCTTTAAAAATAATTCCTATTTGCGTAACCGCCCCCACTACGCGGTCGCCTTCCACCAGCAAGTCATCGACTGCCTGCTGGAACAAAGACAAATTAGGCTGGTTTTCCAGCGTGCGGCGTATCGCCGCCTTGTAGAGCACCCGATCGGCCTGGGCGCGGGTGGCGCGCACGGCGGGGCCTTTGCTGGAATTGAGAATACGAAACTGGATGCCGCTCTCGTCGGTGGCCAGCGCCATCGCGCCGCCCAGGGCATCAACTTCTTTAACCAAATGCCCTTTGCCGATGCCGCCGATGGAGGGATTGCAACTCATCTGCCCCAGGGTCTCGATGTTGTGCGTCAGCAAAAGCGTGCTGCAGCCCATGCGCGCTGCCGCCAGCGCCGCCTCGGTGCCGGCATGGCCGCCGCCGACAACGATCACATCAAAGTGTTGGGGATACAGCATCGCGCGCAGTCCAAATCAAGGGGAGAGTGCATTTTAGGCGGCGCTGTCGCATACGTGATGGCTTAGTCATTTCCCTAAGTGCGGGTCCCAAGCCTATGGGTTAGAGTGAAGCGCATACCCACAGGAGTTTTCGTATGCATATCCCCTCGGTTAAAGACCAAGTTAGCGCGCAAGAATGGCAATTGCGCGTGGACCTGGCCGCCTGCTACCGATTAGTCGCCGCCTACGGCTGGAGCGACCTCATCTTCACCCACATCAGCGCCCGCCTGCCCGGCGACGAGCACCATTTTTTGATCAACCCTTACGGCTTGCTGTTTGAAGAAATAACCGCCAGCAGCTTGATCAAAGTGGACCAGCAGTGCAACAAATTAATGGACTCGCCCTTCCCCGTCAACCCCGCAGGCTTTGTGATCCACAGCGCCATCCATGCGGTGCGCGAAGACGCCGGTTGCGTACTGCACACCCACACCCGCGCCGGCGTCGCGGTGAGCGCCCAGGCAGGCGGCGTGCTGCCCATCAGCCAGCAATCGACCTTTGTGCTGGCCTCGTTGGGCTACCACAGCTACGAAGGCGTCGCCCTGCGCGATGAAGAAAAACCGCGCCTGCAAGCCGACCTGGGAAGCGCCAACCACCTGATGCTGCGCAACCACGGCCTGCTGACCGTTGGCGCCTCTATCCCCGAAGCCTTCTTGCTGATGTACAACTTCGAGTCCACTTGCCAGATCCAGATCAGCGCACAAGCGGGCGGCGAACTCACCCAGGTAGACCCGCGCATCATCGACGGCGTGGGGCACGCGATGCGAACGCAAAGCAATGGTATCGGCGGGGCCTTTGCTTGGCCGGCGATGTTGCGTAAGTTGGATCGGATGGATAGTAGTTTTCGGAATTGATGGTTTGTCCCCCGCTTGTTTGCCCCCGCTTCCCCCCCGCCCCTTCACCCCCGCCGGGGTGAAGGGGAGCTTGAACAGCCAATTTAGTTTATTTGGGCCGGATAGGGGTGATGATTCGGGACGTTGCGGTATGGGTGGGTTGGCCCCGATTGGTAAACGATGCGGTCGTAGTCAATGGATTGGGGCTTGGCGCGGCTGCGTTAACGGCGGCCGTCGCGGCAACTGCCGCGACGGCGCGCGCAGCGCGCCAACAAGCGTGTGCAAGGTGAGCGCAGCGAACGAGCACACGTGGACTCCCCAGGCCATTGGCCGTGCTGAGCAACGCAGCGGCGACCGGATCAGGGCGGGCGCTGTTTGAGCGTAGCGAGTTTGCGCCCGACCCCGGGCGGCGCGAGTAGCGCAAGGCACCCCGCAGGGGCACGGCCTTTGGCTCGCCTTTGTTTTGCTTATCTTTTCTTTGGCGAAGCAAAGAAAAGTAAGGCCCGCGGCAGGCCAAATCTAGGCACAAAAAAATAGCCTTTTCTTTGGCTACTTTCTTTAGGCGAAGCAAAGAAAAGTGAGGCGGCCTACAAGCCGAAACCGGTATTCAAAGCCAGCGGCTTCTGCCGCCAAGCCAACCCCGCCCCCACCCACAAGGCCATCGCAGAAACCAACAAACCTCGCGCCAACCCGCCCTCGCCATCGGCAATCCAACCCACCATGGTCGGCCCGGCAATCTGGCCCGCTGCAAACACCACGGTAAACGCGCTGATACCGGTAGCCCACTGGGCTTGCGGCAGGTTGTGCCGCACCAGCGCCGTACTGGACGCGACGATGGACAAGAAAACACCACCAAACACGATGCCCGAAAACATCAGCACGGCGAAGTTGTCAGACACGGCCGGTAAAACCGTTGCAATACCCAGCAAACCATTGAGCAAAGCCATGGCGCGCCCGCCTTTTTCGCGGTCCAGCAAGCGCGCCCACACGCGCGAAGACGCCATCACTGCCACGCCAAGCACTGCATAAAAGACCACGATCGACTCCGTGCTATTGCCCTCGGCGCGCAACAAAGCCACGACAAAAGTCATATAGCCGATATAACCCACGCCAAACATGCCGTAGCCCGCCAAGCCATAGACCAAGGGCCGCAAAGCCACAGGATTGCGCTTAGCCTGCTGGCCCGCGGGCGCGCCATCGGCCAACTGGCCGGCTGGCCAAAACAATACCAAGCTGCCCAGAAAACAAACCGCCGCCATCACCCACCAGGCGTAGCGCCAACCATGTGGCTGCGCCGCAAAAAACTCCAAAGCCCAAGGCACCAAGATGGCCGACACCGTGATACCCAAACCGGTGCCGCCGTAATACACCCCGAGCAACCAACCCGCGCGCTGCGGATCTTGTGCGCCCAGTCGCGCTGACAGCAAGCCGCCAGTGATAAACACCGAGGCACTGGCAAGCCCTGCGAGAAAACGCTGCACCAGCAGCACAGCGGCATCGGTAAAGAATCCGCTCAAAGCCATAAATACCGTCGCCGCCAGCGCACCGCGTGACAAAAGCAATACCGGGTCCCAACGCCGCAAGGCCCAAGGGGCAAGCAAAGCGCCCATCAAATAGCCAGCGGCATTGACCGTGTTCATCGCACCGGCCAGGGTGTAGCTCCAGGCCAGGTCCTCACGCATAGCGGGCAGCAGCAGGCCGTACGCAAAACGGGTAATACCCAAGGACAGCGCAGCGCCTACCGACAAAGCCAATGCGAGGGCAAA
>CANFJQ010000144.1 GCA_947447615.1 Comamonadaceae bacterium
ACTTTAAGGTCAAACCGCACACTAGAAATACCTTCACTTGTCTGGTGGTTTCAACTGAAGTTGCCGCAAAAATTCCATACACTTTGATGCGTCTCATCAGTTATCGTTGGTTTGAAATAAGTTCAAAACTCACAAGCGTAAAGAGTCTTTACGCTTTCTGTCCTATAAGTTCTAAATTATCATTAACTTATAGTACTTATATATTCTTAAATATACTACAACTATACTACTTTGGCCTCGGCGTGATGGTCTAACTTGTTGATATTAAATAGGAAAATGGCAATATCTTTTAGTCTTCACACTGTGGGGGTCGCAGGTTCGAAACCTGCACCGCCCACCATTTACTTGGTGGCAAAGCAAACAAGCAAGCACTCGGACATGGGTCCCGGTGCTTTTTTTGTGTCTATTGCTTGCGCGGCGTGGTGCATTCCTTTTGTTAGCAGGTTGATAAGAACAGGTCTGGCCGCTTGCAGCACAATGGCCGCTATCAAACCTCACTTCATCCCGCCATGCCCCCGCAAGCCATCCCCACTATTTCCGCTGCTGATTTGTTATCCGGCGATGTGCAGCGTCAAAGCGCGGCCGACGAGGCTATCGCCCTGGCTGCAAGGGATACCGGCTTTTTTCTACTGGGCGACTTGCCCGCCTGGGCGCATCTGGATGCGGCGCAGCGCCAATCGCTGTTGCGTATTTTCTCGCTGCCCGAGTCGGTATTAAAGCGCCTGTGGTTGCGCAAATTTGAGGCTTCGCAGCCCAATATTTACCGGGGTTGGTTTCCTTTGCAAAACGGTTTTCCAACCTACAAAGAGGGCATAGACATCGGCCCGGATTTGGTTTGGCCCGAACTCGCGCTGCAGCAGGGTGACCCCTTGCGCGAGCCCAGCCCATTGCCCTCGGAGCAAGACCTTCCCGGCTGGCGCTTTGCGGCGGCGCAGTACTACCAGGCCATGCACCGGCTCAGCGCCGCCATCATGCAAAGTCTGGCGCGTGGTTTGGGTTTGCCCCAGCACCGTTTTGATGCTGCTTTTGAGCAAGGCATTTCTACCCTGCGCTTTATCCGCTACCCGGTGCGCAGCGCAGCATCCTTGCAAGCAGTGGGCGACGAGGCGATGTGGGCCGAGCATGCGGGCCAGCGCTATTACCTGACCGGCAGGCCGCATGCCGACACCGGCTTTTTAACCCTGCTGGCACAAAACGGCGTGGGTGGTTTGCAGGCCCGCCATCGCGACGGGCATTGGTTGGATGTCGCGCCCACCGAAGGCACTTTGGCGGTCAATTTTGGCAAGGTGCTGCAGCGCTGGACGGCGGGGCGGGTGCAGGCCACGGTACACCGCGTGCTCGGTTACGGGCAGGAGCGTTTTTCCATTCCCTATTTTTACGAGCCACGCGCCGATGCGGTCATCGCGCCACTGGAATTACCCGACGCAGAGGCCTTTGAGCCCTTTTACTATGGCGACCACTTGTGGGAAACCATCACCACCCAAAACCTGGAGTTTCGCGGCATCGGCCATTTGCGCCAGCCCATGGGGCCGCCGCCGAGACGTCGCGCCTAGGGATCGCATTTAACCGTTTGCATTTAAGCGCGCCCACTTGCACTTCAGGCCATAGCCGACACCTGCACCGGCACCCCGCTCAGCACCGCATTGCCCGATAACGGGTCGCGCGCGCTGTCGCTCAGCAAGGCGTTGAGGTTGACGCCGGGTCGGCGCGCAGCCACCTGCATTTGGCTACCTGGCAGGTCGTGGCCCCAGCCGTGCGGCAGGCTCACGACGCCGGGCATCATGTTGTCGCTGATGTCCACCGGCGCGCTCAGCGTGGTGCCTTGGGCGCTGAGTTGGGCTAAGGCGCCTTGCGCCAGGCCCAAGCGGGCAGCGTCTTGCGGGTGGATCAGCAAGGTGCAGCGCTCGGGGCCTTTGGCCAGCACGGGCAGGTTGTGCATCCAGCTATTGCCCGAGCGCACGTCACGCCGCCCGATCAAGAGCATGCCTTCGGGCGCCGTGTCCAACGCCGCCTCCACATGTGCCAAGTCGGCCAGCACCATGGGCGGCGCCAGTTCGATCTGGCCCGAAGACGTGCGCAGCATCTCGGGCATGCGGCTTTGCAAAGCGCCTAGGTCGATGCCGCCAGGCGCGGCTTTCACTTGATCGAGTGTCAGACCATATGGCCCGGCACGCAGTGCTTGGTCGATGAGTGTTTCGGGCCCGTGCTCCGGGCCTGCGAGCGGCGCCTCGGGTTTGCCTTGGATGATGTCGGCCAGATGCAGCAAGGTTTGCCACTCTTCGGGCTGTCCTGGCGGTTTGGCAAAAACGGCCCCACTAAAGCGCGCATGGTTGCGGTAAGAAAACTGTGGGAAAGCGATGTCGTAATGCACATCCTCTAGCGGCGAGAGGCCGGGCAAGATGACGTCCGCATGGCGGCTGGTCTCGTTGAGGTAAATGTCCAAGCTCAGCATGAAGGACAAAGACGAAAGTGCCTTGGCGATGCGCGGCCCCTGGGGCGTGGAGAGCACCGGGTTGGAGCCAATGCAAATCAAAGCCTTGATCTGGCCGGGGCCGGGTGTTTCGATTTCTTCGGCCACGCAGGTGATGGGAAACTCGCCAAACACTTCGGGCGCCTTGGACACGCGGCTGTGACGCCTGCCGGTAATCACGCCACGCCCCTGGCCCGGCGTGCCGCTGGTGTTGACTGCAAAGGCCGCGGCTTTGGTAAACATGGCGCCGCCTTCACGGTCCAGGTTGCCGGTCAGCACATTGAGCACATCGACCAGCCAGCTATTGATAGTGCCAAAGCGCTGGGTGCAGGTACCAATGCGGCCATAGACCACGGCACGCGTTGCTTGGGCCAGTTGGCGGGCAATGCTGCGCTGTGTTGCCGCATCGATACCGCAGCCTGGCGCCATGCGTTCCGGGTTGAAGGGCTGCACCGCTTCACGCAGCGCATTCAGGCCCGCAAGATGCGGCTCCAGCTGGCCCAGGCGCACCCAGTTTTCTGCAAACAAGGTGTGCACCAAGCCGAGCAAAAAGAAGGCATCGCCGCCGGGTTTGATAGGCAAGTGCATGTCCGCGTGCGCTGCGGTTTCGGTGCGGCGCGGGTCCACCACCACGATGCGTCCGCCGCGCTCGCGTAGGGCGCGCGCTTTGCCCCGGTAATCAGGCACAGTCCATAAGCTGCCGTTGCTGACCATGGGGTTGGCGCCCAAAATAAGCATGAAATCAGTACGCTCGATATCGGGCACGGCCACCGCGTTCCAATCGCCAAACATCAGGCCACTGCTGAGCTGCTTGGGGATCTGGTCCAGCGAAGATGCAGAAAAAATATTGCGCGTGCCGATGGCGCGCACCAAGCGCGGAAAGTAGGCCAAGAGCCCGATCTTGTGCGCCACCGGGTTGCCCACGATGCAGCCCACGGTGTCGCTGCCATGCGCTTCAATCAGCGGCGGCAAGCGCTTGTGGATTTCGGCAAAAGCTTCTTCCCAACTCGCTTCTACAAATTGGCCATCGCGTTTGATCAGCGGCGTGCGCAGGCGGTCTGGGTCTTCATGCAGGTCTTTGAGCGACACGCCTTTGGGGCAGATATAGCCGTGGCTAAACACATCATGCTCGGCGCCGCGAATGCTGATAATTTTTTCGCCTTGGGTGCGCACTTCCAGCCCGCAACAGGCTTCGCACAAAGGGCAAATGCGGTAATGGCTTTGTTCGGGTGCGGATGTCGATTGCGTCATAGTGTCGGCCTGTGGTGTTGCGCGCGATTGTCGGCGCATCCGCTTTAGGCCGTGCGTCCACTAGGCGACAAATGCAGCGCCTGGACAAAAGTCTTGGCAAAAACCCTCACCCCTAGAATGGCCCAATGAACCGCACCATGCAAATTCTGCTCAACCTGGCCCACGCCCTGGACCATTTGTTTTTGCTGATATTTGCCGCTGCCGTGGGCGCGATTGCCAAGGACTTTGGCTTGGCGCGCTGGGAAGACATGATGCCTTACACCACCGGCGCTTTTGTGCTGTTTGGCCTGGGCTCCGTCCCTTCGGGGCGCTTGGGCGATTTATGGGGCCGGCGCCGCATGATGCTGGTGTTCTTCTTTGGAATGGGCCTGTCCGCGCTAGCCGTGGCCTGCACCCGCACACCCACCGAGATGGCGATTGCCTTGGTGGTGCTGGGCGCTTTTTCTTCGATTTACCACCCGGTCGGTATTCCCATGCTGGTGCAAAGCGCGGTGCGTCCCGGCTGGACTATTGGTGTGAATGGGCTGGCGGGTAATTTGGGGATTGCCACGGCGGCTTTGTCCACCGGTTTTTTGGTGGAGCATTTCGGCTGGCGCGTGGCCTTTGTTGTGCCCGCGCTGGTGTGCATGGGCTTGGGCCTGCTGTTTGCCTGGCAAGCGCCCGCGGAATCGGCCACACCCGCGCGCAGCCGCGCTGCCAGCGTGACAATGCCCAAGAGCCTGGTGCTGCGCACGTTTCTGGTGATGGTGATTACCGCCACCACAACCAGCTTGTTGTTCAACTTCACCACGAATGGCAATGCCCAATTGCTGGCCGATCGATTGCAAGGCCTGGTTAGCGATCCTTCCACCTTAGGTCTGTTGTTGGCGGCGGTCTATGCCATTGGGTCGCTGGCGCAACTGGTGGTCGGCCGTTTGTTGGACCGGGTGGCGGTCAAGCCTTTGTTTGTGGGCATTTTGATAGTGCAGTGCCTGGCCTTTGCCGTGGCCTCGCAAACAAGTGGCTGGCAGTGGTATCTGGCCGCCATCGGCTACATGGTGATGGTGTTTGCCGCTATACCGTTTAGCGACGCCATGGTGGTGCGCTATATCGATGACTCTATGCGCTCGCGCGTGAGCGGCACGCGCATCGCCATTTCCTTTGGTATCAGCTCGATGGCGGTGTATTTGCTGGGGCCGCTGGTCAAAGCGGCGGGCTTTGGTACCTTGATGACGCTGATGGCCTGCATCGCCGCCACCGGCGTCCTGGCCGTTCTGTGGCTGCCCGGCCAGGAAAGCATACGCAGGGCGCAGGCTTTGGCGCAGACGCCCACTGCGGTCTAAGCCAGGCCGCAAACTTTATTCCGGTTCGATTTTGGCGTCTCGCACCACCTTGCCCCAGCGTGGCGATTCGGCTTTGATCAGAGCAGCAAACTGCTCGGGGGTGCCTCCACCAATCTCCATGCCCTGGCCCAGCATTTTTTCCCGCACATCGGGGTCTTGCAAGGCTTTATTACAGGCTGCATTTAGCGTTTTGACGATGTCGGTGGGTAGGCCCTTCGGGCCTATCAATCCTTGCCAATTGAGAACTTCCACAGCAGGGTAGCCTTGCTCGGCCATTGTGGGAATGTCGGGCAAGAGGGGAGAGCGGTTTTTGCTGGTAATGGCTAAGGCGCGAAGCCTTCCGCCTTTCACAGCCGGTGCAGCCGAATACATTTGCTCGAACATCATGCTCACTTGCCCGCCCATCAAGTCCGTCGCACCAGCTGCGCCGCTTTTGTAAGGGACATGGATCATGTCGATATCGGCTGAAAACTCAAATAGCGCGCCACTCAGATGGTGGGTACCCCCGATGCCGCCAGAGGCATAACTGAGCTTGCCGGGCGCCGCTTTAGCGGCGTTTACGACGTCCTTGACCGACTTGTAGGGCGAATCGACCCGCACCATCAAAATGAGCGGACCACGTTCAATCAGCGTGATGGGAACCAAGTCATTAAACGGGTCGAAATTGAGCTTTTTGAATAAGGCGTGGTTGACCGCTAGAGGTGCAAAATTTCCCATACCGATGGTGTAACCGTCGGGCTTGGCCCTAGCAATCGCTTCAGTGCCGATATTGCCGCCGGCCCCGGCCTTGTTTTCGATCAGTATGTTTTGGCCAAGTACTTCGGTCATAACTTTGCTCACCTGTCGCGAGCGGGTATCGGCATTGCCGCCAGCCGCGTAGGGGCAGATCCAGTTAATGACACGGTTGGGATACTTATCTTCTGCGCGTGCGAGCAGCGGAAAGAGGGGGACCAGGCTGCCTGCCTTTACCAATTGCCGACGTTTCATCTGATTTTTCTCCTTGGGTCCGTTTCGTTACCACATTTACCAGCATGATACTGCGACCTCTACGTGCCCCTGCATCGGCTAGGATGCTGGTACACAGTTTTCGAAAGAGGCTAAGCGGTGGTTCCAGCGATTATTATTTTGATTATTGTTGCAGCGGCGCTGGGCGCATGGTGGGGTTTTCGCGCAGGCTATCAGCGCGGCTGGCAAGCGCGCGATCAACGCGACGCGCAGGGGGAGCAAGCCTAATGGCTGAGTCCACCACCATCCTGGCACGCACGGCCGGTAAACGCCACGGCCCTATCACCCGCGTGTTCAGTCCAGGCGATCTAGGCGAATTGCTCAAGCCTTTTGTGTTTTTGGATTATCTGGAAGCGCCAGGTGGCGGGGGGCCTAATTTTGGTTTTCATCCGCATTCCGGCATTGCTACGCTGACTTTTCCTTTGAGCTTTGACATTGAGCATGAAACTTCGCAAGGCCAAATAGACCGCGTACGGCGCGGCGGCATCGAATGGATGATGGCCGGCGGTGGTATTTGGCACCGCGCCAAGCCGCTGGGCGAAGAGGCGATTCGCGG
>CANFJQ010000145.1 GCA_947447615.1 Comamonadaceae bacterium
AGTAGAAATGTTGAAGGTATGCGAACCGTCACCGCCGGTGCCCACAATGTCCACCAAATGTTTTTTGTCCGCCACTTCCACCTTGGTGGAAAACTCGCGCATTACCTGGGCTGCAGCAGTGATTTCGCCAATCGTTTCTTTCTTCACACGCAAGCCAGTAATCAGCGCGGCCATCATGACCGGCGACATATCGCCCGACATGATTTGGCGCATTAAATGCAGCATTTCGTCATGGAATATCTCGCGGTGCTCGATAGTGCGCTGTAAGGCTTCCTGTGGTGTGATTTTGTTGGGGACTGCGGGAATGGGCGACATCGCAAAAACTCCTAAGACGAAGAAGGCGCATCCGAGAGCGCCAGTTCAATACCAAAAGCCATGAACATGCAAGCCGCTACACCGTCCAGCACGCGCAGCGCCGACTGCAATTGCGCGACGCGGCGCGCCATCCAGGCCGCGCCCCAGGCATAGGCGCTGCTCACCAGTAAACCATTGGCCGCAAACAAAATCCCCAGCGCCAAAAAGTACAGCGGTTTGTCATTGGCATCGGTGGGAATGAACTGGGGCACAAAGGCCAGAAAGAAAAGCGCAACTTTAGGGTTAAGCACGTTGGTGCCAAATCCTTGCAAGAAAACACCGTGCGCACTGACCATGGGTTGCACGGAACTATCAGCGAAAAATGACGACGACCTTGGCGTCAGCGCAGAGCGCAAAAGACCCCAAGCAACGTACAAAAGATAGGCCGCACCCAGCCACTTCAGCAGTGCAAAACCCTGGCTGGAACCAGCGAGCAAAGCACTCAAACCTAGAGCGCCAGCGCTCACATGTACCAGGCAACCCGCTGCCACGCCCAATCCGGCAAAGAACCCCGCGCGCGCGCCGGAGCGCAAGGCATGGCGCACCACCAGCAGCACATCCGGCCCAGGCGTCAGATTCAGCACAACGCCTGCCAGGGCGAACAAAACAAGATGGTGGCTTTGCATGGTACGGGTAACGCGGGCGCTGCGGCCTTAAGCCTTGAAAAAAGCGCGGATGGCCGCGATGGCTTTCTCCACCCCAGCGGCATCGACATCCAGGTGGGTGACAAAGCGCAGACGGTAAAGGCCCGTCGCACGCACACCGCTTTCTTGTAAGTGGGCCATTAAAGCCGCCGATTGCTGACGCGCTGCGCCATGCAAATCGACAAACACAATATTGGTCTGGGGCGCTTCCACCGCCAGGCCTTCAATCCCTTGCAAACCTTGGGCCAGGCGTTTTGCCAACGCATGGTCATCGGCAAGGCGCTCGATATGGTGGTCCAGCGCATGCAAGGCCGCAGCGGCCAGCACGCCGGACTGGCGCATGCCGCCGCCTAGCATTTTGCGCACGCGGTGGGCCCGGCTAATAAACTCCCGGCTGCCGCACAAAGCCGAACCGACCGGGGCGCCCAGCCCCTTACTAAAACACACCGAAACGCTGTCAAAACACTGCGCGATGCGGCGTGCTTCCTGCTGTGCCGTCTTGCTCGTCTGCGCCGCTTGCGCCACGGCTGCGTTGAACAAGCGCGCGCCGTCTAAATGGCGGTACAAGCCTTTGTCATGGGCTAGTTGGGTAGCCGACTGCACATAGTCAAAAGGCAGCAACTTGCCACCCAGGGTATTTTCAAGACACAGCAAGCGCGACTTGGCGAAGTGCGCATCGTCGGGCTTGATCGCGTCTTCAATCGCCTGCAAATCCAGGCTGCCGTCATTTTGGTTTTGCAAAGGCTGGGGTTGTACGCTGCCCAACACAGCTGCGCCGCCGCCTTCCCAGCGGTAGCAATGCGCTAACTGGCCGACGATAAATTCATCGCCACGCTCGCAATGCGCCATGATGCCGCACAAATTGCTTTGCGTACCGGTGGGCACAAACAAGGCGGCTTCAAAGCCCAGCATGTCGGCAATACGCGCCTGCAAGGCATTGACCGTGGGGTCGTCGGCGAACACATCGTCGCCCAAAGGTGCAGCCATCATGGCGGCACGCATCGCGGCGGTGGGCTGGGTCACAGTATCGCTGCGCAAATCAACGAAGGTGCTCATGCTGAAACGTCCTGTTGGTGGTTCAAAGGTCGGTGATCTTATAGGAGTGGCTTTAAGCGGGTGCTATTGCAAAAAATTGCGCAACATCGCATGACCATGCTCAGTCAGTATGCTTTCCGGATGGAATTGCACGCCTTCCATGCGCGCCTCCGTCGCCAGGCCTGTGTGGCGCACGCCCATGATTTCGCCATCCTCGGTCCAGGCCGTCACCGCTAGCGCTTTGGGGCAGCTGGCACGGTCGATGGCCAGCGAGTGGTAGCGGTTCACGGTAAAGCTTTCGGGCAGACCGGCAAAAACGCCCTCGCCGGTGGTTTGGATCACGCTGGTTTTGCCATGCATCAGTTGCTGAGCCCGCACGATGGTGCCGCCCAGCGCAGCGCCTATGCTTTGGTGGCCCAGGCACACACCCAAAATAGGCAGCTTGCCCATAAAGTGCTGGATAGCCGCCACCGAAACACCGGCCTCAGCCGGGGAGCAAGGACCGGGCGAAATCACGAGCCTGTCGGGCGCGCGCTGCGCTATGCCTTGGATAGTAATTTCATCATTGCGAAACACTTCCACTTCCGCACCCAGTTCGCCCAAGTACTGCACGATGTTGTAGGTAAAGCTGTCGTAGTTATCGATCATTAAAAGTTTCATACATGCTCCGCTGGATGGGTTCGGCCTGTTGGGTTGCCGCTATTCATTCCAAGCCCTCTTCCACCAATTCGGCGGCGCGCAGCAAGGCGCGTGCTTTGTGCTCGGTCTCAGCCCATTCCAGCTCGGGCACGCTGTCGGCCACCACACCGGCTGCGGCCTGCACGTACAAAGTCTGGTTTTTCACAATACCGGTGCGTATGGCAATAGCCACATCCATGTCGCCCGCGTAGCTGAGGTAGCCGCAAGCGCCTCCATAAATGCCGCGCTTGACCGGCTCCAACTGGTCAATCAATTCCATCGCATGGACTTTGGGTGCGCCCGTTAAGGTACCCGCTGGAAACGTGGCTTTGAGCACGTCCATGCTTTGCATTCCGGGCTTTAACAACCCTTCGACATTGCTGACGATATGCATGACATGGCTGTAGCGCTCCACGCAAAACGCATCGGTGACTTTGACGCTACCGATCTGCGCAATACGCCCGATATCGTTGCGCGCCAGATCGATCAACATGACATGTTCGGCGCGCTCTTTGGGGTCGTTTACCAATTCGTCTTCTGCGGCTTTGTCCAGCTCGGGCGTAGCGCCGCGCGGGCGTGTGCCGGCCAGCGGGCGAATCGTTACTTTGGTCTGGCCTTCAGTAATCTCCTGGCGCACCAAAATTTCCGGGCTGGCGCCGATCACATAAAAATCCGGCGCGCAGTCCGCCGTAGCGCCGCTGAAGTTGTAGTAATACATATAAGGGCTGGGATTGAGCGAACGCAAGGCACGGTACAAACTCAGCGGCGACTCGGTGTATTTTTTCTTGATGCGCTGGCCGACCTGCACTTGCATAAAGTCGCCACCAGCAATCAATTCCTTGGCGCGTACCACAGCCGCCAAATAATCCGCTTTTGAGAAATCACGCACCGCTGCTTGCGGCGGGCTGGGCACTACCGCCGGTATTTGCACTGCGTGCGCGAGCTTGGCTTTAAGAGCCGCCAGGCGCGCGCTGCCTTGCACATAAGCATCGGGCACCGCCGGGTCCACATAGACCATCAGGTGCAATTTGCCCGAGAGGTTGTCAATCACGGCCAGCTCTTCGCATTGCAAAAGCAAAATGTCTGGACAACCGATTTCATCGGGTGGGCAGCTGGCCTCTAGTTTCTTTTCGATATAGCGTACCGCGTCGTAGCCAAAATAGCCTGCCAAACCGCCGCAAAAACGCGGCATGCCGGGCCGCAGCGCCACTTTGAAGCGCTGCTGGTAGGCGGCAACAAAGTCCAGCGGATTGCCCGCTGCGCTTTCCACCACCAAACCGTCGGTCAGCACTTCGGTCTTGGCAGCAGCGCCAAAACCGCTGCTGCGCAAAAGCGTGCGCGCTGGCAGGCCAATAAAGCTAAAGCGCCCGAAGCGCTCGCCGCCCACTACCGACTCCAGCAAAAAACTATAGGGCGCGTCGCCCGTCAATTTCAAGTACAGCGACAAAGGCGTTTCCAGGTCCGCAAACGCCTGAGCGGTCAGGGGGATGCGGTTAAAACCCTGGCGCGCCAGGGCGTAAAACTCTTCTTTGGTAGTCACACAATTCACCTTCCCAAAAACTTAGGTACAGCGCGGCCCGGACGTGGCAGGTACCACACACGCCAGGCATCGGCGCTGGCCGCAAGCGCGGCGCGTTCAATCAAACAAAAAGGGGGGAGGTGCGCAACAGTCCCGCGCGAAGCGCTAAGGATTTAAACCGGCAACGAAGGCGAGGACCGGCGCATAGCAGTACGGGTACGCCAGGGCCAGGCTCCCCGGTCGCTACGACCTGTGATGCTGTTGCGGTGAATAAACATGGGCTTGAGTGTAGCAAAGGCTTTGCACGGCCAAAACCGCTAAACGCCGCGCGCCCGATCCGCGTGAAACTGCGCCACAAACGCGCCAAAGCGTCCGGCCTCGAGGGCATCGCGCACTTGCTGCATCAGATGTAAGTAGTAATGCAGGTTGTGAATGCTGGCCAGCATCGGACCCAGCATTTCACCGCAGCGGTCTAGGTGGTGCAAATAGGCACGGCTGAACCCTTCGCGCCCGCCATCGTCCCAGGATACGCCGCTGCTGCCCGCGCAGGCATAGCAAGTGCAGCTGGTATCCAGCGGCTGGGCATCGCTTTTGTGGCGGGCGTTGCGGATTTTCAGGTCGCCGTAGCGGCTGAACAAAGTACCGTTGCGCGCATTGCGCGTGGGCATGACGCAGTCAAACATATCGATGCCGTTTTGCACGCCCGCGATCAAGTCCTCGGGCGTGCCCACGCCCATCAGATAACGCGGCTTGTGCTGCGGCAGGCGCGGGGCGATATGTTCCAAGATGCGCATCATATGGTCCTTGGGCTCACCCACCGACAGCCCACCCACCGCGATACCTGGAAAGTCCAGCGCCTCCAAACCGGCCAGCGATTCTTCGCGCAAATGCTCAAACATGCCGCCTTGCACAATGCCAAATAAGGCGTTGGGGTTGGCAAGCCGCGCAAACTCGGTTTTGCAGCGCGCTGCCCAGCGCAGGCTGAGCTCCATGGACAGGCGCGCTTCACGCTCGGTGGTAATTTGGCCTTTGGTGGCCGACTCGACCGACAAATACGGCGTGCATTCGTCAAACTGCATCACGATGTCTGAATTGAGTACGGTCTGGATTTGCATGCTCACTTCGGGCGTCAAAAACAGTTTGTCGCCGTTGACGGGCGATGAAAACCGCACGCCCTCCTCGCTGATTTTGCGCATCTGGCCCAGGCTCCAGACCTGAAAGCCGCCCGAATCGGTGAGTATGGGCTTGTCCCATTTTTCAAATTGGTGCAAGCCGCCGAACTTTTCCATCACGTCCAGCCCCGGCCGCATCCACAAGTGGAAGGTGTTGCCCAGGATGATTTGCGCACCCATATCGTGCAGGCTTTGGGGCATCACGCCTTTGACCGTGCCGTAGGTGCCCACGGGCATAAAGATGGGCGTTTGCACAAAGCCATGGTTTAGCCGCAAACGCCCCCGGCGCGCCAGGCTGCCCAGGTAGGCGCCCTCGGGGCGGGCAGGATCTCGGGCTAGCACTTCAAATTCAAGCATGCGGCGATTTTAGGCGGGGCACTTGCGGCAAAGCAGCGCTTTCTGTAGACTTCGCTTTACTTTTATAAAGTAAAGGATTTCAAAATGTCGGAAATTGCAGAAGTGGAGGCCATCGTCTCCAGCAAAGGCCAGGTCACCCTGCCCGCCGCTATGCGCGCCAAACTGGGCATTAAGGCTGGCTCGCACATCCACTTTGAATTGCGCGGGGCTGAACTGGTTATCAAGCCGGAATTGCCCATGAGCGCTTACCGGGGTATGTTGAAGGGCTATGACCTGGGCGATATTGAGCCTGAAAAAGAGCCGGACCGGGAGTTTTAAGTGAACCTGGTTGACTCTTCCGGCTGGATTGAATACCTGCAAGACACGCCGCGCGCAAATTTGTTTGCTGACCCTATTGAAGACCGCAATGCCCTGCTGGTGCCCACCATCGCCCTGTTTGAAGTCCACAAAGTGCTAAGCCGCCGCTTGCCCGTCGAACTGGTGGAGCGCTGCTTGAACGTGATGCGCCTAGGCCGCGTGCTCGATTTCACCGATGCCCGCGCTATCGCCGCTTCGCAGATCGCGGCCCACCACCAACTGGCTATGGCCGACGCTGCGATGTACAGCATGGCGCAGGAATTCGGGGCCACTTTCTGGACGCAGGATGCGGATTACCAAGGCTTGGTGGGGGTGAACTACTTCCCAAAGACCTAGGCCGTTGCTTGCGTGGCCCGCGCCAGCAACATCGCGTCGCCATAACTGAAA
>CANFJQ010000146.1 GCA_947447615.1 Comamonadaceae bacterium
AACCAGGCCTTGGCTGAGTTGGCGGTGCAAGACACCGGCATCGGCAACGTACCCGACAAGCTGCGCAAAAACTACCGCAAAACCTTGGGCTTGCTGCGCGATTTGCAGGGCGCGAAATCGGTAGGCGTCATTTCCGACAACCCCGCTACCGGCATTACCGAAATTGCGCGTCCGGTAGGCGTGGTCTGCGCCATCACGCCATCGACCAACCCGGCGGCCACGCCAGCCAACAAAATCATCAATGCGCTCAAAGGCCGCAATGCGGTCATCGTCGCGCCCTCGCCCAAAGGCTGGGCCACGAGCGCGCGTTTGCTGGAGTACATCCACGAAGCGCTGGACCGCATCGGCGCGCCGCGCGATTTGGTGCAAGTGCTGCCCGCGCCGATTAGCAAAGCGGCCACCTATGCGCTGATGGCGGCTTGCGATTTGGTGGTCGCCACCGGCTCGCAAGCCAATGTGCGCGCTGCCTATGCCAGCGGCACACCGGCTTTTGGTGTGGGCGCGGGCAATGTGGCGGGCATCGTCGATGAGAGCGCCGACATGGCGCTAGCGGCCGAGCGCATCTTGCGCTCCAAGACTTTTGACAACGCCACCAGTTGCTCCTCTGAAAACAGCCTGGTGGTGTTGGACGCGGCGGCGCCCGCATTGCTGCAAGCTTTGCAAGCCGGTGGTGCGGTGCTGCTCGATACCGCACAAAAAGCGCGCTTGCAAGCGCTGATGTGGCCCGATGGCAAGCTGTCAAGCGCGGTTATCGGCCAAAGCGCGACGGTGGTGGCGCAGCGTGCGGGCCTGTCTGACGTGGCCGCTTTGCAGCCGCGCGTGTTGCTGGTGGAAGAGACGGGAACCGGCGAAGACTATCCGTTTTCCGGCGAAAAACTGTGTCCCGTGTTAACTATTTACCGCGTAGCGGATTTTGAAGCGGCCATGGCCACGGTGGAGCGCATTTACGCATTCCAAGGCGCGGGCCATTCGGTGGGTTTGCACAGTGCGCGGCCCGAGCGCGCGCTGGCGCTGGGTTTGCGGCTGCCGGTCTCGCGCGTGATCGTGGACCAGGCGCATTGCATCGCTACCGGCGGCAGCTTTGACAACGGCTTGCCCTTTAGCCTGTCCATGGGTTGCGGCACCTGGGGCAAAAACAATTTTTCTGAAAACATGAACTACCGCCACTACCTGAACATCACCCGCATCTCGCGCCCTATACCCGAGCACGTGCCTTCCGAGGACCAATTGCTGGCGGACTATTTCGCCAAATACGGTCGCGCATGAGCCAGGATTTGCTGCCGCGCACGGTGCGTGCGCTTTTAGAGCTGCAAACCACGGTGCGGCCCGATGCGCTATATGCGCTGGCGCTCGATGTCGGTGACGCAAACGCGCAAAGCCCAAGCCATGCGCCCGCGACCATGCGATTTGCCGCGCTTTCGCAGTATTGCGGCCAAGTCGCCACGCTCTTGCTGAGGCAGGGTATGCAGCCGGGCGACACGGTGTCGATGGTCATGCCCAATGGCCTGAATACTTTGCGTTTGCTATTAGGCGCCATGCATGGCGGCTGGTGCGTGAACCCGGTCAATCTACTCTCCAGCCCGGAGCAAATGCGCTATGTGCTGGAGCACAGCGATTGCAAGCTGGTGATCGCCAGCCCGGATTGGGCCGAGCGTGTGCAAGCCGCGTTAGCCACCTTGTCGCGGCCGGTGGCCATGCTGGTGTGCAGCCCGGATATGGATGCCGATGACAGCCTGCTCGGTTCGTTAAAGCCTACGTCCATGCCGCAACCTCAAGCCGAGGCCATGGCCTTGCTGATGTACACCTCGGGCACTACCGGCGTGCCCAAAGGCGTGGTGCTGACCCAGTCCAATCTGGCGGCCAATGCCATGGCTATCAGTGCCGAACACCGCTTGGGTGCGCGCGACCGCGTGCTGGCGGTGCTGCCGCTCTACCATATCAACGCCTTTGCCGTCACCATGCTGGCGCCGCTGGCCCATGGCGGCAGTCTGGCGATGCCGCCCAAGTTTTCGGCGGCGCGTTTTTGGCAGCAAGCGCTGCACGCGCAATGCACTTGGATTAACGTGGTGCCCACCATGATTTCGTACTTGCTAGAAGGCGCTGCGCCTGAGGGCGAAAGCTTGGGCCACATCCGCTTTTGCCGCAGTGCGTCTGCGGCTTTGCCGCCAGCGCATTTACAGGCTTTTGAACAGCGCTTTGGCATCGGCGTCATCGAAACCATGGGCCTTACGGAAACCGTTGCGCCCTCGTTTTCCAACCCTTATGAGCCCACCTTGCGCAAGCTCGGTTCTGTGGGTAAAGCGTCGGGCTGCGAGGGCTGCGTCATTGATGCCGACTTGCGCCCGGTGGCCGATGGCACGACCGGCGAAATCGCCATCCGTGGCCCGCAAGTGATGCAGGGCTACTACAAAAACCCGGACGCCACCCGCGCCAGCTTTACGCCCGACGGTTGGCTGCGTACCGGCGATTTGGGCCACCGGGATGCCGATGGTTTTTTCTTTGTCACCGGGCGTATCAAAGAGCTGATCATCAAAGGCGGCGAGAACATCGCGCCGCGCGAGATCGACGAAGTGCTCTTACGCCACCCTAGCGTGCTCGACGCTGCGGCTACCGGTATGCCCGATGCGCATTACGGCCAAGAGATCATGGTGTGCATCGTGCTGCGCGAAGGCTGCGCTGCCGATGAAGCCGCTTTGCGCGCGTATTGCCATGAGCATCTGGGGCGCTACAAAACGCCCAAGGTATTTCATTTTGTGCAGGACCTGCCACGCGGCCCCTCGGGCAAAGTGCAGCGGCTCAAGCTGCTCGATTGGGTGGATCAGGCGACTTGAGCTTTGAGCGCTTTGGCCGCGCCGCTGCGCACCGCAGCGGTCAAAGCTTGCAGCAGGGCAGATTCGAGTCTCCAGCAATGCCAGTACAAGGCTACGGGCAATCGCACCTTGGGCGCCAGGTCGCGCAGCGCGCCGCTTTTGAGCAGCTCCTCCACTTGCAAAAGCGGCACCACCGTCGCGCCCCAGCCTTGCAGCGCGGCCCGCACGCGGCCATGCGCGCTGGGCAAAAAATTTTGTTGCAAGCCGGGGTTTTTCAGGCCGCAGGCTTTGCGCACAAAGCGGGTTTGCAAATCGTCTTTTCGGTTAAAGGCCAGAAAGCGCATGTCAGCCAAGGCATGGGCATGTAAGCCTTTGGGGCAATGCTGGTCGAAGTAGTCGGGGCTGGCTACTGCCACATAGTCCATCACCCCTAGTTGCACCACCTGGCAACCGCGTAGCGGTTTGGCCAGCGCCGTGACACAGGCTTGCACCTGGCCTTCGCGCAACCATTCGTGGGTGAAGTCCTGGTCATCGGTAATGATCTCTAGCGCCATGCCGTCTTGCACCAGGGCTTGCAAGGCGGGCAACACCCAGGTGGCAATGCTGTCGGCATTGATGGCAATGGCGATGCGCTCTTGCCCTTGCGTGCTTTGCGCCTCGCGCGGCGCCAGCGCCTGCAGGTCGCGGCCCAAGTCGGCGCGCAAGAGGCGCAGTTGCAGCGCGTGCTTAAGCAAATAGCGCCCGGCGGGTGTGGCCTTGAGTGGCCGCGTGCGCACGATCAGCACTGCACCGGCCTGCACCTCCAGGGTGCGCAAGCGCTGCGACACCGCCGATTGGGTAATCGACAAGCGCTGCGCCGCCCGCTCAAAACTGCCTTCTTCTACGATAGCGGCCAGGCATTCCAGGGCGTGCGGGTCAAAAATTTGCATGGTCTTCAATTATTAGCGTTGCTAATGAATATAGCTTAATTTTCATAAAACTGTTAATTAGAAACTGCCTGCCGCACACTCGCCTCCACCTCAATTTAGCGGAGACAAGCCATGCTTATCGGACTACCCCAAGAGATCAAAAACCATGAATACCGCGTCGGCCTGACGCCTTCGAGCGTGCGCGATTTGTGCGCCAACGGCCATAGCGTGCTGGTGCAAACCGGCGCGGGCGCCGCCATCGGTTTGACGGATGCGCAGTACCAGGCGGCCGGTGCGCAGATTGCGCCTGATGCTGCGAGCGTGTTCGCGCAGGCGGACATGGTCGTCAAGGTCAAAGAGCCGCAAGCGCAGGAATGCGCCATGCTGCGGCCCGGTCAAATTTTGTACACCTACCTGCATCTGGCGCCGGACCCGGCGCAAACAGCGGCGCTCGTCCAATCAGGCGCGGTGTGTATTGCCTACGAGACGATTACCGGCGCACACGGCGGCCTGCCGCTGCTGGCGCCCATGAGCGAAGTGGCCGGGCGCATGGCGGTGCAAGCGGGTGCGGCGCATCTGGAAAAGTCCAAGGGCGGTATGGGCGTGTTGCTAGGCGGCGTGCCCGGCGTGCCCGGTGCGCATGTGGTAATTTTGGGCGCGGGCGTGGTGGGCACGCACGCGCTGCAAATGGCGGTCGGCATGGGTGCCCGCGTGACCGTGATCGACCTCAATGTCGATCGCCTGCGCCAGCTCGACCTGGTGTTTGGCAACCGCATACACACCTTGTACAGCAGTGTGCAAAACCTGGAAGACGCGGTGCTGGATGCCGAACTGGTCATTGGCGGCGTGCTCATCCCCGGCGCCTCCGCGCCCAAGCTGGTGACGCGCGCCATGGTCGCGGCCATGAAAAAGGGCGCGGTGGTGGTCGATGTGGCCATCGATCAGGGCGGCTGCTTTGAAACTTCGCATGCCACCACGCATGCCGAACCGACGTTTATGGTCGATGGCGTGGTGCATTACTGTGTGGCCAATATGCCTGGCGCCGTGGCGCGTACTTCCACCTTTGCCCTGAACAACGCCACCATCGGCCACGCCCTGGCGATTGCCAACAAGGGTTGGAAACAGGCGCTGCGTGAAGACTCTCACCTGCGCCAGGGCTTGAACGTGGCGCTGGGCCAGGTCACTTACGAAGCGGTGGCCCAAACCCTGGGCTATGCCTATGTACCGGCTGAAACCGTGGTGGCTTAGGCCTTGCGCTTGTTTAAAAACGCGCTAAAGCTCTCTTGCGCCGCTTCACGCGCGGCCCCCTGGGACATGCGTTCGCCAGATACGGCGTAAGCCTCTGGCTGGGGTAGCTCGATTTGCTGGTAATAGCCTTGCTTACCCATGGCTTTGGAGACGGCGCAGCCCCGGCTGGCGCGGCTGATTAAATCCAGCGTTGCGGCGTCCAGTTGCGCGGCTGGTACTGCGCGGTTGATCAGACCCCAGTCGGCGGCCGTAGCGGCGTCGATAGCGTCGCCCGTAAGCGCCATCTCCATCGCCCGCTTGCGCCCGATATTGCGCGCCACGGCGACCAAAGGCGTGTGGCAAAACAAGCTGGCTTTGCCGCCGGGTATCGCAAACCCTGCGGTATCCGCCGCTAGCGCGAGGTCGCAAGTCGCCACCAATTGGCAGCCCGCTGCGGTGGCCAGCGCATGCACTTTGGCGATCACCGGCTGCGGCAGCGATTGCACCGTGTTCATCATGGTGGTGCACAAATCGAACAAGGCGCGCAAATGGTCCAGGTCCTGTCCTGCCATGTCTGCAAAACTGTGGCCTGCCGAAAACACCGGGCCATTGGCCGCCAAGATGAGGCCGCGCGCATCGCTGTCGCCCACCGCGCGCAGCGCATGCGTGATCTCCCGCATCATGTCCGCCGACAAGGCATTGCGCTTGTCGGGGCGGTTGAGCGTCAGGGTGGCAATCGGTGTTTGCTGGTCGAGCAGGATGTGGGCGTAGGGCATAAGGTTCCGAGCAAGAGGTAGGGCGCTGCGTGCAGCCGCTTGCAATATAGCTGCACTGCGGCTGTGTGTCACCGCTTTGGCCAAGTGCAGGGTGGCGTGTGCAGCCAAAACCGTCACGCTAAAGTCATATATTTCAACTATCATCGAATTATGGAATCAATTGATGTAGTCCGCGCATTAGCCGCTTTGGCCCAGGCCTCGCGCCTGGATATTTTTCGGGCGCTGGTGCAAGCGGGCCCCGCCGGTTTAACGCCGGGCGAGTTGTCCGCGCACCTGGAGGTGGCAGGCAACACCTTGTCTTTTCACCTCAAAGAACTGATGCATGCCGACCTGGTCTCGCAAGAGCGCGCCGGGCGCAACCTGATTTACCGGGCGCACTACGACCGTATGCAGCAAGTGCTGTCTTACCTGAGCGACAACTGTTGCCAGGGCGGCGTTTGCGAAGTTGATGCCACCCGCGCAAATGCGCTTTGTTCCACCCCTGAAGGCCCTGCGCTATGTCCGACACCACAGCCCTGAACGTTCTCTTTTTATGTACCCATAACTCGGCCCGCAGCATCCTGGCCGAGGCCTTGCTGAACCACATGGGGCGAGGCCGCTTCGTGGCCTATTCGGCCGGCAGCAGTCCGCGCGCGCAACAGCAGCCCCATCCGCTGGCTCTGGAGACTTTGCGCAAAAACGGTATTGCAACGGACGGTTTGCACAGCAAAAGCTGGGATGTTTTTGCAGCCCCCGACGCGCCGCA
>CANFJQ010000147.1 GCA_947447615.1 Comamonadaceae bacterium
CGGGGTGGATTTCGATACCAGTGAGAAAACGCGCGATATGCGAGGTAAAGCGCCCCAGCCACTTGAAGCCATGCGTCCAAAACCAATGTGCCGGGCGGTGCAAGATGACGGCATGCAGGCCGGGGTAGCAGGTGATGACCTCCCAGGTGCTGCGGGCAGCCGGGTCGCGGTCCAAAATGCATTGGATATCAGAGCGGATTTTGGAAAACATGGCGGCTAGTCTAGCTTCTGGGCTGGTGATGCGCTGGCGGCGCGCGCAATGTCCTGCGCATTGGCCTGGCCCTCAGGCTCGGCCCTAGCCGATGCCCCGGCAGGCACCTTCGCCTGTAGCTGCGCCGATTGCTGCAACACGGCTTTGGCGATACCGCGAAGGATATGAATTTCTTCTTGCGTAACGCTGGCGCGGTTGAATAGCTGGTTGAGGCGCGGCATCAGCTTCTTGGGCGCGAGCGGGTCCAGAAAACCCAAGGCCTCCAAAGATTCTTGCAAATGCGCCAGCATGCCCGCCACCTGGGCCGCATCGGCTGGCGCGTTATGTGGCGTGCTGCCGGGCAAAGGGAAGCTGCCCAAGGCCAGCCGCCATTCGTACGCAATAACTTGCAAAGCCGCGCCGATATTGAGCGAGCCAAATTGCGGATTGGCTGGAATGCTCAGGCACACATGGCAGCGGTACACGTCTTCATTGCGCATGCCAAAGCGCTCGGAACCGAAGAGGAAGGCGATGCCTTGCGGCGGGGTTTCTACTGCGCTGGGCGCTGACGCGGGCTGCGCTGGGCCCGCAAAGCGGCTGAAATGCTCGCGCGGCGTGCGCGTGGGCGGCCCGAAATCGCGCGGTGTCATGGCGGTGGCGCACAGGTGGTCCATGCCATCGAGGGCTTCATCCAGGGTATCGACGATGCGCGCATTGGCCAGCACATCGAGCGCGCCGCTGGCTCTTTGAATGGTTTCCTCGCGGTGCAGCACGTTGGGCCAGCGGGGAGCGACTAGCACCAGATCGTCAAAACCCATGGTTTTCATGGCCCGCGCGGCGGCGCCTACATTGCCGGCATGGCTGGTCTGGATGAGTACAAAACGGGTGCGAATGGTCACAAAAGGCGCCAACGGTAAAATCGCCCTATTGTCGCCGCCCCGGCGCCAGCTGCCGCCCGCATTGTTCGGGCGGGCCTTACACGTTCTTCCCCCCAAAATCCGATGTCGCTTAATCTGCACCCCATGATCAATGTGGCCGTCAAGGCCGCCCGCGCTGCCGGGTCCATCATCAACCGCGCCGCCCTTGATATTGAGTCTGTGCGGGTGTCGCAAAAATTGGCTAATGACTTCGTCACCGAGGTCGATCACGCCTGCGAACAAGCGATCATCGAAACCCTGCTCACCGCCTACCCCGGCCACGGCATTCGCGCCGAAGAATCAGGCTCCACACACGGCGCCAAAGACTCCGAATTCGTCTGGATCATCGACCCACTAGACGGCACCACCAACTTCATCCACGGCCTGCCGATGTACTGCGTCAGCATTGCGCTGTCGGTGCGCGGCAAGATCGAGCAAGCTGTGGTTTATGACCCGACGCGCAATGATTTATTTACCGCCACCAAAGGGCGCGGCGCCTTCCTCAACGACCGGCGCCTGCGCGTATCCAAGCGCACCGAACTAACCGGATGCTTGATTTCCACCGGCTTTCCTTTCCGCCCGGGCAGCGATTTTGAAGGCTACCTGGCCATGCTCAGCGAAGTGATGCAGCGCACCGCCGGCATACGCCGCCCCGGTGCTGCTGCGCTGGACTTGGCCTATGTCGCCGCCGGTTATTGCGATGGATTTTTTGAACGCGGCCTGCAACCCTGGGACATGGCGGCAGGCTCGCTGCTGGTCACCGAAGCCGGGGGTTTGGTAGGCAACTTCACCGGCGAGCCCGATTTTCTGGAACACCAAGAATGTTTGGCCGGCGCGCCCCGTATTTATGGGCAACTGGTCAGCATCTTGGGCAAGTACAGCAAATTTGCGGGCGCTGAAGATAAAGCGGTAGCGCGCGAAGTGGCTACGACTTTGTCCAAGCCGGCCAAGCGGCGCGGCTAAAAAGCACTTATCAGGCCTGTAAAGGCCACTACTTAAGCCGCCAAGCCCTGCTTAAAACCCGCCATCACTTCAGCTACCGCCTCGCGGCTCAAGCGATTGCCGTATTGGCCGACCACCCGCGCCGCAGCGCGATTGCCTAGGGCGGCGGCCTGCACGTGGCTGTAGCCTTGAGTGACCGCGTAGAGGAATGCGCCGGCAAACATATCGCCCGCGCCGTTGCTGTCCAGGGCCTTCACGGGCACGGCGGGCACTTCGGTGCGCTGCCCGCCTTCGAGCACGATGCAGCCTTTGGCGCTGCGCGTCAGGCAGACCACGCGGGCCAGCTTGCTGATCTGGGCGCACACGGCGTCCAGGTCTTGCGAGCCGCACCAGACCTGGGCTTCTTCTTCATTGCAAAACAAATATTCCAGGCGCCCGGCTTCGTCGGAACCACCCACCATGGCCTCTAAACCGGGGCGGCAGAAGTTGATCATGCTCATGTCGCTAAGCGTCAGCGCCAGCGCCACACCAGCGCGGTGCGCGATGGCGCGGCCTTGCAAGGCGGCGTCTACACCCGTGGGCGATGCGGCTAGGTAGCCTTCCATGTAATAGACACGCGAGCGTTCGATATCTTGCGGGTGCAGCGCGGTGTGGTCCAGGTCGGCGGTCGCGCCCAAAAATGTGCTCATGCTGCGCTCGGCGTCGGGCGTGACCATGACCATGCAGATGCCGGTCTGACCGTGCGGCGCGCGGGTGTGACTGAGGTTGGTGGCCACGCCGTGGTGGGACAGGTCTTGCGTGTAAAACGCACCCAATTCGTCATCGGCTACGCGGCAGGAATAAAAGGCTTTGCCGCCAAACTGCGCCACTGCCACGATGGTGTTACCCGCCGAGCCGCCGCCGGTACGGTGCGAAGGCAGGCCGTGCATGTGCTGCAAAAGTTCGGCGCGGCGCGGCGCGTCGATCAAGGTCATATGGCGCTTTTCTACGCCCGCTTGTTGCAACAAGGCCTCGCTAACCTGGTACTCGGAATCGACCAGCGCATTGCCAATGGCATAGACATCCAATTTTTTCATGGGGTTTCCAACGTTGCGCTAAGCGCGGTGTGTTTATTGTTCTACGAATGCGCGCTCGACCACAAAGTCGCCCGGCTTGGTGGTGTTGCCTTCGACAAAGCCGCGCGCTTCGAGCATGTGCTTGAGCTGGCGCAGCATCGCAGGGCTGCCGCAGAGCATGACACGGTCGTTCGCCGAATCAAACTGGGGCATGCCCAAATCAGCTTGCATCTTGCCGCTCTCTAGCAAGTCGGTGATGCGGCCTTGGTTGCGAAAGGGCTCGCGCGTGACGGTGGGGTAATAGAGCAACTGCGCGCTCACCATCTCGCCCAAAAACTCGTGCGCGGGCAAGTCGTGGCTGAGGTAGTCGTGGTAGGCCAGTTCGGCCACTTCGCGCACGCCGTGTACCAAAATCACTTTTTCAAAGCGCTCGTAAGTAGCCGGGTCGCGCACGATGCTGAGGTAAGGCGCAACGCCGGTACCGGTGCCGAACAGATACAGGTTTTTGCCGGGCAGGAGGTAGTCGATCAGTAAGGTGCCCGTGGGCTTTTTGCCGACGACGATGGTGTCGCCCACCTGGATGTGCTGTAGCTTGGAGGTCAGGGGGCCGTCCTGCACCTTGATGCTCAAAAACTCCAGGTGGTCTTCGTAATTGGCGCTGACGATGCTGTAGGCGCGCAGCAGCGGTTTGCCGCCTTCGCCGCGCAGGCCGATCATGGTGAAGTGGCCGTTGGAGAAGCGCATCGCCTCGTCGCGGGTGGTGGTGAAGCTGAAAAGGCGGTCGGTCCAGTGGTGGACGCTTAGGACCTTTTCTTCAAGAAATGCGCTCATGGGGGCTGTGTGCTTTGGCTATAGAGGGATGAAACCCGCGTTCGGGTAAACCCCTGAGTGTAAAACCTTAGGGCAGGCCGCGGTTTCCTGCCTGCCAAGGGCAACCGATGCGGGCTCTGCCGCGGGCCTGGCTTCAGGTGCGCCACCCGCCGTCAGCATGCGGCGCAGTGGGCTGAGATCGCCAAGCAAGCCGCTTTTTTCTGCCATGATAGGCCCCATGTCCAGCGCCAGCGCACCCGCTTCGTCCCTGCTAATCGCCTGCCTGTGCGCGCAGTGGTGCGGCACCTGCCGCGATTACCGCCCGCTGTTTGAGCAATTGCAATCCGAGTTTGGCGCCGCGCGCTTTGTGTGGGTGGATGTGGAAGACGAGGCCGACTTGGTGGACCCGATTGATGTGGAAGACTTCCCCACCCTCTTGATTGCCAGCGGCGGCCAGGCGCGCTTCTTTGGCACGCTGACACCGCACCTAGAAACCTTGCGCCGCTTGGTGCAAGCCCAGCTAGACAGCCCCAGCCCGCCGCACCCCGACGCTACGGTGCAAGCCCTGGCGCAGCGGTTGCTGGCACGCGCTTGAGCAAAGGCTGAATCAGTCGCTGGGCCGCAGGCCCGATCCAGTCGATAGCGCCGCGCACGGTGCTGCGCACTATGCCTTCGGAATCAACCAGTATGGTGGACGGGAACACGCGTACGCCCCATTGGCGCGCTATCGCCCCATCACCGTCGCGCAGCACCGGCAGTTGCAAGCCGGTCTGGGCCATAAACTGTTCCACGCTGCCGGGCGCCTCTTTGAAGTTGACCGTCAGCACCTTGAGCTCGGCAGACCGGCTAAGGGCCAAGCGCTGTAGCGAGGGCATTTCTTGGCGGCAGGGTTCGCACCAGCTAGCCCAAAAATTAATCAACACCGCCCGCCCGCGCAAATCCGCCAAAGCCCAGTTGCTACTTGGCTCATCTGTGCTGAGTTGTTTGGGCGCCGCCTTGTTCGCAGGCCAAGGCTGCACGTCAAAGCCGGTTTCGGCGTGCAATCGAGAGGCAGCTGAGAATGCGCATGCCGCAGCGCCAGCCGCCAACATGCGCCGCCGCTGCATGGCTTACAGCCTCTCGCCCACCCAGGTCTTGGCGCTGGCAATAGCACTGTCAAGCTTAGATGGGTCGGTGCCGCCGGCCATGGCCATGTCGGGCTTGCCGCCGCCTTTGCCGCCCACTTGGCCGGCCAGGTAGTTCACCAATTCGCCGGCCTTCACCTTGCCCGTCATATCCGCGCCTACTCCGGCCACCAGTTGAACTTTATCGCCCTCCACCGCGCCGAGCACGATGATGGCGCGCGGCAGCTTATCGCGGAGTTTTTGCAAGGTGGTACGCAAGGCAGCCGCGTCAGCGCCTTCCATGCGCGCGGCCAAAAAGGGCACGCCCTTGATGTCTTGTACTTGGCTGATCAAAGCCTCGCCCTGAAAACCGGCGAGCTTGGCCTTGAGTGCAGAAATTTCCTTTTCCAAGGCCTTGGTGTGGTCCACCGTACTGGCGATGCGCAGGCCTAACTCGGCCACCGGTGTTTTCAAGGCCTGCGCGGCCTGGGCCACGGTGTCTTCCAGGTCTTGCAAATAGGCCAGCGCACCCTCGCCCGTTACCGCTTCGATGCGGCGCACGCCCGAGGCAATACCGCCTTCGGACACGATTTTGAAAACGCCGATATCGCCGGTGCGGCCCACATGCGTGCCGCCGCACAGTTCGCGCGTGCTGCCAACATCGAGCACGCGCACGATCTCGCCGTACTTCTCGCCAAACAGCATTTGCGCGCCGGTTTTCTTGGCCGATTCGATGTCCATCAGCTCGGCCTTGGTGGCGCTATTGGCCAAAATTTGGGCGTTCACTTTGGTTTCGATAGCGCGGATTTGCGCGTCGGTCACCGGCGCGTTGTGCGCAAAGTCAAAGCGGGTGCGCTCGGCGTTGACCAAAGAGCCTTTTTGCTGCACATGGTCGCCCAGCACTTCGCGCAAGGCCTCATGCATTAAGTGCGTGGCGCTGTGGTTGCGCATGGCTGCAGCGCGAACGGCGGCATTGACCTGCGCCTGCACCGCATCGCCCACCTTCAGGCTACCGTGCGACACGCTGCCATGGTGGCCGAACACATCGGCCTTGATCTTTTGGGTGTCAGCCACGGCAAACACGCAGCTAGCGATGCTAATCGTGCCCTCGTCGCCCACCTGGCCGCCGCTTTCGGCATAAAACGGCGTGGATGCCAGCACCACTACGCCGCTTTGGCCGACGGCTAGCTCGGTGACTTCAGCGCCGTCCAAGTACAAGGCCAGCACGGTGCTACTTTGGCTTAAATGGTCGTAGCCGACAAATTCGTTGCCCGCACCCGCGTACTCCAAGCCCCGGTCTTGCTTGAACTTGCCTGCCGCGCGGGCTTGGGATTTTTGGCGCTCCATGGCGGCGTTGAAGCCGTCGGTGTCCACTTCCAAACCGCGTTCACGGCATAC
>CANFJQ010000148.1 GCA_947447615.1 Comamonadaceae bacterium
AGTCAAACCAGCGGCTTGCCCGACGAGGTGGAAGGTGTGGTGCAAGGGCACCGCGACGGCCACGGATTTGTTTCCCGCGACGACGGGGCTCCGGACATTTACCTGCCGCCCAATGAAATGCGCGCTGTTTTGCACAAAGACCGCGTCAAGGCACGCATTGTGCGCAGTGACCGCAAGGGCCGGCCTGAAGGCCGCGTGCTCGAGATTTTGGAGCGTTCTACCCAGCCCATCATTGGCCGCCTTTTGCAAGAAAGCGGCGTGTGGTTGGTGGCGCCCGAGGACAAGCGCTATGGCCAGGATGTATTAATTCCACGCGGGGCCACCGGTAATGCACGCGCCGGGCAGGTGGTGGTGGTGGAGCTGGTAGAACCGCCAGCCTTGTACGGGCAACCGGTAGGGCGCATCAGCGAAGTGCTGGGCGAAGTGGACGATCCGGGCATGGAGATCGAAATCGCGGTGCGCAAATACAGCGTGCCGCATGAGTTTTCTGCCGCTTGTCTTGCGCAGGCCAAAGCCTTGCCCGACACCGTGCGCGCGCAGGATCTGGCCGGGCGTGTGGACTTGAGCGACGTGCCCTTGGTGACGATTGATGGCGAAGATGCGCGCGATTTTGACGACGCGGTGTATTGCGAACCGGCTACGCTGGGGCGCGGCAAAAATGCAACCAAGGGATGGCGCTTGTTGGTGGCGATTGCCGATGTGAGCCACTATGTGGAGAACGGCGCCGCCATCGACATCGATGCTTACGACCGCGCCACCAGCGTGTATTTCCCGCGCCGGGTCATTCCCATGTTGCCGGAAAAACTCTCCAACGGTTTGTGTTCCCTCAACCCCGAAGTGGACCGCTTGTGCATGGTCTGCGACATGCTGGTCACCGAAGATGGCACGGTGCAGGCTTACCAGTTTTACCCTGCGGTGATGTGGAGCCATGCGCGCTTTACTTATACCGAAGTGGCGGCGATTTTGGGTAATACGCGTGGGCCCGAGGCGATCAAACGCAAAGCGCTGGTGCCGCATTTGCTGCATTTGCATGGGGTGTATGAGTCTTTGCTCAAGGCACGTCAAAAGCGTGGCGCCGTGGACTTTGAAACCACCGAGACGCAAATCCTGTGCGACGAAAATGGCCGCATCGAAAAAATTGTGCCGCGCACGCGCAATGTGGCGCACCGCTTGATTGAAGAGGCCATGCTGGCAGCCAATGTGTGCAGCGCGGACTTCATCATGCAAAGCAAACACGCGGGCTTGTTTCGCGTGCACGAAGGCCCGACGCCGGAAAAACTCGAAGCCCTGCGCGCTTACATTAAAGCCCTGGGCTTGGGCATTAGCTTGAGCGAAACGCCCAAGCCCGGCGATTTCCAGTCCATCGCCCATTCCACCAAAGACCGCCCCGATGCACAGCAAATCCACGCTATGTTGTTGCGCTCTATGCAGCAGGCGATTTACACCCCCGCCAATAGCGGGCACTTCGGCCTGGCCTTTGATGCGTACACGCATTTCACCAGTCCGATCCGCCGCTACCCAGACCTCTTGGTGCACCGGGTTATCAAAGCGGTGCTGGCCGATGCGCGCTACCAACTGCCGGTGCTACCCTTACCTGGCGAAGCGCATGCCAAGCTGGCGCGCCGCTTGGAAAAAGGCAAGTCAGCCAAAGCAGCGGACCTTGGCGCCAAGCCGAAAAAACTCAGCGCCGAAACCCTGGCCTGGCAGGCTGCGGGCCTGCATTGCAGCGCCAATGAACGCCGCGCCGACGAGGCCAGCCGCGATGTGGAAGCCTGGCTCAAGTGCAAATACATGTACGAGCATCTGGGCGAGGAATACAGTGGCGTGGTCACTGCGGCGACGTCCTTCGGTTTGTTCGTTACGCTCGATGCGATGTATGTCGAGGGTCTGGTCCACATCACCGAATTGGGTGGCGAATATTTCCGCTTCGACGAAGTACGCCAGGAATTGCGTGGCGAGCGCACTGGCATCCGTTATGCCATCGGCACCCGGGTCGATATCCAAGTCAGTCGCGTGGACTTGGATGGCCGCAAGATCGACTTCCGCCTGGTGCAAGGCAGCTTGATGCCCCTGGGCAAAAGCCATCTGGATAAGTTACCACCGCCTGCGCGCGGTGGCCGTGGCAAGCCAGCCAAAGCCCTGCCTGCGGCCAAGGCACAGCGCAGCCAAACCAGTGGCGCTGCGACCAAGAAAGCGCCAGCCAAAGCCAAGGCGCCGCGCAAGCGGCGTTAAGCCGCCGACTTGGCCACACATGCTAAAAAGTCCGTCGCTAGCGCGCTTGAAGTGGCGTCAAATCAGCGGGCTACTGGGCGTTGAAATCAGTCCGGACCTGCCGCGCTTAGACTGGCTTGCACATCGTGCGCGAACTGGGCTATGGCAGCCTCGGTTACCGGGTCGGTCGCCAGGCTGGCAATCAGCTCGGCCTTGAGCGTGGCGGCGGCGGCGCCTGCGGCGATCAGGCGCGTGAGTACATCGGCAGAAGCGATGCTGGCCGCCAGCAAATCCGTGCCTTGCCCCTGCATAGCGACGCAGGCACCGACAAGTGCCCACACATCGCGCCCGGCGGCTTCCAAGCGGCCTAAATACGGCGCCACGTAATGCGCGCCCTGCTGGCGCGACCAAAGCAATTGCACCGGGTTGGCAACACCGGTAATCAAAAGGCTTAAGTTCCGTGTCTGCACCGCCGCCATGAGTGGCGCCCAGTCCGCGTGGCAGGGCAGTTTGATGGTGAGTTGCACCCCGGCATCCGCGCTTTGTTGTTGCAAGACATCCATCCAGGCATGCGCCTCTTGTAAGTCCGCACGCGGCAGTTGCAGCATCAGCGCACCCAGACCTGCGTCGGCGGCCTGGCCCAGCAAGCGCCGGTAGGTCGGCAATGTCACCGATAGCCCTGCGCGGTGTACCAGCGTAGGGTTGGTGGTCGCTCCGGCTATGCGCGGGCAGCCCGGCGGCAATTGCCAGTGGCGGTGGTCGGCGGAATCGACGAAAAGCTTCATACCTTGTCGCGCTTGAGAAAAATATTCTTATCTGGGAAAAACTGGCTGTGCAGCGGCAGCAAGGCGCCGCCCAGCGCGCGGGCATAGCTGCCGATTTGCCCCATCAGCAACTGGGGTTGGTACATGCCGTCAAACGCGTAATCGGCCAGTCCGGCTTGGGTGCGTTCCAGCAAGGCTTGCATCAAGGGCGGCGCCAGCGCACCGTCCAGCACGACGGCGTCCAGGTCCAGCAAGGCGGCGGCGCTGGTGACTGTCATGGCCAGTGCGCTGGCGCTTTGCTCCAGCCAGGGTGTGGTGTAGGCGGCGTAGGCGCTGTCCATGATGGACGGGCTTTGCAGCAGCAAAGGGTCGTGGCCCGCTTGCAGCAGGCTTTGCTCCAGTTGCCAGCCCGAAGCCATTTGCAATAGCTGGGGCGGTGGGCCCCGGCGCGCGCTGTCTGGCCCCTGTCCGAGCGCTACTGGCAGTGAGCCGATGGCCCCGGCATTGCCGCGCTCGCCGCCCATGATGTGCCCGGCCAGCACCAGCGCGCCACCGATAAAGGTGCCGGCATAGATATACAAAAAACTGCTGATGCTTTGGCCGTGGCCTTGCAACAGTTCGGCCACACAGGCAGCCGTGGTGTCTTTGGCAAAGTCCACCGGCAGTTCGGTGCGCGCCTGCACGCGGGCATGCAAGTCCACATGCTCCCAGCGCGCCAAGGCTTGCGCCGCTTGGCCGCCCAGCATGTCGGCCCATTGGTGCAGAAACAGGGGCGCGGTCAGGCCGATGCCCACCACGCGCGGCCAGGCATTGCCCAGGCGCTGGCGTAACACGTCCAAGCCTTGCACGATTTGGGGAATCACCAAGTCGGGGTCTGGGTATTCGTAGCGGTAGTCCAGGCGCTCGACGATGGCGCCGCAAAAATCCGCCACCACCAGTTGCAGGCTGCGCCGCCCCAGTTGCACGCCAATGCTGTACGCGCCCTTGGGGTTGAGCGACAGCGGCACCGAGGGCTGGCCGATGCGTCCGCGTACCCGGTCTTGCTTGATCAGCAGACCGTCTTCCAGCAAACGGCCCACAATCACAGCCACCGTTTGGCTGGACAAATGCGTCATGCGCGCCAGATCGGCCTTGGGGATGGCGCCGTGGTGGCGTATGGCCTGCAAAACGATACGTTCGTTGAACTGGCGCATGCCCATGTGGTTGGAGCCGCGCATGCGCCGCGTATCACCCGCACCTGAGGTTTCCGGTGCGGTGCTGCTGGCAGCGGGGTAGGGGCCTTCGTCTATCGCCATAGGGAATCAGAGCAGTATCACGCCTTTGCAAAATAAGGCGTTACCGTAGGCCGTGCCTTCGCCGCTTTGCACAATCAGGCTGGCGTCTTTGACGCGTTCGTAAAACGCAAAACGCTCCACCGCCTGCACTGGCATGGGCTTGCCCATGGCTTGCGCTACCAGATTGACCACGGCCTGCTGGGCCTCTGTGCGGTGCGCAGGCGCGCTGTGGCAGACGTGCATGTAAGCGGCTGGCGGGTCCACATCGACCGCCAGCGGGAACACCGAAAGTACCGCGCGGCTGACGCGCTCCAGGCTGTGGCCGGGCAGGCGTACCACCGGGCGGCCCTGGGCCAGCAGGTCGGCAGTGAAATTGGCATCAACCACGGCCACCCATTCACCGTGGCCCATGGCGCTGAGGTGCATGAGCAATTCCGGGGTGAGCAGGGGGTCCAGTCCGATTAGCATGGGGTCGCTCCAGCGCGTGCGGTGACAAAACCGGAATTTTGACTTGTGCGGGCCTGCCAAGCAGTCAGCGTGGCGCAGCACGGGTGTAAGAGGATGTGCGGGACGTTCATATCAACAAGCCAAAGTAATGCGATGCCTGCAAGCATGCCACATTTCAGCTACTGGGTCTATTAGTAAAACTACTAGATTTAATTAATATTGACAGGTTTAGTGCGCGAAGTAGCCAATGCGCCAGCCTTAAAAAGTAGCTTGCTCCATGGTCCAATCCGCGCGGTGCTTCGAGGCGGCAACCAGGCGCGCATTGGGTTCATCGGTAATGGCAATCCAGTGCAATGCGTCGGCGCGTTCGCGGCCAAAACGCATGTGGCGCTCCAGCAGGCGGCGCTGGCGCTCCGTGTCGTCGAGCGCCAGGTACCAGGCCTCGTCGAGCAGGCTGCGCACCGCGTTCCAGGGGGCGCTGTCCAGTAAGAGGTAATTGCCTTCGGTAATGATCAGACGGGTATCGCTGTGCACTGCCACCGCACCGGCTATGCCTTCTTCTATTTCGCGGCGGAATTCTGGTGCGTAAATCGTTTCACCTGGCTGCTGCTCCCGGATGCGGCGCAGCAAATGGACATAACCGGCGGCGTCAAAAGTGTCCTGTGCGCCTTTGCGCCCGGCACGGCCCAAACGCTGCAATTGCGAATTTGCCAGGTGAAACCCGTCCATAGGCACGACTTGCGCTTGGGCCCCGAGCGCCTGCAACAGTTGCGCCGCGAGGGTGGATTTACCCGCGCCGGGCGGCGCCGCAATGCCCAGCACACGGCGCCCCCCAGCAGCCAGCAAGGCCTGGGCGCGCGCAAGCGCAGCGGCGGGAAGTGTGTTGGGGTCCATAGCCAAGCCTCGTGGTTCGGTGCGAAATCCGCTTCATTGTCATCCAAAGTAGCAATTTTGCTGCCTAAAAAAGCAGCAAAGGTGGCCCTAAACCTCGGAAATCAGGCGAAACCTAGGGTTTTCCATTATTAAATCAACTTGATTTATTTAGTTAAACCGGAATATAGTTCCACCACGCTGAAAACGTGAAGCGTAGGAACCGGGGAAATCCATCCCCGATAAGCCAACCCTGATTGATACCCTTCCTAGGAGAAAAAGCTTGAAAAAATCCACCACCCTGGCACTGACTGCCATCGCCTTTGCCGCTTCGGCTGCTACCTCCGCTTTTGCCGCAGAGACCGTGATCGGCCTGATCACCAAGACCGAAAGCAACCCGTTTTTCGTGAAAATGAAAGAAGGTGCTGACGCGGCTGCCAAGGCCGCCGGTGCTAAATTGCTCAGCGCAGCGGGCAAGCAAGACGGCGATACCGCCAGCCAAATCAGCGCCATGGAAAACATGGTCGCAGCAGGCGCCAAAACCATCCTGATCACATCCTCTGGCGACGCCATCGTCCCCACAATTAAGAAAATCCGCGCCCAAGGCGTGCAAGTCATTGCCCTGGACAGCCCGGTCGCTGAAGCCGACGCCCTGTTCGCCACCGACAACTACAAAGCCGGTGAGTTGATTGGCCAATACGCCAAAGCCGCTCTGGGTGGCAAAAAGCCGGTGAT
>CANFJQ010000149.1 GCA_947447615.1 Comamonadaceae bacterium
CACCTGACCGGCTACAAGCTGCCGATGAGCGAACTAAAAAACTTCCGCCAGTTGCACAGCAAAACCGCAGGCCACCCGGAAGTCGATGTCACCCCCGGCGTCGAAACCACCACCGGCCCGCTGGGCCAGGGCATCACCAACGCCGTGGGTATGGCCATGGCCGAAAAGCTGCTGGCGGCCCAATTTAACCGCCAAGGCCACGCCATCGTGGACCACCACACCTACGTGTTCTTGGGCGACGGCTGCATGATGGAAGGCATTAGCCATGAAGCCTGCGCGCTGGCCGGTGCGTGGAAGCTGAACAAGCTGGTTGCCTTGTACGACGACAACGGCATTTCTATTGATGGCCAGGTAACGCCTTGGTTTATCGACAACACCGCGCAGCGTTTTGCGGCCTACGGCTGGAGTGTGATCGACAAAGTGGATGGCCATGACGCCCAAGCCGTATCGCAAGCCATTGCCAAGGCCAAGGCCAGCGGCGACAAGCCCACCTTGATCATTTGCAAAACCTCGATTGGCAAAGGCAGCCCCAACCGTGCCAACACCGCCAAAGCCCACGGCGAGCCGCTGGGTGCAGAAGAAATCAAACTCACCCGCGAAGCCATTGGCTGGGCGCATCCGCCTTTCGTGGTGCCCAAAGCGGTGTATGCCGACTGGGACGCCAAAGAAGCCGGTCGCACCCGCGAAAAAGAATGGAACACGCGCTTTGCGGCCTACAAAGCTGCGCACCCGGACCTGGCTAAAGAGTTTGTACGCCGCATGAAGGGCGACTTGCCCAAAGGCTTTGTGCAAACCGCCGTGGATGCGGTATTGGCAGCCCATGCCAAAGCCGAAACCGTGGCCTCGCGCAAAGCCTCGCAACTGGCGCTAGAGCATTTCACCGCGGCCTTGCCCGAGTTGCTGGGCGGCTCGGCGGATCTGACCGGCTCCAACCTTACCAACACCAAATCCACGCCCAATGTGCGCTTTGACGCACAAGGCCAACTGGTGCAGAGCGCGGACGCCAACGGCCACCTGCACGGCGGGCGCCATATCAACTACGGCGTGCGTGAATTTGGCATGGCCGCCATCATGAACGGCATCGCGCTGCACGGCGGCTTTATCCCATACGGCGGCACCTTCCTCACCTTTAGCGACTATTCGCGCAACGCCATCCGTATGGCCGCCTTGATGAAAAAGCGCGTCATCCATGTGTTCACCCACGACAGTATTGGCTTGGGCGAAGATGGGCCAACGCACCAGTCCATCGAGCATGCCGCATCGCTGCGCCTGATCCCCAACCTGGACGTATGGCGCCCGGCTGATACCGCCGAGACCGCCGTCGCCTGGACCGTGGCCCTGCAAAACCGCCACAAGCCCACCGCCTTGCTTTTGTCGCGCCAAAACATCAGCTACGCGCCCAAAGCCGAATCGGCCAGCGCGCCCGATGCCTGCGGCCTGGACGCCATCAACAAAGGCGCCTATGTGCTGGCTGAGCCCTCCGAAGTTGGCATGAAGAAGAAAACCCAGGCGGTGCTGATTGCTACCGGCTCGGAAGTGCAACTTGCCCTGCAAGCGCAAGCGGTGCTGGCTACGCGCAAGATTCCGGTGCGCGTGGTTTCTATGCCCAGCACCACTACATTTGATTTACAAAGTGATGCCTATAAAGCCAGTGTGCTGCCCGCCGGTGTGCCGCGCATTGCAGTGGAGATGGGCTCGACGGGTGGCTGGTGGAAATACAGCTGCACGGCGGTGGTCGGCATAGACAGCTACGGCGAGTCGGCGCCCGCGCCGGCGCTGTTCAAGCACTTCGGCTTCACGCCAGAGAACGTGGCCGACACCGTGCAATCGGCTTTGCAGCGCAAGCGCTGAGCACGCACTCTCTTTTTATTTTCTGGAGTAACAACAATGGCTATCAAAGTAGGTATCAATGGTTTCGGTCGCATCGGCCGCATGGTGTTTCGTGCTGCGGTGCAAAACTTTTCGGACATCGAAATCGTCGGTATCAACGATTTGCTCGAACCCGACTACCTGGCCTATATGCTGCGTTACGACAGCGTGCATGGCCGTTTTGCCGGTGAGGTTTCGGTCAAAGACGGTGCGCTCATCGTCAACGGCAAAACCATTCGCCTGACGCAGGAGCGCGACCCGGCGAACCTGAAGTGGGACGCGGTCGGCGCCGACGTGGTGATCGAAGCCACCGGACTGTTTTTGGACAAGCCCACCGCCGAAAAACACCTGGCAGCGGGCGCGAAAAAAGTCATTTTGTCGGCACCCAGCAAAGACGATACACCCATGTTTGTCTATGGCGTCAACCACGCCACCTACGCCGGGCAAAGCATTGTGTCCAACGCTTCTTGCACCACCAATTGCTTGGCGCCCGTAGCCAAAGTCTTGCACGACAAATGGGGCATCAAGCGCGGCCTGATGACCACGGTGCACGCAGCCACCGCCACGCAAAAAACTGTCGATGGCCCGAGTAACAAAGACTGGCGCGGCGGTCGCGGTATTTTGGAAAACATCATTCCCTCAAGCACTGGCGCGGCCAAGGCGGTGGGCGTGGTGATTCCAGAGCTCAACAAAAAGCTCACCGGCATGTCTTTCCGCGTACCCACCAGCGACGTGTCGGTGGTAGATCTGACCTGCGAACTCAATAACGCCGCCACCATGGCCGAAATCTGCGCTGAAATGAAAGCCCAAAGCGAAGGCGCTTTAAAGGGCGTGCTGGGCTATACCGAGGACAAAGTGGTGGCCACCGATTTCCGCGGCGATGCACGCACCTCGATTTTTGATGCCGACGCCAGCATTGCGCTCGACGGCACGTTTATCAAAATCGTCAGCTGGTACGACAACGAATGGGGCTATTCCAACAAATGTTTGGAAATGGTCCGCGTCGTTAGCAAGTAAACGGAAGCCATCCGTCTTTGCGAGGCCTCAGGCAGGGCGCACGCTGACTTCGGCGCTGCTGATTTTTTGCAGGCCCTGCGCCGTCTCCAGCAGCAAGGCGCCTTGCGCGTCTATGCCACGCGCAAGGCCGCTTAGGCCATCGCTGCACACCACCTCGCGCCCATAGAGCGCATCGCGCGCTTGGTAGGCGCCGCGCAATGGCTCCATGCCTTGCGCTGCAAAATCCAACACGGCTTTGACCACCGCTGGCGCGATCAGCCCGAAAGCCTGCGCCGCGTCAACCTCCGGCATGCGCTCTTGCAACCAGGCCGGTGGCGTACGCAAGCCCTCTGCCGCGCGCGGCGCTATGTTGATGCCGATGCCGATCACTGCATAGCGCAGCGCGCCCATGCTGGCGGTTTCTATCAAGATCCCGCCCAGCTTGCGCCCTTGCAGCCACAAATCATTGGGCCACTTCAGTTGAATATCCGCATGCAGGCTTTGCGCCACGGCTAAACCTACCACCAGCGACAGGCCAGACCAATCCCGTGGCGCCAAAGGCAGGCCGATAGAAAAGGTCAGCGGCGCGGGGCCGGTATCCGGCGCTTCGCTCAGCCACTGCCGCCCCATGCGCCCGCGCCCCGCGCTTTGCTGCTCAGCCACCAGAGCAATGGGCTCGGCGCGGCCTGCGCGGGCACGCTCCATGAGCGTGGTGTTGGTGGAAGGCAGGGTGGGCAGGATCTCCACGCTAAAGTCCGACAGCAGGGGCGCCACGGCCTCCCACACGGCTTCGGCGGGCCAACGCAATGGCGGATTGCCGGGTGCGCCGCCTGCCATGGCCGATTAGCGTTTGCGCCAGGCGGCGCGTTTGGGGGCCAGCATGGTGCCGCGGCAATGCTTGCTGCCGCACCAGCAGGGGTATTCGGCCTTGAGCTTGCGCGTGAGCGGCTCGTCGGTGACCAGGCCGTAGTCGTAGGTCAACTCTTCACCAGCCTGGATGTTGCGCAGCGCTTTGATAAAGATACGGCCCCGCACTTCGTCGGCTTCGCAATTGCCGTCGCAGGAATGGTTAATCCATTTGGCCGCATTGCCTTGGTGCAGACCGTCGATCACACGCGTGTCATCGATATGGAAGTAAAACGTGTGGTTGGGGTTGGCTGGGTCGTGCGGGTGGCGTACTTGCGCTTCTTCCCAGCTAATGACTTCGCCCAAGTACTCGATCAGGGTTTCACCTTCTGCAAAATCACGCAAGGCAAAAACGCCTTTGCCGTGGATGCCCGAAGTGCGCACCGCAAGTCGGCGCTTAGGGGGCGAGGCGGCAGATTTTGGAGGCACGGAAAAATTTGGTATGGTGGATCGTATGGGCGCGCATGTGTGCGCCCGTGTGGGTGCGCGCCCGTGCGTGCGCGAGGAAACGGATTGTAGTCATATGAAAAACGATATTGCAGGCAAGACTTTGGTCATTGCGGAAAAGCCTTCGGTTGCGCAAGACATCGTGCGCGCGCTCACCAGCAGTGCGGGCAAGTTTGAGAAGCACGACGAGTATTTTGAAAACGATGCGTACGTGGTTTCCAGCGCGGTGGGCCATCTGGTGGAGATTCAAGCGCCCGAGGCCTATGACGTCAAACGCGGCAAATGGAGTTTTGCGCATTTGCCGGTCATTCCCCCGCACTTTGACTTAAAGCCGGTGGACAAAACCAAGACGCGGCTCAACGCGGTGGTCAAACTGGCCAAGCGCAAAGACGTGGGCCAACTGATTAACGCCTGCGACGCCGGGCGCGAAGGCGAGCTCATCTTCCGCCTGATTGAACAATACGCTGGGGGCGCCAAGCCTTTGGGCAAGCCGGTCAGCCGCTTGTGGCTGCAGTCCATGACGCCGCAAGCCATACGCGATGGGTTTACCCATTTGCGCACCAACGCCCAAATGCAGCCCCTGGCCGACGCCGCGCGCTGCCGCTCCGAGGCCGACTGGCTGGTGGGCATCAACGGCACCCGCGCCATGACGGCTTTCAATTCACGCGACGGCGGTTTTTTCCTGACCACCGTGGGCCGGGTGCAAACGCCCACGTTGTCGGTGGTGGTGGAGCGCGAAGAGCAAATCCGCAAATTCATCAGCCGCGACTATTTTGAAATCCATGCCGAGTTCGCGGCGCAAGCAGGCAGCTATGCAGCCAAATGGTTTGACCCGGCGCATAAAAAAGACGCCGACGACGCCGAGAAAAAAGAAGACCGCCTGTGGTCCCAAGCTCAGGCGCAAGCGATTGCCGATGCAGTACGCGGCAAACCTGCCAGCGTGCAGGAAGAAAGCAAGCCCAGCAACAAAAGCAGCCCCGGCTTGTTTGACCTGACCACTTTGCAGCGCGAGGCCAACGGGCGCTTTGGCTTTTCCGCCAAAACCACGCTGGCGCTGGCGCAAAGCCTGTACGAGCGGCACAAAGCCCTGACCTACCCGCGTACCGACTCGCGCCACCTGCCCGAAGACTATTTGCCCACGGTCAATGACACCATGGCCATGATCGCCAAGAGCAGCATGGGCCACCTGGCCCCGTTTGCGCGCACCGCGATCGCCAAGCACTACATCAAACCGAGCAAGAAAGTGTTTGATAACAGCAAGGTGAGCGACCACTTTGCCATCATCCCCACGCTGGAAGCGCCCAGCGGCTTGTCCGACGCAGAGCAAAAGCTCTATGACTTTGTGGTGCGCCGCTTTATCGCGGTGTTTTTTCCGGCGGCGGAGTACCAGGTCACCACGCGCATCAGCACCGTAGCTCTGGGCGAGCAAAGCCACCAGTTCAAAACCACGGGCAAGGTGTTGGTCGAACCCGGTTGGCTGGCGGTCTATGGCAAAGAAGCCGCCGCCGAAGTCGATGACGCCAAAGACGGCGACAAAGGCCAGAACCTGGTGCCGGTGCAGCCCGGCGAAAAAGTGCGCACCGACAGCGCCGAGGCCAAAGGCCTGAAAACCCGGCCCCCAGCGCGCTACACCGAGGCGACTTTGCTAGGCGCCATGGAAGGCGCAGGCAAAACCGTAGAAGACGAAGAGTTCAGCGAAGCCATGCGCGAGAAAGGCCTGGGCACCCCGGCCACGCGCTCGTCGATTATTGAAGGCTTGCTCAACGAAAAATACATGCTGCGCGAAGGGCGCGAACTCATCCCCACGGCCAAAGCTTTTCAGCTCATGACGCTTTTGCGCGGCCTGGGCGTTGAAGAGTTGTCCAAAGCCGAGCTGACGGGTGAATGGGAATACAAATTAGCACTGATGGAGCAGGGCAAGATGGGGCGCGAGGCCTTTATGGCCGAAATCGCCGCCATGACCGAGCGCATGGTGAAAAAAGCCAAAGAGTACGACCGCGACACCATCCCCGGCGACTACGCCACCTTGCAAAGCGCCTGCCCCAACTG
>CANFJQ010000150.1 GCA_947447615.1 Comamonadaceae bacterium
ACTTCGCTGTGGGGGTGCAGACCGGCTTTTTCCCGCACCGCCTGCGGAATCGTGACCTGCCCTTTGCTGGTAATTTTCATGGTTTACTCTTACTTTTGAAAGTAAGAATCTTACCCAACAAGCCCCTGCGAGCGCAAGTGGGCGATAGCGGCGGCGTCCAGGCCCCACTCGCGCAGCAGCTCGTCAGTGTGTTCGCCCAGGGCTGGCGGCGCACGGTGCAGCACCGGCGGGTTCTCGGCCAGGCGCAGGGGGCTGGCGACCGAGCTAATGGAAGCTACGGCAGTGGCGGCTTGGACGGCATCGCTGGTGGGCTGGGTGACCGCCAGGCCACGGGCCTGCACCTGGGCGTCGGCAAAGGCCTCGGCCACCGAGTTGATAGGCCCGCAGGGCACGGCATGGTGCTCCAGATCGGCAATCCATTGTGCGGTGCTACGGGTACGGGTGACGGCCTGCATCAGCGCTTCGAGGGTGTCGCGGTGACGCACCCGTTCAGTGTTGGTCTGAAAGCGTGGATCGGCAACCCATTCGGGGTGACCGGCGACGGTGCAAAAGCGCGCGAACTGGCCGTCGTTACCAATGGCCAATAGCATGGCGCTGTCTTGGGTCTCAAAGTCGCGGTATGGCACCAGGCTGGGGTGGCTGTTGCCTTGGCGCTTGGGCGATTGCCCGGTGTTCAAAAAGCCCGCCGCTTGGTTGGCCAGTATGGCGATGCCGACATCGAGCAAGCTCATATCGATGTGTTGGCCTTGCCCGGTGCGATGGCGCACCTCAATGGCCGCCAAGATGGCGCCAAATGCATAGACGCCAGTGAACACATCGGTAAGCGCCACGCCCACGCGCTGCGGGGTGCCGCCGGGCGTGCCCTCGGGTTTGCCGGTAATGCTCATCATGCCGCTCATGGCCTGGATCATCAGGTCATAACCGGCGCGCTCGGCGTAGGGGCCGGTTTGGCCGAAACCGGTGATAGAGCAATACACCAAGCGCGGATTGAGCGCCTTCACGCTGGCGTAGTCCAGGCCGTAATGCGCCAGGCCGCCGACCTTGAAGTTTTCCACCAGGATGTCGCTTTGCAGCGCAAGCTGCTTGATCAAGGCTTGGCCTTCGGACTTGGCAATGTCAATCGCGATCGAACGTTTATTGCGGTTACAGGCGGTGAAATAGCTGGCGTGCGCGGTGTCCTGACCTTGCGCATCTTGCATAAAGGGCGGGCCCCAATGGCGCGTGTCGTCACCCTCGCCGGGCTTTTCGATTTTGATGACATCGGCGCCCATGTCGGCCAGCATCTGCGTACACCAGGGGCCGGCGAGCACCCGCGAGAGGTCGAGGACTTTGAGGTGGGGGAGGGCGGGGGTAGTTTGCGGCATGGCGGTGACTTCATGTCTGGAATCAGGAATGCGCTAGCCTAACGCCAAGTAAGGCGAACTGCTTTGCGCTACATCGAAATCGATGCAAGGCCCGGGGCCTCAAGCCAGTTGCACCCCATCCACATACCACCAGCGCCCGTCTTGCTGCACAAATCGGCTGCGCTGGTGTAGTCGCCAGGCGCTGGCGCCTTGTGGTTTGAAGCGGGCGATAAATTCCACTTCGGCGTCGGTTGGGCTGCTAACTAGCGCTTTGCGCACCTCCAAGCCCAGCCACTTGCCCGTGGTGTCAAAGCCCACTTGTGCGGGGCGGGTGCTGGCGTGCCAGGTGCCAAGCAAATAGGCTTCGCGCTGCAGGACAAAAGCGCTGTAGCGCGATCGCATCAGGCTTTGGGCATCAGGTGCGGGCGTTTCACCTTCGAGATACCGCCCGCAACAGGCAGAAAAACGAAGCGGCTTTCCATGCGTGCCCGCCCGCGCACACGGGCAAGGCGGGTCGCCTTGCAAAGCCAATGGGCCTAGGCTCATCCGCCTTTGGCGGCCTTGGCTTGCGCTTTGTGGGCTTCCCAGCTTTGCACTGGCGCACCGTCTTTCACCCAGGTGGCAAAGCCGCCGTCAATATGCGCGACGTTGGTCATGCCCATTTCTTGCAAGGCTTTGGTAGCCAAAGCGCTACGCCAGCTCGCGGCGCAAAACAGCACATACTCTTTGGCCTCGTCGCCAAAAACCGGTTTGAAATAGGGCGAGGCCGGGTCCACCCAAAACTCCAACATGCCGCGCGGCGCCAGCACCGCGCCTTCGATGGTGCCTTCGCGCTCGGCTTCGCGGATGTCGCGAATGTCCACCAATTGCATGCGCCCGTCGGCCAGGCGTTCGCGCACTTGCGTCACGGAATAGGTTTTGATGCAGGCATTGGCCTCATCGACGAGTTGGCGAAATCCTTTGGTAATCGGCATGCTGTCTCCTTGTGTTGTGGGTTCACGCCAGGGCGCGTTGGATGATGATTTTTTGCACGTCGCTGGTGCCTTCGTAAATCTGGCAGACGCGCACATCGCGGTAGATACGCTCCACCGGGAAGTCACTTACGTAGCCATAGCCGCCCAGGGTTTGAATGGCCACAGTACATACTTTTTCAGCTATCTCGCTGGCAAACAATTTGGCCATGGCTGCTTCTTTGAGGCATGGCCGGCCGGCATCGCGCAGGGCCGCTGCGTGCCATATCAATTGGCGCGCTGCCTCTAACTGCGTTGCACATTCCGCCAGCCGAAAGCCTACCGCCTGATGATTGAAGATAGGCGCTCCAAAACTCTGCCGATCTTTGGAATACGCTAGCGCCACTTCAAACGCACTGCGCGCCATCCCCACGCTTTGTGCGGCGATGCCGATGCGCCCGCCCTCCAGGCCACCCAAGGCGATGCCATAGCCCTCGCCCTCTTTGCCGATCAAGTTGTCCGCCGGGATGCGGCAGTTGTCAAAATTGATTTGGGCGGTGTCGCTGCTGTGCTGGCCCAGCTTGTCCTCCAGCCGTGCGACCACATAGCCCGGCGCCTTGGTGGGCACCAAAAACGCACTCATGCCTTTTTTACCCGCGCCTTTGTCGGTGACAGCAACCACAATCGCCACGTCGGCATTCTTGCCGCTGGTGATAAATTGCTTCACGCCGTTAAGCACATAGGCATCGCCTTCGCGCGCTGCCGTGGTGCGCAGGCTGGAAGCGTCCGAGCCCACATGCGGCTCAGTCAAGCAAAACGCGCCCAGCATTTCGCCGCGCGCCAAAGGCGTGAGCCACTGCTGCTTTTGCGCGGCATTGCCATAGCGCATCAAGATGGCATTGACCGGGCAATTGGTCACGCTGATCACGGTGCTCGTGCCGCCGTCGCCAGCTGCGATCTCTTCCAATACCAAAGCCAGCGTCAGATAGTCAAGCTGCACGCCGCCGTATTCCTCAGGCACGCAAATGCCGTATGCGCCCAGTGCCGCCAGACCTTTGTGCACGTCTTTGGGAAAGGTATGTTCCTTGTCCCAGCGCGGCGCATGCGGCCACAATTCGTTATGCGCAAATTCGCGTACCGCGTCGCGGATGGCTTCTTGGTCGGGGGTGAGGAGCATGGGAATTCTTTGGCAAACGAAATTCACACCAAATTAGCCGCTTCACGCATGTGCGTGAAGTTGATCGTGGGGATGCCGCTTTGTTGGGCATTCAAAAACAAATCCAGATCATCAGTCAGCAAAAAATGGGGGGCTTGCGCAACAGCAATGATGCTGGCGTCTGTGTAGCCTAGGTGAACAAAGGCCTGCGCGGGCAACACGGCTCCATGAATTGAGCAATGTTCCACACCCTCGGTGCTTGGCCCATTAAAAAATGAATACATACGCTCAAATAATTGCTCCCTCTGTTGGCCTGAGAGCATGAGGCCTGCCAAATGACTGACCTCGGCAAGAATCGATGATGTGGTCAATATCCGCTTAAATTGGGATACACAGTTCACCAGCAATTGACCATCGTCGGCAGTGTACTTTTCAAGTTTTTTCCTGCCGATCAACTTCGAGTCAAACTCAAAAGCCCACAGCAAGAGCAACACATTGGCATCAAGCAGCACACCACTATTTCTATATTTACGGATATAGCTTTCTAGCTGCCCCTCCAAACCTGTGCTCATGAAACTTGCCGCATGTCCATCTTGACAAAGTTTCCTGTACTGGCGTCGATCATTACGGTCTTATAAACGCGATGCTCCACCTCGGTGGTTCGTGCCTGAAACAGAGACAGGGCAGACGACGCGGTGTCGCTAGCAATACTCACGTCACGCCTACGCTGAAAGCCTAAAGTGACAGCCCACAACTGTCTGTCACCATCATTTATCCTGTCTATTTCCTCTAGCGCCAAGGCTTGCGGGGCATCATCGGCGTACAAGTCTTTCAGGTGCGATTTAGCTTTTGATACCGCATCTTTCATCGTAATCTGACCCATGTCAACCTCCTTGGTACTTACCTAAATCCTTGCGCACTTTAAAGCATTTCCACAGCCACCGCAGTCGCCTCGCCGCCGCCAATGCACAGCGTCGCCAGCCCACGCTTCAAGCCCCGCGCTTTCAGCGCATGCAAAAGTGTCACCATGATGCGCGCACCAGACGCGCCAATCGGGTGGCCCAAGGCGCAGGCGCCGCCGTTGACGTTGACTTTTTCGTGCGCGATATCCAACTCTTTCATTAGCGCCATGGGCACGACGGCAAAGGCTTCATTGACTTCCCACAAATCGACATCGCCCACGGCCCAACCGGCTTTGGCCAAGGCTTTTTGCGTGGCGCCCACGGGTGCGGTGGCAAACCACTCGGGCGCTTGCGCGTGGGTGGCGTGGCTGACGATGCGGGCCAGGGGTTTACAGCCCAATTGCGCTGCGGTGCTGGCGCGCATCAAGACCATGGCGGCTGCGCCGTCGTTGATCGACGAGCTGGACGCGGCGGTAATCGTGCCGTCTTTTTTGAAAGCGGTCTTGAGGCCGGGGATTTTGTCGAGCTTAATCTTGCCCGGGCCTTCGTCCATGCTCACCACGCGCTCGCCGCTGCGGTCTTTGACGGTGACGGGTGTGATTTCGGTAGCAAAAGCGCCGCTGGCAATCGCCGCTTGCGCGCGCTGCACGCTGGCGGTGGCAAACGCGTCTTGCTCGGCGCGGGTGAAGCTGTATTTGGCGGCGCAGTCTTCGCCAAAGGTGCCCATGCTGCGGCCGGCTTCGTAGGCGTCTTCCAGGCCGTCGAGCATCATGTGGTCATAGACCTTATCGTGGCCCATGCGGTAGCCGCCACGGCCTTTGAGCAAGAGATAAGGCGCATTGGTCATGCTCTCCATGCCACCAGCCACCAGCACGTCCTGGCTGTGCGCCGCCAACATGTCGTGCGCAAACATAACTGCGCGCATGCCCGAGCCGCACATTTTGGACAAGGTCACCGCGCCCGCGCTTTGCGGTAAGCCGCCTTTAAAGGCCGCCTGGCGCGCCGGGGCCTGGCCCTGGCCTGCCATCAGGCAGTTACCAAACAAGACTTCGCCTACCGCATCAGGCGCAATGCCTGCGCGCTCCACGGCAGCGCGGATCGCGGCGCCGCCCAAATCATGCGCGGCAAGGCTAGAAAAGTCGCCCTGAAAACTCCCCATGGGAGTGCGGGCGGCGCTGACAATCACGATGGGGTCTTGCATGGTGGTGCTCCTTCAGATAGCGGGGTTCATCATCAATCGGTTTCAAAACGTTTTTCCCGGTCATAGGGAAATACGTCGTGCACATAGCCTTGGGCGATGCGATCTTTGTGGCCCTGCCAAAAGTCCGCATCCAGCAAGTCGGCATGGTGCTCCATAAACACTTTGCGGACGGCTGGATTGCCCAATAAAAATGGCGTAAAAGTTTCGGGGAAGACGTCTTTGGGACCTACGCTGTACCAGGTCTCGCCAGACATTTCGTCCTCTTCGTTACGCGGGGGTGGCACGCGGCGGAAGTTGCAATCGGTGATGTACTCGATTTCGTCGTAGTCATAAAACACCACTTTGCCATGGCGCGTGATGCCGAAGTTTTTCCACAACATATCACCGGGGAAAATATTAGCAGCCACCAGGTCTTTGATGGCGTTGCCGTACTCCACCACGCCGCGCGCAATCTGCCCGCGTGCGCGCTCGGCGTTGGGCGAGGTGTTGGATGCATCGGCACCACCGGCATCAAAGGCTTCCTGCAAATAGATG
>CANFJQ010000151.1 GCA_947447615.1 Comamonadaceae bacterium
GATTCTCAAAGCCAGCGGCGTGGACACCAAGGCGCTGACCACCGTCAATGTGCTGGAAGACGAGGAAATCCGCCAGGGCATCAAGGAATACAGCAACTGGCCCACCATCCCCCAGCTCTATATCAAGGGCGAATTCATCGGCGGCTCGGACATCATGATGGAGATGTACGAATCAGGCGAGTTGCTGCAAGCCTTGGGCAATAGCTAAAACTCCCAGCCCCGCCGCGCCGCCAGCACGGCATCCGGATAGGGCCGCTGGCCGCGTGAGCCGTTGTAGCGGCCCAGCGCCAAAAACAAATCCCCGTTTTCTGTGTCCAGGTAGTGGCGCAGGATGACACAGCCAAAGCGCAAATTGGTTTGCATGTGAAACAAGGTGGCGGGGTCGCCATCGCCGATCAGGCGGGTCCAAAACGGCATTACTTGAATATAACCGCGCGCGCCGGCGCTGCTAATCGCAAATTTGCGGAAATTGCTTTCCACCTGAATCAACCCCAACACCAGCGCCACGTCCAACCCGGCGCGCTTGCTCTCGTACCACACGGTAGGCAAAAATTCTTTGTGCTCCAGTGCGTCGGCCTTGCGCCGGCGCAAACGCTCGGACATAGCGTCCAGCCAGCGTTCGTATTGCTGGCGCCCGCTATCTAGAGGAAAAGCGGGCACGGGTGGAGCGCTTTGGTGGATGGCTGAACTCAGTGCCGAGCGCACCGAGTCCATGAGTGGCTCTTCGACCTGACCTCCTGCCAGTGCTGATGTCGGCAACAGCAGCGGCATTAGCAGCACCGAAGGCCAGGTGCGCAGGGCGTCCACTAAGAGCTCACGGCGCTTGAAAGGCTTAGTGCGCGGCATGCGCCAAGGGCTTGTTAGGCCAAAACCTGTTTAGACCGTCAGGCGGCTGCGCACCCAGGCCGCCGCCTCGGCCACCGGCACTGGAGTGGCTGCAGCATCGCGCCGGTGCTGGTATTCAACCATGCCCTCTTTCAAGCCCCGGTCGCCCAGGGTGATGCGGTGCGGCACGCCAATCAGTTCCCAATCCGCAAACATGGCACCGGGCCGCTCGCCCCGGTCATCCAAAATCACATCCACACCAGCGGCCAGCAGTTCTGAGTACAAGGCTTCAGCGGCAGTCTTCACCTCGGCAAAACGGTCCGGGCTGATGGGGCAAATCACCACGGTAAAAGGCGCCAGTGCGTCCGGCCAAATGATGCCGCGCGCATCGTGGTTTTGCTCGATTGCAGCCGCGGGCAGGCGCGTGATGCCGATGCCGTAGCAACCCATTTCCATGAACTGCGGTTTGCCGTTGACGTCCAAAAACGTGGCATTCATGGCTTTGGAGTATTTGGTGCCCAGATAAAAAATATGGCCGATTTCAATACCACGCTCAATCGCCAAAGCGCCGCTACCATCGGGCGCCAAGTCGCCCTCGACCACATTGCGGATGTCGGCCACCACATCGGGCTCGGGCAGATCGCGGCCCCAGTTGACACCGGCAATATGGAAATGCGGCTCGTTAGCGCCGCACACCCAGTCGGCCATCAGCGCCACCTCGCGGTCGGCCACGATACGCAGCGGTTTTTTCAGTCCCACTGGCCCTAAGTAACCCGGCTCGCAGCCGAAATGCGCGTCGATCTCAGCGAGGGTGGCAAAGCGGAAATCCGCCAGGCCAGGTACTTTGGACACTTTGACCTCGTTCATGCTGCGGTCACCACGGATTAGCAATAACCAGACCACGGACTTGAGCACTTCGCCTTTGTCGTCGCGCTCATCGGTGGCAACCACCAAGGACTTCAGGGTACTCGACAAAGGAAGCTGCAGGTATTCGGCTACATCCGCGCAAGTGCTTTTGTCTGGCGTGGCGACTTTGGCCATGGCTTGGGCAGGTGCCGGGCGTGGTCCGCCGGGCGCCAGGGCTTCGGCTTTTTCCATATTGGCGGCGTAGTTGCTGCCGGGGGAGTACACGATGGCGTCTTCGCCGGTGGTGGCAATCACCTGAAACTCTTCGCTCAGGTCGCCGCCGATGGCGCCGCTGTCGGCAGCCACTGCGCGGTAGCGCAGACCAAAGCGGTCAAAAATTTTGCGGTAGGCCTGCGCCATGATTTGGTAGCTGGCTTTGGCGGAATCGATATCGCGGTCAAAGCTGTAGGCGTCTTTCATGGTGAACTCGCGGCCACGCATTAGGCCAAAGCGCGGGCGGCGCTCGTCGCGAAACTTGGTCTGGATCTGGTACAAGTTTTTGGGTAACTGCTTGTAGCTTTTGATTTCCTGGCGCGCGATGTCGGTCACCACCTCCTCGCTGGTGGGCTGTACCACGTAGTCGCGGTCGTGGCGGTCTTTGATGCGCAAAAGCTCGGGGCCCATTTTTTCAAAGCGACCCGTTTCCTGCCAAAGCTCTGCCGGTTGCACCACCGGCATGCTGACTTCCACCGCCCCGGCGCGGTTCATTTCCTCGCGCACGATGGCCTCGACCTTGCGGATAACCCGCAAGCCCATGGGCATATAGCTGTAGATGCCAGCACCGAGTTTTTTGATCATCCCGGCGCGCATCATCAGCTGGTGGCTGGCCACTTCGGCGTCGGCCGGAGCCTCCTTGAGGGTGGAAATCAGGAATTGGGAGGCTTTCATGCAAGGTCTCGTGGATCGTGGTGGCGCGGGCCTGTTTGCAGCGGGCGAAGTGCCGTGCATAATGGCTCAAGTTTAAAAAATTTGGGGTTTGATTATGCTTGACCGGGATGGGTTTCGGCCCAACGTCGGCATCATCCTGCTCAACCAGAAAAATCAGGTTTTTTGGGGCAAACGCATACGGACCCACTCGTGGCAGTTTCCGCAAGGCGGCATTGACCGGGGCGAAACCCCGGAGCAAGCCATGTACCGCGAATTGCACGAAGAAGTGGGGCTCCAGCCGGAGCACGTTGCCATTGTTGCCCGTACCCGTGACTGGTTGCGCTATGAGGTGCCACAGCGCTATATCCGCCGCGATGCGCGCGGCCACTACAAAGGCCAGAAGCAAATCTGGTTTTTACTCCAGCTCACCGGTTTTGACTGGAACCTGAACCTGCGCGCCACCGACCATCCGGAATTTGACGCCTGGCGTTGGAACGACTATTGGGTGCCGCTGGACGCGGTGGTGGATTTCAAGCGCGGGGTGTACCAGGACGCGCTCACCGAGTTGTCCCGCTACCTGCCGCGCCAAGATGGCCGCGCCAGAGGCGGCCCAGGACGCGGAGCCGCTGTTCGTCAGGCAGAAGATGCGCTTGTACCGCAGCGGGACAGCCCCGCAGCGCAAGAACCCAAAGCGCAGGAAAGTTAATTGGACGCGCAAGCCAGCGTTTTTGCTGACTTGGCTTATCGCATCAGCACCAGATTGTCCCGGTGCAGCATTTCGGGCTCGGCGGCGTAACCCAGCAGGGATTCGATGTCCGCCGAAGGCTTACCGCACAACAAACGCGCTTCGGCGCTGGAATAGTTGGCCAAACCGCGCGCAATGTCCTGCCCCTCGGGGCTGCGTACCGCAATCACGTCGCCCCGCGCAAAATCACCCTCCACGCGCACCATGCCCACGGGCAGCAGGCTTTTGCCCTGGCTGCGCACCATGCGCGCCGCCCCGGCATCCACTACTAGCGCGCCGCGCAGTTGCAAGTGGTCAGCCATCCATTGTTTGCGTGCCTGGGTTTTCTGGGTCGGTGCGACCAAGACCGTGCCTATGGCCTCGCCCTGCGCCAGCCGCACCAGCGCATCGGGCTCGCGGCCCCAGGCGATGACGGTGGAGGCACCCGAACCCGCTGCGCGCTTGGCCGCCAGAATTTTTGTAATCATGCCGCCGCGCCCCAGGCTGCTACCGGTGCCGCCCGCCATGTCTTCCAAGGCCAAGTCACCCGCCGCCGCTTCGTCAATAAAGCGCGCTTGCGGGTCTTTGCGCGGATCGGCGCTGAACAGGCCTTTTTGGTCGGTCAGTATCACCAGGGCATCGGCTTCAATCAGATTGGCTACCAGCGCACCCAAAGTGTCGTTGTCGCCAAACTTGATCTCGTCGTTCACCACCGTGTCGTTTTCGTTGATCACCGGCACGACGCCCAGCTTGAGAAGCGTAAGCAAGGTCGAGCGGGCATTGAGGTAGCGCTCGCGGTCGGCGAGGTCGGCGTGGGTGAGCAGCACCTGGGCGCTGCCCAGCGCGTTTTCGCGCAGCTTGGTTTCATACATTTGCGCCAGGCCCATTTGGCCCACGGCCGCAGCAGCTTGCAATTCGTTGATTGCCTGCGGGCGGGTGGTCCAACCCAGGCGCTTCATGCCTTCGGCAATTGCGCCGCTGGAGACCATCACCACTTCGATACCCTGCGCGCGCAAGACGGCCAACTGTCGGCACCATTGCCCAATGGCCGCTTCGTCCAGACCGCGACCTTCATTAGTCACCAAGCTGGAGCCGACCTTGACCACGATGCGCTTGGCATCCTGAACAATGCGGGTTGTGCGGGTACTGGGCATGGGGCTTACCGGACTCGGCTTGGCGGGAAATGGGTGGGCTTGGGGCGCTTACAAAAACTCAAGGTGACGGTTCAGCATCCGCAGGGGCGGCAACGATGAAACGCGGATCTTCCTCGACATAAGGCTGCTCTGACAACTGCTGCGCTTGCACGTGTTTGTAAATCGCTTTGACCAAGGGCTCGCAGCCTTCGCGCGTCAGGGCCGAAATCTCGAACACCGGGCCTTTGAACTTGAAGCGCTTGACAAAGTCTTTGACCAGCGCGGCGCGGGCGTCGCCATCGACCATGTCCAGCTTATTGAGCACCAGCCAGCGCGGTTTTTTATAAAGGCCATCGTCGTATTTCTTCAGTTCATTGACGATCGCCTTCGCCTGGGCGACGGTATCCACGCCTTCGTCAAAGGGCGCCACATCGACAATATGCAGCAGCAAGCGCGTGCGCTGCAAATGGCGCAAAAACAAATGGCCAAGACCCGCACCTTCGGAGGCACCTTCGATGAGCCCGGGCAGATCAGCCACCACAAAGCTTTGCTCGGGCCCCACGCGCACCACGCCCAAATTGGGGTGCAGCGTCGTAAAAGGGTAATCCGCGATACGCGGGCGGGCATTGGAAATGGCGGTGATGAAGGTCGATTTACCAGCGTTAGGCATGCCAAGCAAGCCCACATCGGCCAGCACTTTGAGTTCGAGTTTGAGGTTGCGCTTTTCGCCGGGCCAGCCCGGCGTTTTTTGGCGCGGCGCGCGGTTGATCGCGCTTTTGAAGCGCAAATTACCAAAGCCGCCATCGCCACCCTTGGCAATGGTGATTACTTCGCCGGGCACCAACAGCTCAAACAGAACTTCGCCGGTTTCGGCGTCGGTAATGATGGTGCCAACCGGCATTTTGAGCGTGATGTCGTCGCCCGCCGCGCCAAACATATCCGAGCCCATGCCGTGTTGGCCACGCTTAGCTTCGTGGCGGCGGGAAAAGCGAAAGTCCACCAGGGTGTTGAGGTTGGAGTCCGCCACGGCAAACACATGACCGCCGCGTCCGCCGTCGCCACCGTTGGGGCCGCCGAACTCTTTGTATTTTTCATGCCGGAAGGAGACGCATCCGGCCCCGCCGTCGCCTGCGGCGATGTCGATGTAGGCTTCGTCAACGAACTTCATGGCATTCCTGCTGGTAAAAATGAAAAACCCCGCGCATTTCGGCGCAGGGTTTTGCGGGGAACACGCTGCAGATCAAGCCGCAGCTGTGATGCTCACCGTGTGCTTGTTCAACGCGCCTTTAACGGCGAATTGGACATGGCCGTCAACCAACGCAAACAGCGTGTGGTCTTTGCCAATGCCGACATTGGTGCCTGGGTGGAACTTGGTGCCACGCTGACGTACGATGATCGCGCCTGCGCTAATCAGTTGTCCGCCGAATGATTTCACACCGAGCATTTTGGGCTTGGAATCGCGCCCGTTTCGCGTAGAGCCGCCGCCTTTTTTCTGTGCCATGACCTGCGTCCTTTAAGCGACAATCGCGCCGATTTGC